>CAYPWB010000654.1:0-2934 GCA_964414315.1 uncultured Planctomycetaceae bacterium | reverse complement strand
GCGCAGCCGTAGCCGCAGCCCGTCCAAATCGGCCAGTTATCTATTCGCGGGCCCTAAGACGGTCGTACTCGGCGCGCGATCCGATCCAGATCCAAAGGATGACACTTTCTTCGCGAAGCGTCTGGGGAGTTTTGTCGTCGGCGCGGCGCTCGGCGTCGGACCGTCACTGTCCTGGGGAGGCATCGCCGCATTGGAGCCGTCCAGGACGTGGTACACCAGACCGCCTTCGATAGAACGCGCACGGCGAGGCAGGACCCCATTTCACCGCACGCCGCCACCGGCCGTCAACCGGAAAAGATTCCCGTTCGCCGCTTTTCCTGTGGCGTGCCGCCACTCGATCACGTCGCCCGGAGGGTGTGAAGTCAATATTTGAAGCCCGTCCCTGGCTTCCCTGTTCCAGGAATCTGATGGTTGCGGTAACCCGCCGGGAATGGGAGTGAGCGGCATTGGCTTCAGTTCAAGGCCCGACCGCCATTCCCGGTCGGGTTGACCGCGTTGTTCCACGACACTTGCCTGCGCCTGTCTGGGTTCATTTAGATTGATCACCTATTGGCCACCGAGGATCGTTGGATCGAGTTCCCTCGCTCGCTCGAGGTCTGCCTTCGCCTTGGCCAAGTGTCCGTTCTTCTTGTGAGCGAAAGCCCGGTTTTTGTATGCTTTCGCCAATTCCGGTTCAAGTCGAATGGCTTCATTGAAGTCAGCGATGGCCTTTGTGAACTCACCGCTCATTCCCCAGGCAACTCCCCGAGCGTTGAATGCTTCGCCGAGGGTGGGGTCCAATTGGAGGGCCTTCGTTAGATCGTTCATCGAGTTCCTGAGTTTACCTTGCTTCCCATAGGCTATGCCCCGTTTGCAGTACGACTGTGCATCACCGGGGTCCAATCGAATTGCCTGATCGCACTCTGCGATGACCTTCTGGAGTTCGGCCCGCCGGCCATCCGCAGGCGGCTGAGCCGGCATGGGCCGGCGCGACACGTCGGCCTGGATTGTTTCCTTGCCGCCGGGGGAGTGTAGTGTGACCCCATAACCCTTTGTCTTGGCATCGGCCGCAATCAGGCTTGCCGCTCGTGCCTGTGCGCTCCGTCGGACAAAGATGAGATACTGGGCAGCGTCGGGACCGTTGCCGAAATGCACTCCGCCGGCCATTTCAACGCCGTTCGCATGAAGCACCTGCAAAGCACTGGCTTGCGCATGCTCGTCGTCCACATCAAGGATGGCTACGGCAGTATCGGGAGCTTCCGACCCGCAACCACTCGTGTGCGCAATCACCCAAAAGGTCAAGAGGAACACCTCGGCCATACGCGCAACGCCAACGTGGCAGTGACCGCCTCTGCGCGCGTGGAGTAGCTCGTTTCGCTCCATTCGATCCCCCTATGCTTCCCCGGCCCTTCGTTTCGCGTCATGTAACGACCACGATCACCGGGCGGTGGGGAGTGATTGTCCATTGTGAATCCGCCTGATTTCGGCGCTCCGGTTCACGGCATTCTTATGCAGCCGCGCTGGCTAGTGATCGAGCTCTTCAAACCGACGCATCTTGGACTCCCACTCCTTGGCTTCGGTGAAGAATTGATAAACGTTTCCGTCGTGAAGCTCTCGCTCTTGCTCGGTCAATTCGAACCAAAACGACGACTTCTGAAGATCCTGAGGACTCCACAAGCGGATGAATATGACGTGGCGACTGAGCTCACGATCCTTCTCGGAAACCGTGATACCGATTAAGTGCCCTGGCTTGTTGTCCTCTTTGATTTCGCGAGTTGTCACGGAGATGGTCGCGGATTTGGGAAGAGGAATGTCCTCGTTGATCAAACTCGTGAGAAAACCTTCAAACCAGTAAGCCCGATCCCCGCCATCGGGAGCCTGATCTACCTCGAGCCGGATTTCCTTTTCGTGCGCGCTTCCCGCTTTGCAATACAAGAATCTTTGATAACCACGAAGATCCGGAATTGAGGGAAGCGGCAAGGGTCGGGACGACCGCGTCAACTGCTCCACCGATACGACACGGTCCTGATCGCTCTTCGTTGCAATCTTCCAGGAATACTCGACGGTTGAGCCGTCTCTGCCTCCGGGGATCGCTCGGATCTGGCAAGTGCTCGACACCGCCAGGGGTTGCGGGTCCTGAGCACGCGTTGTGACTGGCACCAGGAGGATGAAGACCGTGGCTAGAATGCTTTTCATGATCTGTCCTTATGCTGCATAACGCCACCGTTCACCGGGCCGCGGCGAACGACGTTGACTTCAAAAGCCGCGCGGGCCGCGGCTCCACGTGCAACGGTTTGTTGTGCGTCATTTGTCACTTGGGGTTGGACTCAAGAGGCGTCTTGTTCCATGCTCCGTCTTCGCCCCGGACGACCTTTACACCGTAGTTGGGCAATCGGAACTCCTCGACGCGCCAAGCGCCATTATTTGGATGAGCGGTGAATTCAACAGTGCCGGCGTATAACTTGTCGGCCGTGAAGGTCACCGTTCCGGTAGCCTTGCCATTTTCAGTGTTACATTTGCAGTCGGTAATGAATTCCGGCTGGATCATGCTGGCGTAGCCTTTCGATTTACTGCGCCACATGGCGTCGGCGATAGTGGAGGGCTTTGGAAACCGTTCGGTCAGATATTTGAAATCGTTCAGGACGGCAGGGTTCTTCTTGGCCTCTTCGAACGGGTTGAGCGAAAAGAGAACAAGCGAAAGCGTTTGCGTTTCAATCTTTGTAGGATCCGGTGTCTTAGACAGGGTCTCGAAGTCTTCGTTCGCGATGGATGCTGCTTCGGGGATCAGCTCTTTCGCATCTGCCGTGGTCAGTTTGTCATTATTTTCTTGGCTAGCTTGGTTCTTTGGCTCGGACTGGCCCGGCTGGCCTGAGCAGCCAAAGAGAGCAACGGTTGCGATTGCCGTAACGATCAGAAGTCGCATAGGTATCTCCGTGAGGTTGTGCCGCATAACGT
>CAYPWB010000653.1:0-2950 GCA_964414315.1 uncultured Planctomycetaceae bacterium | reverse complement strand
GGCATCGCGGGCGCGTCAAGCGGATAACACCGCGCAGTCGATCATCGGGTTGGGTTTTCGCGTCGTTCATGGCACCTCGATCGTCGTGACGCGACGGCCGCAATGCCGGCACTCACGTCGCCGCAGAACGACGCCGTCGCCCCGCCGCGTCTTGACCACCCGAAAATGCCGGCAGCCGCACTCCGGGCACTCCAGGCCGCCAGGGCGGGCCTGGTGGGCAAGCTGGCCGGCGGTTGGGCGTTTGTCAGCGTCCATCGGTTTTCCTCCGGGCCTCACGCGCCGCCTCGGCGCCCAGCCGCCGCGCCCGGGCCGCCGCGTCTGGCCGGCCTTCGGCGTCGAACCGCTGGGCGAGACGGTACGCCTGCCGGCTCAGCCGCCGCAGTTCGGACGTTTCGGCCGTGGTTCGTGATTGCGACATGTTGACGCTCGAAAGAAAGGGGGTTGCAAACCGCGGGGTTTTCCGCCTCCCCCGAGAAGCGGATCGCCGTCGGAGAACCTACTTGCCGGGGGGTAAGTCGGGCCGCGAGATACGATTTCCCGCTTTCATCGCGACCCCCACGCCTCGGCAACCGGCGGTGGCTTCATGCCGCTTGGCTCGCCCGTGGTCAACAAATGAAGCAGCCGCTCAACGGCCCCGGGGTGTCGCCGCTCGGCTTCCAGGATGGCCGCCTTGTGTCGCCGGGCGAAAACGTGCCAGCGCTCGCCGGCGTGGAACGCCGCGACGGCCGCTTGTTCCAGGTTCAGGTACTCTTCACGTTTCATCGCTTTCCTCCGTGCTCGCACGAACGACATCGACCGCGGTTGTGACAGCCTCGGGCTGTCGCGGCCGGTAGTGCTCATTCTTTGTAGTGCTCAAGAAGTAGTGCTCAAGAAGTAGTGCTCCTTAAGGGCGCCCAAAATCCGACTAGGGTAGCGCCCAAATCCGACTAGGGTAGCGCCCAAAATCCGACTAGGGTAGCGCCCAAAATCCGACCCCCCCCTACCCAAAATCCGACCCCCCCTTCACTGTCTTGAAATCAAGGTAGCAACGGTCGTTTCCGGCTTCCGTAATGACCACCCGGAACGCTGGATTCAGCAGCAGTAAGTCCCGGTCGTGCCCGCCGTCCTCCCGCGTTTTCCTAACCTGCTTGATGATGCGCAATCGCCTCAGGTGCTTCTTGGCGGCAACGATGGTTTCGCGGTTCAGCCCGGTGTCCCGCTCTAAGCGATTCAGCGAAAATGCGAACCGGCTCTCGCCTCCAAGGTTTTCCATCCCGCCCGCCCAGTCGGCCGCGTCGTAATCGTCTTGCTGCTCGACCACGGCTTTGAAGCTGAGCAACTGCCCCATGACCACGCTCAGCACGGCTCGGCTTGACCAGGGCAATGTCCCCACCCGGCGAATCGTACAACACGCCCACCACGGCAACACGGCGTATGGTGAAAGCTGGTCCCGTGTCGCCTTCGGAATCTTGATCGTCGCCGTCCGGCGAAGATTCCCCGTCCGTGTTCGCTCGCGTCCGTTGCGGACGATCCACCCGCCGGCATCGAGCTTCCCAAGGTGCTTCTGAACGGTCCTGAGCGGCAATCGTGCCCGGTCGGCGATTGCCGCCACCTGACGGAAGGTTTCCCTGTCGGTGAGCCTCAGCAGGCCGCCCAGCGTTTGCACGGCCGGCCCCACGTCCTGCATTACAGCCAAGGGCAGCTTGACCCACTCCTGGTCAAGGCTATCCCAAAGGTCGCACGTCTCGGCCGCCGGCCGGCTCATTCGCGCTCGCCCTCATTGGCGGGCAGACCGCGGA
The DNA here is from genome assembly GCA_964414315.1 of uncultured Planctomycetaceae bacterium. Classification (GTDB taxonomy): domain Bacteria; phylum Planctomycetota; class Planctomycetia; order Pirellulales; family Thermoguttaceae; genus PWXP01. The sequence goes on along the minus strand of CAYPWB010000653.1, from coordinate 1,172 downwards.
AATGCTCGATGACGTCGGCCCCGAGAACAAACCCTTGTTTGCCGACCCGGCGAACCGGCACGCCCGTGTCGCGCAGTGTTCGCCAGCCTTTGGTGCCGAGTCCCAGTCGCCGGCAAAGCTCCCGGAGCGGATAGAGTTCGTCGGATCGGATCGGACCCAAGGCATCGCCGGTGGTCGATTCAGCGCCTCGCGGTCGGCCGCGTTTGCCTCGCGGCGTGGTGTGCGTCATGCTCATCGTAGAATCCTTCACCGTTTACTTCGCCAGAGTTTCGGAGTGGCCGTCTTGTTGATCGACGCCTCGATGGCCGGAAGCGCCGATCGTGGCCACACACGAGCGATTCCTATGCGGGCCGTAGGCGCGGGACCATGCCGCTGAAGGGCGTGATTCAGAATGTGCGAGGGCACGTTCAGAGCGCGGCAAATATCGCCCACTGTAAGCAGGTCCTCGGGCATTGCGTGACTCCCGGTAATCTGGTGTGGTTTACAACAAACTACCAGTCACGATACGCCTTGAGCCCGACCTGTCAAACGGATTTGGCGCAACTTTAACAAACGCGAAAACACGCGAAAAGGCGCGTCAGCGCTGCGACTGAAGAGCGTTCATCACGGCATGGCGGTCAAATATCAGGCGCCTCGGTTCGCGCTTCCATACGGGAATCTCGCCTGCCTGCGCCATGCGCTGAACGGTGCGTACCGACCACCCTAGTTCTTCCGCAAGCTCTCGCGTGCTCACCAAGTTCGCCACGTCCACACCAGGGTTGCAAATGCGCGCGAGCAATCGCCAATACTGCTGCCTCTTGACTGAGGACTCCATGCCAGAATCTACCTTCCTGCCGGGCCGGCCGCCCGGGGGCCGTGCGAAGGTAGAACTCACGACCACCCGGGCAGCCGCGTGTGCGCCGTCGCGCACCCGGCTTCGTTCAGTTTCGCATCGCCGCCGTCCTTGTCAACCCGCCGCCGCAAGCCGGCCCGCGCGTGGCAACTGTTGCCACAAGTGTTGCCAAGCCCCCCCGAAAACCAGCGAAGGCACAACAACGGCCCAACAACGGCCATGACGCAAACCTTTACCCTGCATAGCGTTAGGACAGCAACGGAATAGCGTTATACCTCTTTCGAGGGACTGAAAATCCAGGTGTCGCCGGTTCAAGCCCGGCCCTGTCCACTGGATGTGG
>CAYPWB010000652.1:0-2981 GCA_964414315.1 uncultured Planctomycetaceae bacterium | reverse complement strand
TGTAGAGGTAGAAGAACTTCAACCCGGCCACAATCGGCTCGAAGGTTCCCTTGGCTGTCGGTCGCGGCGAAACTGGGGGCCATTTTCGCGGGATCAGGGGGCCGGAGGGCGCGCGCACGAATCGCGGCGGGATGGGGGCCGGGTGGTGGGCGGCCACGGGAGCAGGTGGAAGCGAGGGGGCGGGTTGATTAAGCTGGACCGAGGTTGGGCGAGCAGGAGGTAACGGTCCAAAACGCCCCGGAGCGGAGAGCGAAGCTCCGCTGCCGGGACTTGACCTTCGGGAGTTGACGCTCCGTGGGTCCGTGATCCAGCATGATTCCTTTCCGACGAAACCGCAAGCCCCTGCCCGCGCTCGTGCGCGGATGTGTCTGTTGAAGGGCTGCGAGAAGTGGTTCTCTCCTCCCCACCCTCTCTCGCGGTACTGTAGCGAAGCGTGCGTGCAAGCGGCCCGCGTCTGGTCGCGCCGCCGGGCAGCCCGGCGGTATCGGGCCAGCGAGCACGGGAAGGAGCTTCGCCGACGGCAATCCGCCCGCTACCGGGAGCGTGTCCGAAGGCGGCGGGAAGTGGCCGAGCTACCGGCAGCGGCCGGCGAGGGCCATCAGGAGGCGGACCACCGGGAAAAAATTCTTTGTTCCCGCCCCGGCTGCTATGAGCGATTCCCGCCGGAGCACCGCTCGCCGCGGAAGAAGTTCTGCTGCGCCTTGTGTCGCAAGGCGTTACGTCGGGTTCGCCAGCGTGAGGCCCGCTGGGGATATCGCCCGGATGCTGTTTCCCAGCAGCAGCGCTGGTCGTCATTCCGCGGTCCGCCGGAGGGTTTTGGCTAGGTCCTTACGTGGCGAATATTGCAGGGCCATTTGTCGAGCCGGTATTTTCCGTGTTCGCCGGCGTCGGTGTGCGCCTGCCGAGAAGTACGGGTTCCAAGAGCGGGGCGAGAAGAGGCACTTTTTTCCCGGGGAGGGAGGTGGGGCATGTTGGATTGGGCCGCGGAGGAGTACCGAGCACTGCGGCTGGAGGAGATCGACATGCGGTATGCGCAGTATCGGCTGGCCGTGCTGGAGGCGGAAGAGGCGATGGCTCGCAGCCTGCGTCGCTACGGCCAGATTTCGCCGGTGGTGGTGTGTCTGCGGGAAGACGTGCCCGTGCTGGTGGACGGTTTCAAGCGTCTGGCGGCGGCGCGGGGCCTGAAGGGTTTCGAGACCCTGTCGGCCCGGCGGATCGAAGCGGACGAGCGCGGGGCGAAGGCGGCCATGTACGGTCTGAACCGCACGGCGCGGCAGTTCGGCGAGTTGGAGGAGGCGTGGCTGGTGCAAGCCCTGGTGCGGGAAGACGGGCTGTCGCAGGTGGAAGTGGCCATGCTGCTGGGGCGTCACAAGAGTTGGGTCTGCCGGCGGCTGGCGATGATGGAGAAGCTGTGCCCGGCGGCCCAGGAGGACCTGCGGCTGGGCTTGCTCTCGCCGACGATGGCCCGGCAGTTGGTGCGGTTGCCCGCGGGCAACCAGCAGGGCGCATTGGAAGCGGGGCGGCGGCATTCGCTCTCGGCGGCCGAGTTGCGGGGCGTGGTGGACTTGCTGCTGGTCTCGGGGACGCAACAGAAGGCGAACTATGTGCTGGGGCATCCGCGCGAGGCCCTGCGCGAGGCCCAGGGAGGGGAGGTCCGTGGCTGGGACCCGCGGCTGAGCGTGGCCGGCAATCGGGTCAACCGCCAGTTGGGGGCGTTGTTGGACCACTTGGCTCGGATGGCCAACTGGTTGCAGCATCGGGGCCGCGGCGACCTGGCGTTGTGCGACCGGGGCGTCTTGGAGCCGGGATTCACCCGGCTGGCGGGCGAGGCCCGGATCGTGGCCGAACTGACCGACGACTTTCTCAAGGAGATCCATCTTCCATGAATGACGAACTGCGGAACGAAATCCTCGCTCGCTGGTACGGCGGGCAGTCGGGGCGCGAGATCGCTCGGCAACTGCACCTTTCGCGGAAGACAGTGGCCAAGGTGCTGGCCGAGCACCGGCACGAACGGGCCGCCGGCACGACGGGGCGGCCCGAGCCGCGCAAGAGCCGGGGCAGCGTGGTCGATTCGTACGAACCGATACTGCGAGATTACTTGGCGCGGTATCCGAGCATCAGTGTGGTGCGGCTGCTGGAGGAACTCCGTCGGCACGGTTATCCGGGCGGCTATACGGTGCTCCGCCAGCGGGTCAAGCGACTGCGCCGACAGGGCCGCCGGCTGCCGGTGGAGCGTTTCGAGACGGCCCCTGGAGTCCAAGCACAAATGGACTGGGCCGTGTACACCCTCGATTTCACCCAGGAAGGCCGCCGCCGGGTGAACCTGTTCAGCTACGTGCTGGGCTATTCGCGCCGGCAGTACATCCACTTCACGGCCTCGCAGGATATGGAGACCACGGTGCGGGAGCACATACGGGCTTTTGAACACCTTGGCGGCGTCGCGACGACCTGCCTGTACGATAACATGAAGGTCGTGGTGGCCCGTTACGAAGAGGGCGAACCGATCTACAACACCCGGTTCCTGGCCTTCGCCACACATTATGGCTTCCGGCCGGTAGCGTGCCGCCCGCGCCGGCCTCAGACGAAGGGCAAGGTGGAGCGGCCGTTCTTATACATCGAGAAGAATCTGCTCGCCGGCCGGGAGTTTCGCACGCTTGAACACCTCAACGAAGTGGCCGCCTGGTGGCTGGCCGAAGTGGCCGACGTGCGTGTGCATCGGAAGACGCGGCGCCGGCCGATCGACCTGCACGTCGAAGAATTGCCCCACCTGATCCCCCTGCCCGAGCAGCCCTACGAAGTGGCCGAGATGGTCTATCGCACCGTGGACGCCGAAGGGTTCATCGGCTACGGGCAGAATCGCTACTCGGTGCCCTGGCATTACCTCGGGCAGGTGGTCGCGGTGCGGATCACGGAGGAAGCCGTGGCCATCTACAGTGCGCGGCTGGAACTGTTGGCCCGGCACGTCCGCTTCCCCGCAACGG
>CAYPWB010000651.1:0-2993 GCA_964414315.1 uncultured Planctomycetaceae bacterium | reverse complement strand
ATTCAATGGATTTTCATCACCCCAGTTCTAAACCGCGTTCGGCGAGGAACTTTTCTATAACCGGTTTGACTTGCGTTTCTCCAGGATGCGTCGGCTCCCCTGTATTTTGGAATTCTAACCATAATAAGCTCCTAATATTCAATGACAATCGACTATTTCAACATTAGCTGCACTAGCTATCATTGTCCCATTCAAAACATACTCGATATTGATCATTGATTCGAATACTATACTGCCCATCACGATTCCCCGACAGTGTTTCCAAACGATTCCTCGGGGAAACTTATAAATCGTCAAGGCTTGTTGCAGAGTCAATCTGTTCCAATTTTCGCGCAGCAATGACCCAAAGATATTGCGGACATGATTTTCGGGCAGCCTTGCTGTTTTTTCCATCGAAAATATCTTCAGTGCCCTGATTTTTAAAAGATCGTATCATAAATTCACGGTAGCATGGTATCCATGCTATATCAAATATTTTTTTCCCGAATGTTTTGCATCAGCGCCTGTGCGGAGCGCAGCGGAGTTCAGGTCGGCTGCATGCAAGGGAGCAATAGAGGAGAGACCCACTATTGCCCCCTATTACCCCCTCGGCCGGGCTCGAACGAGTCCCCTGACGCTGCTTCTAAGTCGGCGGCGAGACCGATTTCCAGGACGACCGCGCCATTGGCCTCGACTTCAATGGGCGCCACCGACCGTACGCGATCGGGCTCGATTGCCGGGGCGTCGCCCTCGCCCAGGATGAAAGTTCGGACGGCGTCGGTGCGGGCCTGCGCCAGCGCTTCGAGGTCCTCTTCGGTAACGGTCTGGGCGGCAGTCACTTCAGTGGCCAGGTGTTCGCGGTACGCGGCGGCGTCGAATTCCGGGGCCTCATCTTCTTCTGCCGTGGTGAAGCGTTCGCGGACATCGGCGAACGCCCGCTGCGGATACAGATCGGCAAACATCGCCTCCAGCGTCTCCCTGGTTGCGGCGGCCTTCAGGCTCGGGTTGGCGACGTCGATGCCCGCCTGGTCCAACCTCTCGACCATGGCGGCCCGGGCCCGTTGCCGCTGGAGCGCCGGACGGTCGGCGACCGGTGCATACGGTGCGGGGAGTTCGAGCGCGAGTTCGGGCCGTTTGTCGAGAGCGGTACGTAGTTGGTCAAGGCCTTTCCGTTGCGGTGGTGCGACCTCGCTTGAACCCGGGGCGAAGGCTACTTTCGCGAGTTCGTCGGGGTCGCCGTCGACAAGGCCGGCCAACAGATTGAACGGCGAACTGAGAATGCTTTGCAGCATATCCGTGAGCGCCTGTCGAATCGCTGGCCCGAAGGAGAACTCGGGATCGTTGACGCTACCCTGGACCGGTATATCGACGGTGATCACACCGTCGCTATCCTTGAGCAGTGCGATAGCCAGACTAAGCGGCAGGTCCGTCGCGTCCTGGTGTTCGAAGCGTTCACCCAGCTTCAGGTCGTGCAGGACGATGTGGTTGCTGGCGTCGAGACGGCCGTCGTCCAGCATGTAGCCGAGATCGAGGTCCATACGGCCCGCAGCGATCCGGCGGCCGGTGAACTGGACCGCATAGGGTGTCAAATCCGGGATATCCATGTTTTTGAAGACGAGATCGACCCGCGCGCGGCTAAGCGGGTTCCACGGATTCAGATCCCCGCTGATCTGAGCCTGGCCGTAGTCCGCGACCTGTCCTTCCAGATCAACCCTCGTCGACTCCTCCTGTCCTGGCGAAAGCCGCGAGACGCCACCCCTGAGCTTCTGCACGCTGGCGGCGAACGGCAGTGGCAGAGAACGGTCCGTAAAGCCCAATACACCACCGTCGAGGCGGACGCCGCCGATCACGATATCGAACGGTTCGGTCTCATCTTTCGGCGCCGCTTCCGGGGCCGCGGGCTGCTCGACCAGCAATTTGCCCAGATTCGTGCTGCGGTCCTCGGCGATAAACACCCAGGCGGATGGCTGATCGACCCGGAGGACCGACAGCTCGAGCAAACGCTCTCCGAGGCGGAAATCGATCTGATCGATGATTAACGCTTGCCAGCCCACGACATCCTCGCCGCCGTCGCGTTCGCCAATGTCCAGTGCATCGATCCGGGCGCTGCCGGCGTAGGTCAGCGGGTCGCCAGGGCTGCTGCGCAGCTCGCCTTCGGTGCTCAGGTTGCCGCTGTCGACACGAACGTGCGCGAAGCGCTGGGCAAAAGGTTCCGCCAGCGCGAGCGCCAGACCATCGACATCGAGCGTGCCGGCGAGGTCGAGTCCGGGCAGTAGCTGGACTTTACCGTCAAAGGCGAATTCCCCGCCCAGCTCGAATCGACCGCTGACCTGAAACGGCGAGACGGCGGCGTCGGCGAGGATGAAATCGTCAAGCGCGAAGTCGATATCGTGGAGCGCGATAGGCACAGTTGGGCCGGTCTGTTCGGGCCGAATGATGGTCTCCTCCGGCCCGTCACGCGGCAGCGGCCGGCGTTGGAACTCGGACAGCAGACGGGTGAAACGCGTCTCCCCCGAATCAAACTGTTCCTCATGCACGCGGGCGCCTTCCAGGCGCGCCTTGGGTATGACTGCCGTCCATTTGAACAGGCTGGACCAGGCCAAGTCGACGAACAGGCGCTCGAAGCCAATGAGTTCCTGGCCATCGACGTCGTCCAGAGCGAGATCCTTGACCTCAAGGGTGAGCGTGAACGGATTGGTGTGGACGGCCCCGATGCGCAGTTCGCGACCAAGATCGTCCGCTACCGTATTGACCGCAAAGCTGGTTGCTACCCAGGGCAGAACGAGAAAACCAACAAGCGTGTACAGGATGGCTACGGCGGCAAGCCAGAAACGGATTCTGCGCAGGTTGAGCCAGTACTCTCGCAGCCAGGTCCACGCTGAGCGGGCGGGAAGTTGTGTCATTTTACCTCCTTTTTTTCTTGAGAGTCGGGTAGCCGGGGGCTGTCGCCAGCCCCAACCCCCCTAAGAACGGTGCATGACAGTTTCCCGTCACACCGCTCAAGCCTTCGTTAA
>CAYPWB010000650.1:0-3005 GCA_964414315.1 uncultured Planctomycetaceae bacterium | reverse complement strand
GGGGCATCAGGTAGTTCATGATGGTGAACACGCCCTTCTTCATCTCGCCGGCGTATTGGGTGCCCAGGATGACGAACTCGCCCCGCTCGAAGCTGATGTTCACGCTCGTGCGCGTTCCGATGGACGGTGAGATTTCCGGGTCGGCCGGGAACTTGCCGGCGTTGTAGATGACGTAATCGGGCTCGCCGAACGCCATGAGGTCGGAAAGGGACGGACGAATGAGCATGTTGTGCATGAACAGGGCGTGGTACGCCTGCTCGCAAATGACCCGAATTTTGATGCGGTAGTTCGGGTCCCAGCCGGCGTACCCGTCGACGACGTACAGCAGATCGCGGGTATTGAGGTAGTCAATCGCCCGCTGCCGGTTCAACATGAAGGCGTTTTCACCGATCTTCATGTTCACTTCGCCCCACCAGATATCGCCGGAACTTTGCGGGTGCTCGACGATGCGTTTGTCCCTGGGGCTGCGGCCGGTCTTTTCGCCGGAGCTGGTTGAAAGGGCCCCCGAGGCCGTAATGGCCGCGTGTTCGTGCAGAATACTGTGCTCGTACAACTGGGCGGGCGGGGGATTCCGCACGATCCGCCGCACCCTGATGCCGAGGTTTTCGAGTTGTTTCTTCGTTTGCGACATGGGCGAGGCGTCCGAAACGCCTACAGGTTCTCGGCAAAGTGGCAGCGGGAAACGTGGCCGGGCACAAGTTCGCGAAGCTTCGGCACCTCGGTCTCGCAGCGTTGCTGGTCGGCGGGGCCGAGCTTCGCACGCAGCGGGCAGCGCGGGTGGAAGCGGCAGCCGGCCGGCGGGTTCACCGGGCTGGGAACGTCGCCCGGCAATACGATTCGCTCGCGCCGCGCCTTGGGGTCCATTGTCGGAATGGAACTCAACAGCGCCTCGCTGTACGGGTGCAGCGGCTTGCCGTACAGCAGACTGGCCGGCGCCAGCTCGACAATCTGCCCCAGGTACATCACCGCCACGCGGTCCGAGATGTATTCGACCACCGAAAGGTCGTGCGAAATGAACAGGTACGTCAGCTTGAACTTCTCGCGCAGATCGACCAGCAGGTTGATAATCTGCGACTGGATCGATACGTCCAGGGCCGAAATCGGCTCGTCGAGCACCATGAAGCGCGGGCCCAGCGCCAAAGCCCGGGCGACGCAAATGCGCTGGCGCTGGCCGCCGGAGAACTCATGCGGGTAGCGGTTCATGTAGCTCGGGTCGAGCCCCACCTGTTCGAGCGTATCGCGAACCTTTTCCCGCCGTTCCGACCGGGTGCCCAAGCGGTGCACAATGAGCCCTTCCTCGACGATGCCTTGGATGGTCATGCGGGGGTTGAGCGACCCGAAGGGGTCCTGGAAGACGATTTGCATGTCGCGGCGAAGCCGCCAGAGCCTATCGCCCCGGGCCGTGGCCACGTTGCGTCCCTGGAAGCGAACGGAGCCGCCAGTCGGGTCGAGCAGGCGCAGGATCGTCCGGCCGGCTGTCGTCTTGCCGCAACCGCTCTCCCCCACCAGACCGAGCGTTTCGCCCTCGGCGATCTCGAACGTCACGTCGTCGACCGCCTTCACGTTCGCCACCACGCGCGAAAGCAGCCCGCGGCGGATCGGAAAAAACTTCTCCAGGCGGTCGACGGAAAGTAGGGCGTCGGTCATAGGTTCATCGCGGGGCAAGGGGGACAGTCCCATTTTCGCGGCGTTTCAGGCGGATCATGGGTTTCGGCGGCGGCGGGCCGCGAAAAGCGGGACAGTCCCCGGCGGGTCAGGGCGTCGGTCATAGGTTCTCCACCTTCTCCACAAAATGGCAGCGGGCCTGATGGCCGGGGCCGATGTCGAGCAACTCGGGCTCTTCCTCGGCACAGCGCTGTTGGTCGCCGGCGACGAGCTTTTGTCGCAACGGGCAGCGGGGATGGAACTTGCAGCCGGCGGGGAAACGTAGCGGGCTGGGGACCATCCCCTCAATCGTCAGCAACCGCTCGGAGCGGGTTTGCCCGATCTTCGGCCGCGAACGGAACAGGGCCACCGTGTACGGGTGTCGCGGCCGGCCGAACAACTCGTCCACCGCCGCGTACTCGACCACCTTCGACGCATACATGACGGCCACCTGGTCGGCCATCTCGGCAATGATGCCCAGGTCGTGCGTGATGATGAGGATCGACATGCCCAGGTCGCCTTGCAGGCCCCGAAGCAGGTCGAGGATTTGCGCCTGAATGGTCACGTCGAGCGCGGTGGTGGGCTCGTCGGCGATGAGCAACTGCGGGTTGCAACTGAGCGCCATGGCGATCATCGCCCGCTGACGCATACCGCCGGAAAACTGGTGCGGGTATTCCTTCGCCCGCTGCTCCGGTTCGGGAATTCGGACCTTCCGCAGCATGTCGACCGCGCGGCGGCGGGCCTCGGCTCGGTCGACCTTCTGGTGCAACTCGACCGCCTCGGCAATCTGGCTGCCGACGGTGAACACTGGGTTGAGCGACGTCATGGGCTCCTGGAAGATCATCGAGATATCGCGTCCGCGAACTTTCCGCATTCGATCTTCGCTCAGTTCGGTGAGCACGGTCGGCTTGCCGTTGCTTTGCATGGAAATGGTGCCGCCGGCGATGCGGCCGGGCGGGCCCACCAGCCGGATGATCGACAGCGCCGTAACCGACTTCCCACAGCCCGACTCGCCCACCAACCCCAGCGTACCCCCGCGAGGGACGGCCAGCGACACGTCGTCGACGGCCTTCACCACGCCGTCGTCGGTGTAAAAGTACGTCTTCAGCCGGTCGATGGTAACGAGGTTTTCGGGCATGGCTATTTTCACTGTAGCACGACTCTCCGAGTCGTCTTCCACTGTAGGACGACTCTCCGAGTCGTCGCCTTGGTTCACGACTCGGAGAGTCGTGCTACTGTCCTTACATCCGCAGTCGGGGGTCCATCGCGTCGCGCAGTCCGCTGCCGACGAGGTTGAATATCGTAACGGTGAAAAAGATGGCGACCGAGGGGAACACGATCAGCCACCAATAATTGTAGTT
>CAYPWB010000649.1:0-3012 GCA_964414315.1 uncultured Planctomycetaceae bacterium | reverse complement strand
GCTTGGCCTCGTCGGGGCAGAACCGTTCCACGAACTCGCGGAAAAAAGCCTCGATGAGCCGCCCCAAAGATCTGGTCGTGGTCGGTGGTGTCGGGCGCAACAGAAGTTTGCACTCGATTGCCGCTCGCCGGTCAAGCCCCCTCGGGTGGTTTCTTTCCGCGCGGTGCCGGCCAGCGGCACACGGCCGACGGCAGACGGTTGGTGGCACACGGCGACGGCCAGGCCGGAGGCCCCGCTTGGACCACCCGGCTCGGCGCCCGAGTCGCGCGATTAGAAAACGGGAAGTATCCGGCGAATCTCGAACGGAAGCGAGCGCGTCTTCACCGACGCACGTGTCGGAACCCCGCGTTGCGCCGGAAGCCGGCGCGGAGCGGGAGCCCCTCCTGCGGCGTTTCACCACTACCAAGTCGCTCAGCGACGTCGGGTTCTTCTGCCGGAGGAATTCGTGGAAATCGAGCAATTCGCGCTGCGCCTCAGGGAGAAGCTTGCCGATCACCACGTACACTTGTTCTGCGATGGTCATGGCGATGCCTCGGGGTGTCAGGTGCTGGCATCTCGCAAATGGGCGTCTACGACGACGCAGATTCCACCCGGGGGGCGTCGCTGTGGAAAAGGTTTTGGCCAATGCCCTTTTCCACGGCAACCTTGAGGTCGGATCGAAACTGCGCGAACTCGACACCAATGCCTACCACGATATGGCCCAGAGACGCCGCCACGAGTTGCCCTATCAGGAACGGCGCTTCGAGGTGCAAGCAGGGCTGGGGCGGAACGAGCCCGTTTTCGTCGTCTGTAACCGCGGCCGCGGGTTCGATCCCTCGGCACTGCCCGACCCAACCAATCCGGCCAACCTGGAGAAAGCCAGCGGACGCGGCATTCTCCTGAGGCGAAGGATGGACTTCTCTACAGGAGCGAGGGCACCACGGTGACGCTCGTCAACCGCCGAGGCGCCGGCTTGCAGTCCCCTTGCCCCCGCGCGCTCAACAGCCCCTCAGAATCGGATCGATGACGTCTTCGCCAACGAGCCGCTCCCGCCATTCTGCCGACATCCCGCACTCAGAGCAGACAGCGTTTATGCCAATCCTCGCGAGGACCAACGAGAACCGATCCTTCCGAAACACCAATGGCTGCTCACACCGAGCCCGACCATTCTCCTGTTCATTGCCGGATTCCGGATCGCGTTGTCGATCCACTCGGGTGGCATCAGGTTCAAGGATCGCCAATCGCGTAAGCGTTCGGTGAACCACGTCCGGTGCAGAAGCAGCGGCCAGGAAACGCGAGGAGATGGGAGCCACCCGAGGGGCGGCGGTTAGGCCGGCTTCCAGAGATGCGGCAGCAGGGCAACACGCGCGTCGCGACTCGCGTCGGGTCGCATCGCCGGTAGGCGGGTCAGCACTTCGCGCAGGTAGCCCCAGGGATCATGGCCATGGCGCTTGCAGCAGGCCGGGCGGCTGAAGTGGACCGTCGCCGCGCGGGCGCCACGGTCTCCTCCGCAAAACGGTCCGTTGCGGCGGCCGATCCAGAGGCCTCGCCGCGAGTTGTCACCTTCGTGGCAAATCAACCGAATGTCCGGACGACCCGCCAAGACCCAACACGGAGTTTCACGACACGTTCTGACGGAGAATCACGCCTCTTCAATCACGTCGAGGCCTAGGGCCCTGCCGAACTCGGCCAGCGGCTCCTTGACGTCGCCGTAGACGGTCACCCGGTGCCAGCCGAACCGATGCCAATGGTCGAACAGCTTGCCGAGGTCGCCGCACACTTCGCCGATCAGCTTGGTGCGGCAGCCCTTTTCGTCATCCAAGGCGCCCAGCGACCTGGCTTGGTGGATCACCATTTGTCGTTGGGCCACGTGGGTGCGGAAGGTGGTGGTCATGAAACCGGGCGGCATGAGCGATTCGGCACAGGCACCGTGGGGATCACGGTTGTGCAGGGTGCGAATGCGGTAGCTGTTCGGTGTTCCCTCCGGGCCGAACACCTTGGTGGTACCCACGCAATGGGCATACACGACTTGGTTCTTCGACGTATCGAGCGCCGGGTCGGAAACGAACCCGGGCCGCCCGGTCAGGATCCGCGCCATGAGCATACTGACCGTATCGTCAGGCATGGCCTCACAGACTCCTTGGCCTCCGTCGTCGAGAAGCTGCATGAACCCGAGGCACGGATAGGACGGCAGCTTGCCCGACGCGAAGCCGCCCAGGCAGTTCATCGTTACCGAATCGGTACCGTATTTCTCGAGCAGTTTGAGCGTGGCCAGGTAAACGCCGGCGGCCTTCTCGACGGCCTCGGGCAAAGGGCGGCTGGGTTCCACGTACTCGCCGGCCGGCAGTTCCACGCCGTTATGCAGCCATCGCCGGGCCCATTCGGCCGCCTCGTCCCGGTCCACCTGCCGGTAGAAGCCCAGCAACTCGTCGAAGTCCATCCAGAGCGCCTTGGCGCCGAGGAACTCCTGTTCCTGCCCCGGCCGGCCGCGGCCGAGAATCAAGAACCGCGAGTCACGGAACCGCTTCACACACTGGCCGACTTCCGTCAGTTTCACCGGGTCGTCGCGGCATGGGACCGAACTGACAGGAGCGAAGGTCGCGCGGTATGCACGCTCGCATTCCTGGGTGAACGAGGCGGGCGTCGCGCCCGGCTTGCCGAGCAAGGCGAATTGCCGCGCCACGACAACCACGTCGGTCAGCCGCGTGCTGCTGACCGGCGTGGCAGGAAGCTTCTCGGACGCCAATTGGCTATAGCCGGTCAGGAACACGCCGCAGCCGCCCAGGAACTCATTGGCCACGAGCGTTGGTTTACCCAGCCGGGCCAGATCGATCAGTTCCCGTCGATGTCGCCAGTCAAGCGTCATCGTATAGACCAGGTACCCGTCCACCTCGTCCTTCAGCGCCACCGCCTTCTGTAGGTCGGCGGGGGCCTCGACGGTGACGGGGACGAACGCGACTTCCGGGCAGCCCTCCTTCAGCGCAGCCAGCACTTCGCACTGCCGGCCCTGGGTATCGAAGCCCGGGTAAGGCC
>CAYPWB010000648.1:0-3012 GCA_964414315.1 uncultured Planctomycetaceae bacterium | reverse complement strand
ACCGTCGACGCCTACTTCGAGGCCAACATGGACCTGGTGGCCGTCGACCCGCTGCTGAACCTCTACGACCAGCGCTGGCCCATTCGCACCTACATGCCGAACCTGCCGCCGCCGAAGTTTGTCTTTGCCGAGGAGGGGGCCGGCGGTCGGCGCGGCGATGCGGTCGACAGCATCGTGTGCGTCGGATCCATCGTCTCCGGCGGACAAGTCGAGCGAAGCGTGCTGGGCGCCCAGGTGCGCATCAACAGCTACGCCCACGTGCAGGACTCGATCCTCTTCGATCGGGTGGACGTGGGTCGGCACGCCAGAATCCGCCGGGCCATCATCGACAAGGACGTGCACATTCCCGCCGGCGCCGAAATTGGCTACGATGCCGACCTCGACCGCTCTCGCGGCTTCACCGTAACCCCAACCGGCATTACCATCATCGCCAAGACCGACGGCACGGAGCACCAGTTCCACGACCAACCCGGGTAACACCACCCGTGCGACAAGTTATCAGCTTGTCAAAAGAAACATGGAACAGGTTTCCAGCTTGCCGGAAGTACAACCAACCGACAAGCTGGTAGCTTATCCCACGGAAGGCCCGCGCATACTGCCAGTGTCTGCTTGACAATCACGAGGTTAATTCCCATGCGTACATTCCTGGTTTCCCTCGGGCTAACCGCTTGGTTCTTGGGCGTCGCGGCGGCCGATACGTCGCAGTGGGGCGGTTCGCCCGCCCGAAACAACGCGCCCGAAGCCGGCACTCTGCCGGCCGAATGGAATATCGGCGCCTTCGACCGTCGGACCGGCGACTGGCTGCCCGAGGAGTCGCAGAACGTCCTTTGGGTGGCCCGGCTCGGCTCCCAAACCTACGGTACGCCGGTGGTCGCCGGAGGGCGCATTTACGTGGCCACCAACAACGGGAACGGCTACGTGACGCGCTACCCGCCCGAGGTCGACCTGGGCGTTCTGCTGTGTTTCCGCCAGGAAGACGGCCGGTTCGGGTGGCAGCTTTCGCGCGAAAAGCTGGCCGCCGGCCGGACGGTCGACTGGCCCGACCAGGGCATCTGCTGCTCGCCTCTGGTCGAGGGCAAGCGTGCGTGGATCGTAACCAACCGAGGCGAGGTCGTTTGCCTCGATACCGACGGCTTCTACAACGGCGTGAACACCGGCCCCTACCGCGACGAGCCCTCCGAAGACCGTAGCGAGGCCGATATTGTCTGGATTTACGACATGATCGGCCAGTTGAACGTCCAGCCGCACAACATGAGCAGTTGCTCGGTCACCGCGGTCGGCGACCTGCTGCTGGTTCTAACGGGCAACGGCGTCGACGAATCGCACGACAGCATGCCCTCGCCCGACGCGCCGAGTTTCATCGCGCTCGACAAGCAAACCGGCAAGCTGATTTGGGCCGACGCCTCGCCCGGCCGCAATGTGCTGCACGGCCAATGGGGTTCCCCCGCGCTCGCCGTGCTGGGCGGCGTGCCGCAGGCCGTCTTCCCCGGCGGCGACGGCTGGCTATACAGCTTCCGCGCCGAGCCCACCGACGACGGCACACCCGAACTGCTCTGGAAGTTCGACACCAACCCGAAGACCGCACGCTGGGGCGGCGGCGGCATGGGCGAGCGGAACAGCATCGTGGCCACGCCAGTCATTCACGACGGGCGGGTTTACCTTGCCGGCGGCCAGGACCCGGAGCACGGCGAGGGGCCGTCGACCCTCTGGTGCATCGATCCCACCCGGCGCGGCGACGTGAGCCCGGAACTCGTCGTCGACGCCGCGGGCAAGCCCGTACCGCCGCGCCGCGTGCAGAACTGCGACCCCGAGGCGGGCGAAACCACGCGGCCCAACCCCAATTCGGCCGCCCTCTGGGGCTACGACGGCGCCGACATCGAGGGTGAGCGGTCCTTCGAGGAAACCATGCACCGCACCATCAGCATGGCGGCCGTTGCCGAAGGGTTGCTGGTCATTCCCGACTTCGCCGGGCTGGTCCATTGCCTCGACGCCAAGACGGGCAAACTGCACTGGACCCACGATACGTACGCGGCCGTTTGGGGCTCGCCCCTCATTGCCGACGGCAAAGTTTACCTCGGCGACGAGGACGGCAACGTGACCGTCTTCCGTCTTTCGCCCGAAAAGGAAATCCTCGCCGAGAACAACATGTCCGACTCCGTTTACAGCGCCCCGGTAGCCGTCGGCAACGTCCTCTACATCTCCACCCGGCGCTACCTGGTGGCGATTGGCGAAAAGAGCGAGGGGAAGTAGCGGAGCCGCGCCACCTACCACCGGTTCCGGTGCACGCGATCCGGGCGGTAGCGGTCCTTGCGGGCCGACGGCTCGGCCGGGTAGCCGAGCACGACAAGGCTGTGGGGCACGACGCGTTCGGGCAGGCCGAACAATGCGCGCAGCCCGTCCATGCGGTGAGGACGCGGGTACACGCCGCACCAGCACGCGCCCAGCCCCAGCCCGTGGGCCGCCAGCAGCATGTTCTCGACCGCAGCGGAGCAATCGACGGGCCAGTAGCCTTCCGAGCCCTCCAAGTCGAGGTCGCCGCACACAAGAACGGCTTTCGGCGCGCCGCGAATCATGGCAGCGTTCGGACAAATTTCGGCGCAGGAGTCCAACAGTGCCCGATCGTCGATGACGAGGAACTGCCACGGCTGCCCGTTCCTCGCGCTGGGCGCCGTCATGGCCGCAGCCAGAAGTTGCTCGACCGCCTCGTCGGGAACCCGCCGGTCCTCGTACTTCCGAATACTGCGTCGCGTATGAATGGCTTCGAAAACGTCCATGGTGAACTCCTGGATCAAAAATGTCCTGAACGCCGTAGCAGCCGTCCTTCCACAAAAGTCATTGTAATAGCGCGCGAGCGCATGGGAAGGGGTGCCGAATTGCGTGGGACAGGCGTAACCGTTCACAGGGGACTGTCCCGATTTTCGCGGCACAAAGGGCGATGTGCCCATTCGCCCTGCTGTCGCAGGCCGCGAAAATGGGACTGTCCCCCTCGCATGCAGCGGAGAAAACAGCCCG
>CAYPWB010000647.1:0-3013 GCA_964414315.1 uncultured Planctomycetaceae bacterium | reverse complement strand
TGCGCGGGAGGACGTTTGCGCAACGCCTTCGTACTTCGGCAGCCGGCGTGGTTCAGCGGGCGGGTTGAAGATGGCCGTTTGTCAGGCTTCACGCGCCGCGTGAAGAGTACGTACTGCTCAGCTCCGCGTGAGGCTACACTCCCGCTGGTGCGCGGGAGGACGTTTGCGCAACGCCTTCGTACTTCGGCAGCCGGCGTGGTTCACTCCGCGGGTTGAAAACGGCCGTTTGCCGAGCTTCACGCGGAGCGTGAAGAGTACGTACTGCTCACGCTCCGCGTGAGGTTCCGCCGCCTGCCGTCCGCAGCGGTCCGCCGGTGCAACGCATTTGTTCGAGTCGGGCTTCGTCGACTTCGACACCGAGGCCGACGCCCTCGGGCAGCGCCAGTTGGCCGTCGACCACCTCGAACGGCCTTCTCAGGATGGAGCCCTTCAGGAATTGCGGCCCGTTCAGCGCGGCCGGGTATTGCAGGTCATAGGCGCCGTAGAGCAAGAGGGATGCGGCGAGCGATACGTCCGGGTCGGACAGTCCGCTGCCGAGGAACATCAGCCCGTGATCGAGTGCGATTTCGATTTGCCGGCAGGCGTCGGTCAAGCCGGCGCAGCGGGCCGGCTTCATGGACACGCCGTCGAGCATGCCGAGCCTGATGAACTCTTCGAGGTCGGACGAGTGTACGAGGCTTTCGTCGAGAATGATCGGCAGGGCGGCCTGCCGCTTGAGCTTCTGGTAGCCCGTAATGCGGTTGGGTCGGAGCGGCTGCTCCAGGACGGCTACCCCGGCATCGGCAAGCCGCGGCGCCACGGCCAGCGCGGTGGCCTCGTCGTAGCCGCCGTTGGCGTCGGCCCAAAGAAATCCGTCCGGAACGAGGCGTTTGACGGTGCGGCACAGTGCGACGTCGAACTTGGGGTCCGGCGCCACCTTGACGTTGAAGTTGCGGTATCCGCGCTGCAACCCCTCCTCGATCATCCGCGGCACGTCGTCGAGTGTTACCGGGTTGAGGGTCCAACTCAGGGTGATTCGGTTGCGGCCCTTCCGCCCCCACCGCTCAAACGCCGTTTGGCCGAGGTGCTTGCAGGTGAGGTCGAACAAGGCCAGGTCGATCCCCGCTTTGCAGATGGGCTGCCCGGTCGAGAACAACGGGGCGATGATCGAGTTCATTCCGGCGTGGATACCGTCGATGTCGAACGGGTTTCGGCCGATGAGTAGGGGAGCGAGGTATTCGTCGATGGTCGTCTGCACGCTTTCGAGCGTTTCGTAGCTCCACTTGTGGCTTGGGACACTTTGTCCCCAACCGACCGACCCGTCGTCGGCCGTGATCTTCACAACCACCGTCTGCCGCCCGAGTTGCTCCCCTCGCGGCCCCTCGAAAAACTTGAACCTGCCCGCCGTGGGGTAATTGACGGGAAACGTTTCAATCCGATCGATTTTCAGATTCGACATAGTATTGCCTTGTACCAGTGAAGGCAGACAGGCGGCCCCGACCAGTCCGGCGGCTTCCGCTACGAACCTTCGCCGCGTCGATCGTAACATGGAGGCTCTCCAGTCGAAGCAAGGTGTGGCACGCCAACGAAGCACTCCGTTCCGCAGGACAAGCTCCCGGGCAAATCGCCGAAGCAAGCAAACTGCAAGCCTATCCCGCGTCTCTCGCTCCCGGTAGGTTATTGCGTTTTACCGCCTGCGGGTGCTCGGGCCCCATCCGTTTTGCCCGAGGCATCCCTGATCGTACCGGACGATTGGGCGGAAAGCAGGCGGCGGCAACGGGCCGGGTCGATGTCGACACTGCCAGGATAGGCAGCCGGCCCGGTCAAGTCAAGGAGCGGGGTGCCTCGGGTGCGGCCGACAACGGACGGCCCGTTCAGGCAGAACGGCAAAACCGGGCATCCCAATCCTTCCAGGACGTCAAGGACCTTCGCGTGGCACGGAAACCTTGACGTCCTGTCTTCCCGATTTCCCCCAATCGCGCAACACCATTTCAGCCGCCTCCAAACCGGTCTCCGGAACGCTCACCGCCGTTCGGCGGTCAGTACGAAGAGCGGCAGATGCGCTACCGTGGGTTCCGGGCTGCTTGCGGCGGCTTCTTCGATGGCGGTCAGTTGCTGCAACTCGTCGGACGTAAGGGGAAGCCCGCGCAGCATCGTGAAACGGCTTGCCGAGGGCGGCGCGAGCCGGTCGAGCAGTTCCACGTGCACTCGAAATCCGGCGCCGGCGAACAGCCCCGGCAGTTTTCTGCCGACTTCCGGATCGGCCCCGGCGCGCGTCAAACCGTTTCGCCACAAATCGCGCGCAGCGATTTCCGGCGGATACTCGATCAAGCCGCCGTAGTCGGGCTCAATGGCCACGACCACCCCGCCCGGCGCCACGATGCGGGCCAACTCAGCAATGCCCCGAGCCGCGTCGAGCCACAGGAGCGCGAACTGGCAAAACGCCAGATCGAAGGCGGCGTTTCGCAGCGGCAAGGCGTTCGCCGCCGCATGGACCGGCTGGACTTTCGCACACGTCCCGAGCGCCTGGGGAGGTTCGCGCACCGAGCCCGCGACAGCCCCCAAGGCTTCCCGGCTGCGATCCAAGCCGACCACCATGGCGTCGGTTGCGGCCCGTACGGCCAACTCGCCGGTGACCATGCCCGGCCCGCACGCCAAATCGAGAATGCGCCGCCTCGATGCAATCCTTGCGCGGCGCAGCGCTCGCGAACGTGCCGCCGCAAGCCATGCAGCTTGCTCCCGAAGCAACTCGGGCGGCGGCAAACTGGGGTCGGTCGGCATCGGGCCATGTTGTATGCACATCTGCTGGAACCTCTCGCCGACGCGCTCCGGGCGAACCCCTGCGCGGACCCTGTTGGATAAACGTTTTGCCAAAATCGGACAATCCCCTCGGGTGGGTGGGTGCATAAAACGCCCTGCGGGGCCTCGATCGTAATCTTGCCAAATGCCAGCAGTGAATGCGCTGAAGTTCACGGGAGGTCTTGGCGCCTCGCCACGTGCTCCAGATGCCCCCGGCTTGCCCGGGGGAGCCTCA
>CAYPWB010000646.1:0-3032 GCA_964414315.1 uncultured Planctomycetaceae bacterium | reverse complement strand
CGGCCGTCGGGCTGTTCGAGCAGGTAGCGGATGTCGTTTTCGATCCCTTCCGGGAAGTCCTGCATCGGCTCGCCGCGGGCATTGAAGCTGGTCGCACGGCCCTCTTCTCCCACCACGCCCACGGCTCGGCACTGACCGCTTGCCACGTCCCAGAATCGAATCACGCCGGTGATGCTTCCAGAGACGATCGATCGCCCGTCCGGGCTCCAGGCCAAAGCGACGACCATCTGCGAATGCCCACCGAGCTCCGGTCCCGGCGTGCCGTCCGGCTGCCAAAGACGAATGCCGTCGTGCATGCCCGTCGCCAGTTGCGCTCCGTCAGAACTCCAAGCGACTGCGTGGACGTGGTCGCCCGTATCCCATTCGGACACGAGTTTCGGCTCGTCGTCAACTTCCCATACGCGGAGCGTACTTGACCCTCCGCCGACAGCAAGTGTGTGGTGCCTTGGATTCCACGCGACGGAGCCCCAAAGCGAATCGGTTGGCACCACCGGCCCCGGCACGCCATCAGGGCGCCAGAACCGAATCACGCCGTTCTCGCCGCAGGAGGCGAGCCAATCACCATCGTTGCTCCAGGCGACTGACCACACACCGCCTTCGTGCCCCGCAAGTACCGGGCCGGGAGTGCCATCCTCGTGCCACAGCCGGATCTTGCGGTCAAAGTGCCCGGAGGCAAGTCGCTTACCATCGGGGTGCCACGCGAGCGTGTGAGAGTATGCATTGATGCGAACCTCCGTGTCTGGTCCGTCCCCATTCTTCAAAAGCTGGATGTGGTCATGCCACCCTAAGGCCAGCGTTGGGTTTTGGGGATTCCATGCCACAGGACCGTAACCCTGCTTGTCTTCTTCGATCACACGATCCAGGGACCCGTCTGGATTCCAAATACACACGCCCCGGTGGTGGGTTCCCGACGCAATCCTCGCGCCAGTTCGCTCCCGCGAAAGCGCGTTGATTCTGTGCGGGGAAATCTTGGCCTCCATCGTCCCGTCAATGTTCCAGAGCATAAGTGCTTTGGCCCAAGAATACACAACCGCGAAGTGCAGGCTGTCCGGACTCCACGTGATTGACGAGGCATGTTCCCCCGTCTTGCAGACAGGACCGGGCGTGCCGTCAACCTGCCACAGCCGCACCGATTCGTCCCCCCAACTACTGGAGGCCAAGGATTGTCCGTCGCTGCTCCAGGCAACGCCGTTCACGGAACTGGTATGACCCTCCAGCACTGGGCCTGGGGTGCCGTCCGCCTGCCACAGACGGACGGTGTTGTCGGCGCTTCCCGACGCGATCCACCGGCCGTCCGGGTGCCACGCAACGGACCGAACCGAGTCGGCATGGCCCGTGAGGACCTCTTCCACAGTGCCGTCTGTTCTCCAGATTCTCAGCGTCTTGTCTTCTCCGGCCGAGACAAAGCGGTCACCCGTCGGGCTCCAGTCGAGGGCCAAGACCTTCCCGTCATGCGTCTTCCAGGCGGGCTGCTCCGTGCCGTCGAGGCCCCGCAGACGCACCGATCCGTCGCTGCCGCCGAACAGGAGCCATTGGCTGTCGGGGCTCCAAGCGACGTACAACGTCTGTTTGAGATAGTCGTCCAGCACGGCTGCGGGTCTGCCGTCGGCGTGCCACAGCCGCGCCCCATCCTTCCCAACGGATACGAGCCACTGCCCGTCCGGGCTCCATGCCACATGGCCCACGGGATCCGAGCCCCCCCGCATCAGACCGACGAGCTTGTACGACTGGGCATCGTAGATGCGAACTCTCCCGCTCCACGTACCACACGCGATGCGGTCGCCACTGGGGTGCCAGGAGACGACTTGCGGACCGCTCCGCGGCCAGTTCGTCTCCACCTGCCAGCGTCCCGAGCCGGGTAACGCCGCGGGCTCGGGGATGATGCCGGGGAGAGACGTTTCGCCGTCTGACGCCAGCGGCGGAGACTCACTTTCGCTGCTGTCCGCCGCCGTCCCCGGCTTCTCCGGGTCGTCGCCAATCTCGCATTCCGCGGCCCGTTGCTGGATTTCGGCCGGCGTGAGGATTTCGATCCGGCCGTTGGGCTCCTTTTTCGCGTTACGAACCGCTTCCCCCGCAAGGCCCTGGAACTCTGCGGGCGTCAGCAGGTCGATGGCCCCGTTGGGCTTTTCGACGAGGAATACGACACGGTCTTCCGCCGCGTCGAGATCGCCGGCGAGAACTTCGCCGTGTCGGCTGAGGGTCAACGACTCGCCGCCCGGGCAAGTGGCAATGACCCGCTGAATCTCGAAGTTGTCGGTATCTCTGAAGCAGGCAACCCCTGAGAGTTGATCACCCGAAACAAGCCAGCGGCCGTCGGGGCTCCAGGCTAGCGAAAAGACCATCGTCTTGTGCCCCGACAACACGCGGCCGGGAGTCCCGTCGCGCTGCCAGAGCCGTATCTTGCCCTCGTGATGCCCGGAGGCAAGCCAGGTTCCGTCCGGGCTCCAGGCAACCGAGGCGGTGTGGGGGAGATTCAACTTCTCGAACACGGGCTTGGGCTCGCCCGAAACGTCCCAAACGCGGACCGAACCGTCCTGGCTGCCCGAGGCGAGCAGATTGCCGTCGGGGCTCCAGGCCAGGCCCTCAATGTAACTGGCAGGCCCCGTGATCACCGGTCCCGGCTCGCCTTTGGAGTTCCAAAGCCGGATCGTCTTGTCGTCGCTGCCCGAAGCAAGCCGGTTGCCGTCGGGGCTCCATGCGACGCAACGGACGAGTCCTTCGTGGTCCTCTCGGACGACGGCCAGGTTGCCGTCGGGTGTCCAAAACCTGACGGCCCCGTCGTGGTAGCCCGATGCGAGCCATTTGCCATCGCTGGACCAATCCAGCGAGTTGATTTCTTTCTCGTCCCAACCAAACGCCATCGTTTGCCGGGGCGTATCGGCGAAGTCCAGGATCTTGATGCCGCTGCCTCCGTGGCCGGCAGCAAGCTGCTTTCCATCGGGGTGCCAAGCCAAAGGGCGCACAACCCATCCCCAGGGATTGATCTGCTTGCGCCGCTGCGGGTCGGCACCCCACAGTCTCACCCAACCGTC
>CAYPWB010000645.1:1917-3035 GCA_964414315.1 uncultured Planctomycetaceae bacterium | reverse complement strand
TACTGCCAGGCGTTTCCCGCCGAATGCACCGAAACGTTCCAGGCGGGACACGTCCGCGCCTTCGCCTTCTTCGGCGGAGTGCCGACGCGGATCAGCTACGACAATTCGCGGATCGCGGTCGCGAAGTTCGTCGGCGGCCGGGGCGAAACGCCGACCCGGGAGTTCTTGCGACTGGAATCGCACTATCTCTTCGACCACCATTTCTGCCGCATTCGACGCGGCAACGAGAAGGGAAGCGTCGAGAACGCCGTCGGATTCTGCCGGCGGAACTTCATGGTCCCGGTTCCTCATTTCGACGACTTCGAGACGTTCAATCAATATCTGGAAGAACGCTGTCGCCAAGATCAGGCGCGAACGCTCCGCGGCCGCAGCGCCACCAAGGGGGAACGCCTCGATGAGGAACGCAAGGCAATGCGGCCTCTTCCGAAACGCCCATTCGAGGCCCGGCGCGTCGAGCCGACCCGCGCGAACTCACTTTCTCTGGTTCGCTTCCACTGCAACGACTATTCGGTTCCCACCCGTTACGCGCATCGCCGAATCACCGCGGTCGGCTCCATCGACCGCGTCCGGCTCATCGCGGAGGACCGCGTCGTGGCGGAACACGTCCGGGATTGGGACCGCGAGAACGTCCACTACGATCCGGTCCATTATCTGCCGTTACTCGAACGAAAACCGGGCGCCTGGGATTATGCGGAACCACTCAAGGACTGGAAACTGCCTCAAAGCTTCGAGACGCTTCGCCGGTGGCTGGAATCGCGTCCCGAAGGCGGCGGACGCCGGGAATTCATCCGAATCCTGCGTCTGCTGGAATCGTGGTCGCTCCCGGAACTCGACAACGCAGTAACCCGGGCGCTTCACATGCGGACTTTCACACGCGATGCAATTCGGCTGCTGCTTCAGTCCGGGCGGGAAACGCCCGTTCCCCTTCTGCGACTCGACAAGCACCCGCATCTGCGAAAACACCATTTCGACGAACCTTCGATTCGCCCCTACCGTGACCTACTGCAACACGAGGAACCCCAATGAAGAAACGCGAGACGAAAAGCACCGTTTTACTAAAACACCATCTCAAGGCGCTCCGCTTGCCGACAATGCATGCCGAGTGCGAGAAAACGGCC
>CAYPWB010000645.1:0-1817 GCA_964414315.1 uncultured Planctomycetaceae bacterium | reverse complement strand
ACCCACCGTTGCCATATCCTCGAAGCGACGGGCGAAAGTTACCGCCTCGCCGACGCCCGGAGCCGCGCCGCCAAACGCAAAAAACCCGCCTGACACATACCGTCCCGGCGGCCCCTG
Organism: uncultured Planctomycetaceae bacterium; assembly: GCA_964414315.1. Lineage (GTDB taxonomy): Bacteria > Planctomycetota > Planctomycetia > Pirellulales > Thermoguttaceae > PWXP01. The sequence continues at coordinate 1,700 of CAYPWB010000645.1, read as the reverse complement.
CAACCGTCAAAATCGATTCCCTCCCCTCGGGGAGGGAGCAGCCTCTTTCTTTCCCAAACTCACCTCGTTAGGACCTGTAACAAAATAACATATCCATTTGATGGGGCGTTACTTTCGAGGACGGATGGTGTAATTCCAGTCTCCGTGAAACTTATCCCTGTTTAGACGAACCGTCGCGAGTTGGTCATCGGACACATGAATCCCTTTCTTATAGAGATGACGATCCAAGGCGGCTTTCACCGCAAGACCTTCACGGGTGCGAGTGGAGCCTATCAGTTTCACGATCACCGCGCGACTGACCAACGGCTGGCCGCGCCAATTCTCGGTAATATGGCAGAACATGCGATGCTCGATCTTGTTCCACTTGCTCGTGCCCGGCGGGAAGTGGCAAACCGTGATCGCCACACCCAGCTCATCCGCAAGGCCCTGCAGACAGAGCTTCCAAAGTCGGCGTCGGCTGCCGTTGCTGCCGCCTCCGTCAGCCGTGATCAGCAGTTCTTTTGCATTCGGGTAGACTCGCGAGCCCATGCGGCGCCACCAGCGACGGATCGATTCGACCGCGAACTCCGAGGTATCGCGGTCGATACCCACGTTCACCCACCCTTCGTTCTGCGTGACGTCATATACGCCGTACGGAATGGCAACCCCAAGCTCTTTGTCTTGAAAGTCGTGCGTGCGCACCGACTGGGGCGAACCCTGGGGACGCCACTCGCGGCCCCCGTTCTTGAAATCCCCGACCAATTCGCGTTTTTTCGTGTCCACGGAGATCACGGGCTGCTTTCGTCGCTGAAAGGAACGTACCTTCTTGTTGATGTGCAAAAACTGGGCGTCGCGGTCCGGATGGTCCGTACCTTCCCGCATCTTTCGATTCGCTTGAAGACTGTACCCCAATTGCTTCAACAACCGGCTAACGGTCATGTGGCTTACCTGGTGCCCCATGCGAGCCAGTTCGGCCGCCAGTTTTCGAGTGCTCTTCGACGTCCACAGAAGAGGAGACGAAGGGTCGCCACGCGTCGCCGGCTCGACCAACTTCTCCAGGTCGCCAAGCAGCGACTCGTCGGTTTCGTGCAACGGGCGGCGGCCACCTCCGTCACGTCGACAGCGATGCGAAGCGACATCCTCGGCCAAATCGGGAAACTCTTCTTGAATCTCCCGAATCCCCTTGCGTATGGTCGTACGCGACATTCGAGTTGCTTCGGAAACGGCGGAAATGCCCCCGCGTCCAATCGTCAACGCCTCGCAGGCCGCCCAGCGGCGTTTCAAACGTTCGTTCATCATCCGCGACAATCTCTCATACTTTTCCTGCACCAACGCCATATCGTACCTCCTTGTACGATCCGAAGCGATACGAGTGCAAAATGATATCAGATCATCGCATATTGGTCAAGTTAATTTGTTACAGGTCCTAAGAAACAAGATATTATCGATTGGCGCCTGCTAGTCGCTTGCCCCGCCCTCCCCGGTCCGCTAGAGTATACTGGCACGCTTGCCCGAGAAGCGCGTCTTAGCGCGGGTAATATTTAAACCAATGTGCCTGTCCCATTCACCACCCCCTATCTTTGTGGAGTCCGCCCCGATGAAACGAACCCTGCAATTTGTCTCGTTCCCCCTGCTGCTGCTCCTGCTGAGCGTCTCCTTCGCCTCGGCCGCCGAGCCGGTCCAGCTCTTCAACGGCAAGAACCTCGACGGTTGGGGTTGCT
>CAYPWB010000644.1:0-3036 GCA_964414315.1 uncultured Planctomycetaceae bacterium | reverse complement strand
CCGGATGCCAACGCAAGGCAACTCTTTGAGGTGCTGCTATACGAGGGATAAGTAGGGAGGAAATTGTCCGAGGGAGCGCGGAATTGGGGGCGTTCGGGAATCGACGCGCGACTGGCCATCGGCGCGCCACGGCTCAGCGACTCCCTCGGACGCTCATGGCCGTGTGGTGCGCCGAGGCCTCCCCGCTGTGCGCGAATCGGCGACGGTGACGCCGAGAGGAAATAGACAAGGCTTTTCGCATCGCGCAGCCGATGCGAAAAGCCTTGTCTATTACGACCAAAGTCATCCAAGTTGATTCTTCACGGTCGCTTCAAGCCCAACGTGCGCATCGTACCGGATGGAGGACAACCTCGTCGTATCTCCGACCCGCCCAGGAGGTCGGTGAACTGCGGATAGGCTAGGAGCGATGCCCTCCGGCGAATCCACCGGGCGTGCGATGGGCAGCGAAGAGGGTCACCACCCTTGCTCCATCAGCCAGGCGAACGGTTCGACGATGCCGTGCGGTTCGATGCGCAGGGGGACCACGACGCGTCCCTCGGAGGGCGACTGAAGGGTGGCGCAAGCCCCGGCCACTCCGGAGGCAAAGAACCGGTGGCGCGGGAACCGCTCCCGACAATGCTGCCACAGACCCGGCGTGTGGGCCTGCGCGAATGCGGCCGGGTCCTCACGGCACGCATCGCACTGATCGGCCTTGGTGAACACCACGGCAATCGGACGCTCCGCCCGGTTCTCCGCAGCACCGTCCGACACGCCACTGAGGTGCGCGAGGAGTTTCATGGCGAAGTAGTCCTCCTCCCGCGTGGCGTCGCCGATTCGAACGGCGTCGACCAGCACCAACGCCGCGGTGCACTTCCGCAGAAACGGACCAATCACCCGGTAGCTGCCCATGTGGTCGATTTCGGCAAACAGGGCCTCTCCGGCCAAGTCGAGCATAACGAGTTCGCGGGGGTGCTTCCGCTTGGGCTGGCGAACCTGGCAGTGGATCCAGTGCCACCGGTCGGGCTCGTTCGGCGTCTTCTCCGGAAACCGGCAGGAGGCCATGGCACGGACGGTCGTCTGCTGCAGCGTGATGGAGAACGCACCGCGGGCCAGCATCTCCAGCCGCTTCGGCTGGTGCGAGAGCAAGTCCATGAGCATTCCCAGGTACACCGTCTTTCCAGCGCTGCTGGCACCCATCACGGCCACCATGCCCGGCGGCGTCTTCTGCCCTCCGGCCTGGCGGGCCAGCGCCATGGGCGCCTGGCAGTGGGCACACCGCTCCGTGCCCGGCGTGTTCCCGCCGTCGCACACATAACAGACGACCGACGACGCCTGGGAAATCCAACGCGACGATTCCAGCGTCTGCACTCCCGACATGCTCATGCGCAGTTCCCTTCGAGGGTTCGAGCGACCCGGCAGCCGCGGGCCCCAAAAGGGTACGTCACGGACCGAACCCGGGCAAGTCGCCAGTGCCTGCCGGAAGTGCCCAACGCCTGCCGTCGTCCAGCGCCCCCCTTCGGAGTGGCCGGCCGATCGGAATCGCCGTTGGTGGGGCGATGGCTGCCTTCTCCGCGATGGGGCCGTGCCGTGGACGGGCCCCTGGGAGACCTGGTCGGCACGGCCGGGCACCTGGTGTCCGTTTCCCCGTACGAGGTCCGGGCGTTCGACCTGCCCCGCGCACCGTGACGCCGCCGGGGTGAACCTGGATTCCAGGCATGCGGCTGCAATGCCTGACGCGAAAAGCAGCAGATTCTACCGCCCTAGGGTTCGCCGAGCAGCGCGAAGTAGTCGTCGAGCAGGGCGGGCTCCAATGCCCCGTCGTCGCGCAGGGCTGGCTCGCTGAAGTTTAGCGCCGCATCGCCCGCGGGCAACCGGCGGACGCCGGGGCCGAGCGTGGCCTGCATCAGTCCGTGCGCGGCGTGGTCGTGGCCGAGCAGGTGGCCCATCTCGTGCAACACGGCCGTCAACAGGTCGATCCGGTGCACCGCGTCGGTCCCGGGGCGGGCGGTCCGTCCGTCCGGGCGGTCGCCGGGTGGGAAGTCGGCGTCGGTCGGGTTCACGTACCAGCCGAACCCGGCGGCGTCGGGGTCGATCTGGATGGTGCTGCCCACCGTGCGGCCGAGCATCCGGCCCGGCAGGTCGACCAGATGCACCTGGAACGCCAGGGTTTCCAAGTCGGCCGAGAACCGCAGCGCGGCCTCCTCGACGACCGGCGCGAGGTCGGGCGGGGAGATGGGAGTTGGAAGATGGGAGATGGGGGCGTGGGCGGCGTGCAGCGCGGCGGCGGCGGGGGCGAAGTTGCCTACCATGACGTGCTCCCACACGACGTTCGAGCTCTTCGGCCCCCCCTGCCCTCCTGCCGGTCTGCGAATGCACGTTCTGCCGCGTGCTTTGGACCCCCTGCTGAGGGAGAATCCCCTCGCAGGCTTCCTCGCAAAGGCCTTGTAACGTGAATAAGCGGCGGCGCGCGGCCCCCTGCTGAGGGAGCAAGGGCGGTTTTTTTCCGTGCGGGACGGTTGGCGGTACGCAAGAGTTGCTCAGGTGGAACGACCCCGAAGAGGCACGGACGATCTTCGGAGGGTCGCCGCCGGCGCACCGAATCCGTCGAACGTCGAACATTGAACATCGAACCATGAGTGCTAAACGTTCGACGTTCGACGTTCGACGTTCAATGTTCGACGTTCAACGTTCGTTCTTAAGGGGCATCGGTCAGGCGTCGGGCCCAGCTCGGCGCCGCAAGACAATGGGAGAGGTAACCATGGAAATGCTCAAGGACGGTTGCGAGCATTTGCCCCGGACCGGAGACCCTGCGGATCGGTTCGATGGATGGGCGGATATCCGCCAGCGCGTCGCGTGCGTCACGCGAATGGTCGAGGAGATGGCCGAGCAGGCCGTCGACGGGACGTACACCGGAACGATCGGCATCGAGATCCCCGTCCGCCGCGGGAAGCTGGGCGAAGTCCGGCGCTGCGAGCGACGCCCGGCCGGCCCGCACGCGCAGTAGCCGAAGCCGACGCGACGTCCTTCCCCGCCCGGAGCGGCGCAGGGACGGACGCC
>CAYPWB010000643.1:0-3039 GCA_964414315.1 uncultured Planctomycetaceae bacterium | reverse complement strand
TTGGCGGCGGCTTCGCGCTGCCTGGCTGTCAGCGGCTGGGCCTTGCCGGCCGCGGGTCGCTTGGCGGCGCGGCCTGAGCCGGAGGAGGCGGGCTCCGTCGCCTTGGCGCTGGCGGCGGATGAAGCGGAACCGAACTTCGCCTCGGCCCGGTCCTGGATGCACGTGGCGAGGCGGTAGAGCGTCTCATCGTGCCAGGAGGCGTCCGGCTCAGCCTTGAGACACGCCTGGAAGCCGGCGATGGCCGCGTCCAACTCCCCGGCGCCCTCGGCGACGGCAGAGACGCCGAAGATACCGAACGCCCGCTGGGCGTCGGTGGCCGGCGCGTAGGGCCGACGCCCCCGGGTCCGGTCGGTCGCCTCCACGCCGGTGATCCGCCGGAAGAAGCCCTCGGCCGTCTTGTTTCGCCCGCTCAGCAGCGTGATGACGCCCATCGACAGGGCGATCTGGGCCTTGTGAGCCCGAGAGCCTTCGCCCGCGGCGCGGCACTCTTCCGGGATCACGCCCTTGCCGCCGGTGGCCGCGGCGATCAGACGCTCGAGGCCCTCGGCGACCTTCTCGTCCTCGACGTCGGTCGCGGCGCGGGCGAAGGCCTCCGCGGCCTGCTCATCCTGGCCGGAGCAGAAGCGGATCATGCCGATCCGCAGGTGGATGTCCGCGGCGGCCTGTCGCCAAGACTCGGCGGCGTCGGGGTTATCCGAGGCCAGGGGGATCGAAGCGGCGGCGATCCGGGCGTACTTGTCCGCCCGCGTAAGGTCGAGTTTCTCCGCGAGGATCAGGTCGATCAGCGCCACCAAAGCCTGGCCGCGCCACGGACCGGCGGGCGCCGACTGCACGAACCGCTCCCAGTGGGCGAGGGCCTGGGCCGGCTTGCCCATATCCGCCAGGCAATGGCCCTGGGCCAGAGCGCCGCGAGGGGCGTACGGCGTGGCGGGCAGCTTTTCGACGATCCGCCCGAACGCCTCATGGGCCGCGGCGTACCGCCCCTTGTCGTAGAGCCGGCGGGCGGCCTCGAACTCGGCCCGGCCGGCGTCGCGCTGGTAGACCAGGTCCTTCAGCGCGGCCTTGGCGGCCCGGGCCCAGGCGGCGGCCAGGCGGGCGGGGATCTCCGCCCGGGTGATACTCCGGTCGTGGCGCGCGAAGTCGCGGGCAAACCGGAGGACCTTTTCGGCCTCGTCGAACCGGCCGAGCTTCACGTAGATACGCCCGAGGTCCAAGGCGGCCTCGGCAGCTTCGGGCCCCGGCGACTTGGCCCCGACGATCCGAGCCAGGATATCGGCCGCCTTGTTCAGGTCCGCACCGTCGGTCGCCTCGATCTCCAGGGCCTCCACGATCCGGACCCGATCGCCCAGACGCGCTCGGCCGACCTTTGACAACCGGTCCCACAGGTCGCGGGCCTTCCGGCGGCTGGGCGGGGAGCCGTGGGCCCACAGGCAGCGGGCCTGAAGGTGACCGGCCTGGAGGGCCAGGTTGCGGTAGGTGTCGTCTTCGAGCTTCACGATGGGGTCGGCCAGTGTCGCGGCGCGCTGGTGGCGGCCGGCATAGAACGCGTCCCACGCTTGGGCGAGCTGGGAAAGGACCTTCGCGTCCCGCTTGTTTTCGGGCGCGTCGCCGGCCGGCGCGGCGGCGGCAAGGGCCGCCAGCAGCATCAGCGCCGCGACCAGACCATGGGCCGACCGCGGGCCGGCAGTGACGTTCAGTGACGCTCCGCGTTGGCGGGGTGAAGCGGCAGGTGGTTGTCGCATCTGGCATGACTCCTTTTCAGCCAGGCCCGCCATCGGGGCTTTGGGGGTCAGTCAAGCAGGGCAAGGGTCAGACCACGGGCGCGGCTCGTCCGGGCCGGGGGTGTCACCCAATGCTGATGTACTGACCCCGACTGGACCGCACGACAGCCCGTTCTCAGCCGGGCCGGCGGCCTGGCCGGTATCCGAGCTTCCCACGTATTACCCCGGGACTGCGCCCCGTCGGCCCCCGAGACCTCCTCGATGGCCTGCATCAATCATTCGCACGTATCGACGCGAAAGGCAAGGCAAATCCCGCCGGAGTGGCATGTTTTTCTGTTGTGCTGACACCCGCATAACAAGGTTCGTTGGTTTTCGTATTCTTCCGATCCTCGAGCGATCGGCTGCCGATGGGTGACGATGCGGATCGGCAACAGAACACAGAGAACAGGAAAATGGGGGAGGGGGATCGCCGGGGACCCCGGGCTGGCCCTGGCCTCCGGCTCGTGCTGCGCCCGGGGCTATTGACCGTCGTCCCTGACGGGACTTGGGAAGGACGGCGTTATCTCGGTGTCGCATGGTTCTGCTGCATTCGTTCCGCGGGCAGTTGCCCGCGGAACGAAGAAGGCGGATGTTTCACCTACCTCCGGCAGGCAGGCCCTTCGCGGCAGAGCCGCTACGGGATTCGCCCGCCTTACGAGGCTCGTGGGGTCGGGACCTCGTGGGGTTCCAGGCGGCGCGGGTTGTTGCTAGAATGGCTGGCGTCAGCGGGTCGGCGTCGGCCTGCCAGTGTTGCCTGTGAGCGGGAGCGTCGTCGGATGTCCGAGAGCAACCAAGCGGGTCAGTCGAGGTTGGACGTGGCCAGGGAAGCGGCCAGGCGGGCCGGTCAGATCCAGCGGGAACACGCGGCCAGGCCTCGCAAGGTGGACCAGGCCCTGGCCTATGATGTCAAGCTGGAGGTGGATCGGCTCTCGGAAGAGGCGATCGTGGGGACGATCGGCGGGGCATTTCCGGACGATACGATCCTGGCCGAGGAGGGCGGGCTCCGCGGCGGCGGGGAGTTTCAATGGATCATCGACCCGCTGGACGGGACGGTGAATTACTTCTACGGCGTGCCGTACTGGTGCACGAGCATCGCGTGTTATCGGCGGGTGGGGGACGTGGACGTCGAGCGGCCCGGTCTGCTGTCGGAGGTGGGCGAGCCGGTTGCGGCGGTGGTCTACGTGGCCCCGACCGATGAGCTCTTCGAGGCCGGTGGCGACACGGCCACGACGCTGAATGGCCGGCCTGTCTCGGTCAGCGAGGTGGGGCAGCTATCCGA
>CAYPWB010000642.1:0-3040 GCA_964414315.1 uncultured Planctomycetaceae bacterium | reverse complement strand
CACGCCCGCCACTCGCTCGTCGAGCGCCGCCGCGTGCATTGCCACCATGCCGCCCAGCGAGTAGCCCAGCAGGTACACCCGGCTTGTATCGATCTCGGGCGGGGCCTGCCGGTCGGGAGGCGTTGCGATGCGGCCGTGCCCCTCGACAACGAAATCGACGGCGCGGCGCACGTCGTGCACCATCCGCCCCAGTCGCGACCATTGGGGATGCTCGCCGTAGAAGCCGGTTCCTTCCAGTAGCCGCAGGCCGAACCCGCACTGATCGTACGCCACGACGATGTACCCAGCCTGCGCCAAACGGTGATACACGGTCGTTCCCTCGACGCCGTAGCCCTCGTTGTAGCCGCTGTGGTACGAGTAAGGGTGCAGCCAGATGACCACCGGCCGTGGCCCGTCGGCATCCGGCCGGTAGTATACGTTGCCGCGCACGTCCTCGCCGAAGCTGACCGGCACCCGGGCCACGCCGGGCACGGCCCAGCGGTCGTGCGTCATCATGGCGGATTCCTCGGGCGTCAAGAGCGTATACTCGCCCTCCCAGGCGGTTTCCTCCGGCTCGCGACCCAGCATCCACCCGATGCGGCAGCGCAGAGCGTCGGGCCCGGCTGTGTCGTGTGGCGGGATTTGCAGGTCGGCCGGTGTCTGCTTCGCCTTCCAGGCCGCCCAGTCGAAGTGGTGCAGCAGTTTCTCGGGGAATTCGTCGGCCTTGGCCGTGCCGCGGCCAAAAGCCAGGTCGAACCAGTCCAGGTTCTGGCGCCGGTGCTCGTCGGTGATCGGACTGTGCGCCCCCTCGCGGTAGTGGATGCGCAGGTGCTCGGGCTTACCCAGTAGACGATACACGTCGCGCCCCTGCAGATAGGCGCGTTCGACGGCGAACGTGGGTTCGCACCCGTCGTTGTGGGCCGTGTGGACCAACACCCGGCGCGGCGCAATCAGGGCGTACCAGCCGTGGGCGTCGATCGGCAGCTCGTGCTCCCGGCCCGTGTAGGCGCGGAGTGACGGCAGGAACCACAGGCCGGGGAAGTCGGCCGGCGCCTCGGCGAACGTGTCGCGCGAGGTGAAGCGGTACGGGCACGAGGCCGGCGAGCCGGGGCTGCGGGCCACAACGGCCGTAATCCGCTCGTCGATGGCCGCGGCGAGCATCGACTGCTTCCCATAGCGAGAGAACCCGATAATGCCCACCTGTCCGGCCGTCAGCGGATAGCCTCGATCCGGGTCGAACAGGTAGTCGAGCGTGCGGCCGGCCAGCCATGCCTTGATGAGGATTTCCGTCCAGGTGGCCTCCGGATATTCCTTGCGGAACTCCTGCCAAATGCTGTCGTAGCCCGGGTAGGCCGGCTCGCGGTGGTGGCTGTCGACCCCGGGGTACAGGCACACGGCGTACCCGCGCTGAAGCGCCATTTCGGCCCAGGGAAGCTGGTAGTCGCGCGGCGCAGTGAGCAGCAGCGGGAAGGGGCCGTCGCCCTCGGGCAGCCACACCCACATCTCGAACGGGCGGCGATTGGGCGTATCGAGCGTTACGCGAACCCGGCGGCGCGTCGAGCCGTCCTCGCCGCGCCGCTGTTCGAGCACCTCGGCCCCGACCACCGCCGGCGTCACTTCCGGCGACGCGCCGGTGAAGTACTGCATGAGCAAGCGGCGGACTTCTTCTTTTCGTTCCGGCCACTGTTCGACCGTTTTCACCCGGCGCCCATCGAGGAGCTCCAACAGCGGCGGCAAATCGGCCATCGGGCGAAACTCGGCCGGCTCGGCCGTTGGCGCTGGAGAAGGTCCGAGCAATAGCAGTGAAAATGCGAGTGCCGTCATACCGACGGAGGCACTCAGTTTCGTCAACGGAAAGGCCGGATGTTGTTGTCGTGCCATGCCCGGTTGCGTTTCGTAGCGATTCATGGTCGCTTGCTCCTTCCAGCAAGAGTTGACGGTTACGATCAAGGGTCTGCCACGGGCAACTCGAAGTCGATGACGTTCGTGCTGCGGCGGACCTCGGCCATAAGCGGCTTGGTGGCACGATTCTCGTATATGCCCGCAGCCGAAGGCACTTGCCCACGGCGTGGCTGACCAGTTCGACGACAAGGCTCAAGAGCCCTGGCCGCCGGCGGTGCAACGGTATTGTGTGTTCGGGAAGATTGGAAGATGTCACCGGGTCACCATCATCCCCCGCCGATTTATCTCACTGACCTGCCCGTTGATCGTCCACAGGTCGTAGAGCAATCCAATCCCGAAAAGGCCACCGGTGAGCAGGTAGAGGATGCCCGTGACCCACTTGCCCATGTAGAACCGGTGGATGCCGAAGACGCCGAGGAACGTCAGCAACAGCCAGGCGACGGTGTAGTCGAGATGCCCAGCCTGGTACCGGAGATCCGCTTCCCGGTCCATGCCGGGGATCAGGAACAGATCCACGATCCAGCCGATGAAGAGAAGGCCCAGCGTGAAGAACCAAATGGTCCCGGTGATCTGCTTGCCGTAATAGAATCGATGTGCGCCCATGAACCCGAAGATCCAAAGGATGTAGCCAATCAGGAGTGCGTGGGTGTCGTTAGGATGGTTCATCGGTTTGCCGCCCATTATGGTCAGGACCCCAGAGATGCTTGCACAGTCCGTGCCCTATCCTGCCACTCCAGGGCCGTGGAAGACGGCATGGAAGGACTGCGGGGACGCGGCATCGGCTTGTTAGGCGCGTAGGACCGGACACTCCGGCGCGTCCGAATGGCGTCGAGTACGTTCGTGGCCGTCCCTCCTGTCGTTGATCACGTTCTTCCGAATCTCAGCAATCTGCCCGCGGGATCGGTCATATGCCTGGCAAACCGGGCCATCTGCCGGTCGTCACGACCCGGCTTTCCCCTGGGCTGCGGCAGGTACGCAAGCGTACCCACCACGGCGTCAATATAGGGTGGCCGACACCTGGAGGCAACCGGCAACGGGCAATCCGATGGTCGCGAAAGCATGAGCATCGTGGACCTTCGCCGGAAACTGTTTCAGGTTTCCAAAGCAACCGGCAACCTCGTACAATGAGGCCGGAAAGGTCTTCCCCCAACCCGGAAGC
>CAYPWB010000641.1:0-3041 GCA_964414315.1 uncultured Planctomycetaceae bacterium | reverse complement strand
GGGCGCCTCGTTGTACACGAGCACCTCGTCCATGGTGCCGTGGAACCAGTGGCCGCCGTTCGAGTTGGTCGAACCGTTATCGATGTAAACCTGGGTCGGCGCGCCGCCGATCACGGCCGGATTGCGGCCGTACAGGTAGCCGACATCAGTCACTCGGCCGAACTCGCGGCCGTTGATGTACCCGATCAGTTCGCCGCTCGGCGCGCCGCCCCCATCGGCAGCGCCGTCAAGCACCAGTTGGACCGTGAAGGGATTTTGCAGCGAGATGGGCGTACCGAAGAACTTCGTCCGCCCACTGCCCCACGGGGCGCCTTCGCCGTCGTTGGAATCGTTCCAGGCGCCCACCCAAAGCTGGTAGTCGCCGCCATTGTCGCGAACGTAGACGTTGAGTCCTCGCGTTAGGCCACCCTCGGCGTATAGAGTCCGGCGGCCGAAGTCGCTGGCCAGAACATCCTCGGCGCTGAACGTGACTTCGACGGTCCGCTGGGTGTGCGGCAGGTTGCTCGGCGGCCTGTTGAGGGCGGGAACGTCGGGCAACGTGATGTGCGGTCCGGTGTGCTTGCTGCCGTCGCCGGTCATGCCGCCGCCGCCGTCGAACCGGGTGGCGGTGCCGTTGTGGCCGCCGGCCAGCAGCCCGGGCACGCTGCGGTCGGCCGGGCTGAATTCATTGCCCGCCTTGCTGGTGTCGACGTACGTGCCGTGCGCCGCCGCCCCCAAGGTGCCCGCGTTGAGCGCGGGTCCGGCGGCGTCGCCCAGCGCCCAGTGGGCGATGGGTACGCCGGGGCCGTGCGCCAACTGGTGCATTTCGGTGTGCGAGAACGCGTGGTTGTAGACGCGCACGTCGGCCATCGCACCCTGGAAGTAACGATCGTGCAGGCTGTTGCCGATGCCCACGTCGTCGCCGGCGACGGTATCCATTCCTCGGGGCTTCACGTCGCTGGTCGGGTTGTAGAGGCCGTCGACAAATAGGGCCACATCGTCCACGTTCGTCGAGCCCCGCGGCAGGACGGCCGCCACGTGGTGCCACGTGTCGTCGGTGACCGGCGTACTGCCCACGACGTATCCGCCGTTGACCTCCGCGCGGATGGCGCCGGCCTGACCGTCGGTGTCCTGCACACGGAAGTGCCACTTGTTGCCGCCGGTATTGGTGCCCCAACTGAGAATGTCGCGATTCAGATCGCCGGTCGGCGGGGTCTTGATCCAGGCGGTCATGGTGCGCTCAGCCTGCCCGGTAATCCCCTGGTAGCCGGTGGCGACGATCTGCTCCTGATTGCCCGCACCCCGACCGTCGAACCGCAGCGCGGCGGTCGTACCGCCGGGGATGGGCGGCAGTTCGGCCGGATCGGTAATCCATTCGTCGCCGTCGAAGTTCTGCATGGTTCCCGTGTGCCCGCCCACGACGTCGGCTACCGTGGAATAGCCCAAACCTTCATTGAGCGGCCAATGGGCGACCAGGTCGGCCTGGGACCCGGCGGCCGCGCCGAACAGGAAGAGAAGAGTCGTGCAGACAAGAACACCGCTTCGCATGATAGACCTCGCTTTCGGCGTTGGCAATGCAAGGCGATTAAGTACCGGATTGCGTGGGACAGGCTTCCAGCCTGTCTTTTCCGTCGACGGGCTGGAAGCCTGTCCCACGTCATTCGCCCCCGGCAAGTAATAGCCCATTTCCAGTTTATCCTCGCGTGCTCAGTTCGAAATCGATCGTATTGCTTCCCGACTCAACCTCGCGGGTGAGAGTCGATTGCACATTATATTTTGCCGGTACCCGCTCGGGCACGGCCACGGCAGGTCCCTCGCCGGTCGATTCCATGCCGCCGGTGGTGATGCGCACGGTGTGCGTGCCCACCATGGCGCCCGGTTGGTCCACGCCGAACTGCAACTGGTATTGCCCGGAGGCGTCGGTGCGTCCGTAGGAGGGCACGCCTTCCTCGCGGGGCTGGAACTCGACCAGTGCTCCTTCAAGCGGCTTTCCGTCGAGCGTGACGGTTCCCTCCACGCGGCCCAGGTCGGGGCCTCCACTGCCGCACCCAGTCAAACCCAGCGGCAACAGACCCAACCCAACCGCCAAAAGGATCGCGGTGTGCTTCATGGGTAACCGTCCGCAGGGGACTGTCCCGATTTTCGCGGCACAAAGGGCGATTTGCCCAATCGGCCGGGCACTGGGGCCGCGAACATGGGACTGTCCCCCTCGCATCCAGCGAAGAAGACGGCCCGCGTCGCCGATCCGTGAATGGTTACATTTCATGGTGTCCTTGCCCTTGCGAAAAGAAGAAAGACGCCTACCCGCCCCGCCCACGACGGCGAAGAAGCAACGCCACCGCTGCGAAAAGCAACATGCCGAACGTGCCCGGCTCGGGCACGACCGATGCGTACAGGTTCCACACGTCGTCGCCCGAAAGGGCCTGGTCGTAGAACCGCACCAGGGCCATTTCCCCCTCGAAATTGCCGAAGCCGCTGAGCAGGCCCGTCTTGTCGCCGCCTATGGTGCCGTTCTGTCGGCCCAGCCCGGTGCCGTCGCTTCCTGCCCAATCGGTGAAGCCGGCCACGTCGAACTCGGTATCCATCAGCCGGCCGTTCAGGTACAGGGACAGGTCGGGATCGCCCGTGGCGCCCGCCGTGCCGTCCATGTCGATCACACCGACCGCCTGGGTGTAGGCCGCCTTGGCCATCTCGGCGGTAAGCTGTTTGGTCGTGGCCGGGGAATTCGAGGACGGGGTAAACAGTACGGCGTCGTCGTCGATGGCCAGGGACGTGCCGTTGACATTGCCTCCCAATTCCCAGAGCATTTCCTGCCCTTCGAGGTCGCTCGGTTTGAACCAGATTTCGAAACTGGCCGAACCGGTAGTGGCATTCAGGCCGTCGATGTTCTCGTAGTTCGTGGCCGTCGCCCGGGCGTTCGGAAAGACGTACGCTTCGGTCAGCTCCCAGGAAGCAGGGACGGAGACGGCCGTGCGGCTGTTCGAGTTGACATTCCAGTTGTGGGAGCCGATCCCCTCGACGTTTTCCCATTCGCCATTGCCGGTCGTGTCTTTCTGGGCCGC
>CAYPWB010000640.1:0-3042 GCA_964414315.1 uncultured Planctomycetaceae bacterium | reverse complement strand
GTCCGCAGGTGCAAACGACGGCAAAGTAGCAGGCACGCTCCGTCGTGCCGTCCGCCTAATTGGGCAGAATCCTTTCGTTCGACCAACCGATTTGCATTCGGAAACGGAAGCGCGGTTTTTCCGGAACCTATCCGAAGGGAGACCCGACCATGTGGAGTTTGAGTTTGAGTTTGTGTTTGGCCGTCGCAGGCGGCGAGTTCGCGCCCCGACAGGAGCAATTGCCCGTGCCGCCGCCCGAGGGCGCGGTGGTGCTGTTCGACGGCGAGGAGCATAACCTGATGCTCGGTAAGGACGGCGGGCCGATCGACTGGCCGATCGAGGACGGCGCGCTCCGTTCCATGCCGGGCCAGACGCGAGCGAACCACATCGTGTCGAAGCTGCACTTCCGCGACGCCGACATCCACGTCGAGTTCATGCTGCCGGAGAAGGGCTCGGGCAACAGTGGCGTTTACATCCACGGCAATTACGAACTGCAAATCCTGAATTCATTTGGAAAAAAGGAAGACCAACTAAATCAGGGGCATGCCGGCGCCATCTACGGCTTTGCCAAGCCGTTGGCTCAAGCGTGCCGCAAGCCGGGCGAGTGGCAGGTGTACGACATCCGCTACCGCGCCCCCCGGCGGAACGCGGAGGGCGAGATCGTCGAGGAAGGGTCCATCACGGCGTTTCTGAACGGTGTGAAGGTGCAGGACAACACCCGATTCGGCGAGCCCCGCTCGGTCTACCATCCCTACCGCTACAAGACCACGCCGTACCTGAAGGCCATTTGGGAACGGCAGAAGCGTACCGGCATCGGCCCCGTGTTCTTGCAGGACCACGACAACCCGGTCCGCTTCCGCAACGTATGGGTACGCCCACTCGACGACGACGCGTTTTTGTACGAACCGTAATGTAGCACGGCTCGCAAAGTCGACCCACTGTAGGACGACTCTCCGAGTCGTGTTTCGACGATTCGGAGAATCGTCCAACGGTAGCACGACTTGGGCAGTTCGAGGCCTGGACGCAATCTCCCAAGCCTTCCAGCCTCTTCAATTTGCGTGAATATCCCCTCTGTTTTCCGGCGGTGTTGACGCTCCAGTGACGTCAGAATACAATTCTGAATTACACGCCCCCACGAGGAAGTGCATGGAACGAGATCTTATCGACCGAGCCGAAGCGATTCAGACGCGGATTCTCCAACTGCGAGACTCCCTTTGACTACGCCGGCAAACAGGCGGAAGCGAAGGAAATTGAACAGCGCATGGCGGCGCCCGACTTCTGGAACAACCAGGAGAAGGCGCAGGAGGTTGTCGGACGGCTGAAGTCGCTCAAGGGCATCCTGAAGCCCCTCGAAGAGGTGGTTCGGCGGGGCGACGACCTGGCAGCGATGCTTGAAATGGCCGAGGAGGACGCAGGTTTCGCCGCTGAGTTGCCCAGCGAAATCGAGCAGTTCGACCGAGCCGTGGCCGACTTGGAGTTGAAGGCCCTACTGAGCGGGCCGCTCGACTCGCATTCGGCCATTGTGAGCATCAATGCTCGCGACGGCGGGACGGATGCCAACGACTGGGCTGAGATGCTCCTTCGGATGTACGTCTCCTGGGCCGAGGCTGAAGGGTACGACGTCGAACTGCTCGACCGGCAAGACAACGAGGAGGCAGGCATCAACAGCGCCGCCATCGCGGTTCGCGGCCCACTGGCCTATGGGTTCCTCAAGGGCGAGGAGGGAATTCATCGGCTCGTGCGCATCAGCCCGTTCAACTCGGAAGGGAAGCGGCAAACCAGTTTCGCCGCGGTCGACGTCTCGCCGGAAGTTTCCGATAATATCGAAATCGATATCCAGGACGACGACGTCCGCGAGGATATCTTCCGTGCCAGCGGGGCCGGCGGGCAGCACGTGAACAAGACGTCCAGCGCCATCCGGCTGACGCACCTGCCCACGGGCGTGGTCGTGCAATGTCAGAACGAACGGAGCCAGCACAAGAACCGGGCGACCGCATGGAAGATGCTCCGTTCCCGCATGGCCGCCATCGAGGAAGAGAAACGCGAGGCCGAGGTCGCCGCCAAGTACAGCAACCTTCCGAAGGTTGGCTTCGGCTCGCAAATTCGCAGTTATTTCCTGCACCCCGATCAGCGAGTGAAAGATTCCCGCACCGGCCACGCGGCCACGAACTTCCACAGCGTGCTGGACGGCGACATCCAGGGCTTCCTGGACGCCTACCTGCGCTGGCGTGCCGGAGCGGGGAAGTAGAAGCCGGGAGATGGAAAGTGGAAGCTGGGAGCTGGGAGTTGGGAGATCGGAGTTGGCCATTCGACGTTCGAACTCCGGGACCGCGCCGTTCACACTCACCCCAACTCCCAACTACCATCTGCCATCTCCCAACTCCCATCTGCCGGCTCCCAACTCCCATCTGCCATCTCCCAACTCCCATCTCCCAACCTAAGGAACCCGAGGCATGCATTTCGACGAGCCGCAATCGCAAACCAACCAAGCTACCTTCACCCCCGAGCCGCCGCAGCGCGGTTGGTTCGCACGAAATTGGATTTGGTTCGTTCCGGTGGCTATCCTGTTGCCGATCGTCATCTGCGCCGGTTGTTGCACAGGTCTTTTTGGGTTTGGCGTGGGCGCGCTAAAGTCGACCGAGCCGTACCAGGACGCCTTAGCTGCGGTGCAGAACGACCCGGAGGTCCAGGAAGAACTTGGCACGCCCATTGAAGACGACACCTGGATACCGGCCGGCGATTTCAACATGACCGACGACCAGGGTGAGGCCCGCTTCGATTTCCAGGTGAAGGGTCCGAAGGGCAGCGCCCACGTGCGTACCGAAAGCCGGATGATCGGCGGGCAGTGGGCCATCATCGAACTGATCGTAACGATCGACGATACCGGCGAGCGCATCGTCGTCGACACCGGAGAGGACGAGGGTGATGAGGCTCCCTTATGGGAGCCGTAGCGGCCGCCTCTTTGGAGTGCGGCGATTCATCACCGCTTTTCCCGGTTCCTGCGTCGTAAGCGTTCACGGGTCGGCGGCGCGGGCTGTTTTCTCCGCTGCATGCGAAGGGGAC
>CAYPWB010000639.1:0-3044 GCA_964414315.1 uncultured Planctomycetaceae bacterium | reverse complement strand
GGCGAGGGTCTGTTCGTGCTGGAGGGCGAAGGCCGACGGCTTTGGGTATGGCAGAACCGCAAGGGCTGGACCCGCCGGCCGGGCACGTCGATCACGCTCACCGGCATACCCGCCGGCGCCCGACGCCTCGAAATCTACGCTTGGAACGGGCTGCGGCGCACCATTGCCCTTACCGGGCAGGAAACCCTGCAGCTTGACGACCTACCTACCGAGCAAACGCTCATGTTCCTGGCGGTGCCCTGAACCCGCAGCGCAGGAAGCGTTGGCCTCGAAGGCCGCCTTGACCGAGGGGCGCCCGAGCACGATGATCGTGAACACGCCGAGGATCGTTCCCAGCGGCACGAACACACACTCGATTCCCGCGACGATGAGACAAAACAGATAACGGCGCTTCCTCGCCAGCATGCGTCCGGCGGCCAGAATGATCGCCGCCATCGTCCAGCCGATCGTAACCGCCGAGGCGCCCGCAATAATGAAGAGCCACCCGAACCAAACCGGCGGCTGCTCACGCGGATCGATGTCTCCCCGCGTCGCGGTCAGGACGAAAGCCGTACCGATCAGGATGTGCAGGATCGGGAAGCACGCGAACAGCGCCATCATGCCGGCAAACACGTAATGGAAGATGGCGAGCAGTGACAGGTGTTCGTCGTCCGGGTTCATCGGGGCCCTATTTTTCACCTTGACTTCGGGACGGCGTTCTCGCATGAAGCCGTCCGAGCCGCGAGCGGCGCACCGAGCCGACGAAGCCGCTGTTGCCCGTCGCAGGAAGGCGGGGCCGACACGACCCCGGCACGTCCTCCTCAGCAGCCGCTCAACGTCAATACAAACGCAAGAAAGAGTATTCCCCAACAGAAACGTTTCACGGCACGTCCTCCAACGGTCACGAGGCAAGCTCCAAAGGGCATTATGCCCGAACTTCACGAATCGGACAACCCTGCGGAGGTGCGGAATAAGTAGCTGCCGGACTGAGCACCTTCACCCTCCCGCGCAGCGGGAGGGTCGGACGCGGTAGCGGCCGGGGAGGGCAGTTCGTATGTGGATACCGTCTTGTTCGGCGGAAAGGCCCTCTCCGGGCCTGAGAGCCCGACTCTCCCGGCAAGCGGGAGAGTGAGTTGATTCATTGCATAGTTGCGCAATTGGGAACGACACAAATCGCGAAGTTATTCCTTCCCCGCTCCTTAGTCTCGGTTCCGGCAACCCCTTCTCGACGGTCAGGGCAGTCGTTTTGCGCCGAGGGCGCCGTCGGGGAGGCTCAGTTGATGCCGGAGGCGGGCCACGTCGGCGGCAAGTTGCTCCAGGTCGGCCTGGAACTGCCGCACGCGGCGGCACTCGGCCTCGACGGGGCCGAACAGCCCCTCCGCGCCGGCCATGTCGGGCCAGCCGGCAGCCAGACGGTCGACCTCGCGCCGCAGCCCGCGACGCAAACGCCCGGTGAGCAGCCAAAGGAGCAGCATGGCCCAAACGAGCAGCCAGAAGGCCGAGGCGAGGTAGAAGTCGAGCCCGGCCACCGGCGCGGGCGGCTCGGCCAGCCAGGAATCGTAAAAGTAGTTCTTGCCCAGGCGGAACAGCAGGAAGCCCAGCATGGCGAGGAAGAGCAGTTCGTACCGCCAGCGGGTGAACCAGCCGGTATGGCGTGCGGCGAGCCGTTCGATAAGCTGCTGCAGTTCGGTCGAAACGCGGGCGATGAAGCCCTCACCGGCCCGCTCGGCCCCGGCACGGAGGACGTCGGGCTCGACCAGTTCGCGGGCGAGCCCGGCGTCGGCGGCGTAGCCTTCGAGCACGAGCGCGGCAGACTGGAGTTCGGCCGGGCCGAAGCCGGCGGCTGCGGCCCGCTGCGGCGCCAGGTCGGCTCGGCGCGTCCGGCGGCGGCGCTGCCAGAAGCGCGCGCCTTCGACGGCGCCCCACAACGCGATCTGCGCGGGCGTGCGCATGCGGTACAGCATCGCTCCGGAAACGAGGCTCCCCAAGCCCTGGTAGATGCGCAGCACAAGCGAGAAAGGGCTAAAGCCCCATCGGCCGGCCACCTGGCCCAGCAGCCGCTGCTCCCACGCGCGGCGGCCGCTTAGCAGTTCCGTGCGCATGTGCGACGCCAGCCCGACGGTGAACTTCGCCCGATGCTCCTCCAGCGCCGTCTCCAACCGGCTGACGGCGGGCATGGCGGCGTCGATTCGCTTGCGGCAGGCGGCAAGCGTTTCGTCGGTCAGGTCGAGGAAGTTCGCCCGCCGAATGCGGTTGCCCGCCGCGCCGCTCAGCTCGCGCTCGAGCAAGTCGACCAGGCGGCCGAAGTCGCCCCGGGGCGTGAGGCCGTGCCGCGCGTCGCGCAGTGCGGCGAGCGAATCGATGCGAAACAGCCGACCGGGGGTGTAGTCGGCCTCGAGCAACCGGCGCCAGTCGTCGCGGATGTCGGCGTCGGCGTCGGCGTGGGTTTGCACGAAGACGAGCCGGGCCCCGCGGGCGGCCGCGGCCAATTCGTCGGCCACCCGGGCGCTGCGGTACTTCTGCTGCGTGGCGGTGACGATAATCGCATCGCAATGCGGCAGGATAGCCCGCAGGCGGGCGAGGTTCGACCGATCGGCCTCGGTGTCGCCGGCCTCGGTCGTATCGGGGTCGGGGCAGTCGATCAGCACCAGGTCGGCCAACGCCGGCGCGTCGTGGTGGATAACGCGGACCAACGCCGGGTCGATGCCCAGCACTTCCGGCCCAAGGTCGGGCCGGCACACCAGCAGCGGCTGCTCGGTGGTGGGCCGAGCCTTGCCGGTGGGCACCGCGTCGTCGCCCACCAGCGCGTTCACCAGCGCGCTCTTGCCCGTGCCGGTGCCGCCCAGGGTGGCCACCACCAGCGGCGCCTCCATCCGCACGCGGAGCCCCTCGGCTCGCTGGAGCAGCCGGTCGACCAAGGCCCGGCACGGCGCCGCCGGCTGCCAGGACGGCGCGGCCTCGGCCCATCGCCGCGTGCGGGCGAGCATCGCGTCGACCTCGGCCAGCAGTTCCAGTCGCTCCAATTCTCCGGCGTTCATGCCACCAGCATACCCGGGCGGGCGGAG
>CAYPWB010000638.1:0-3047 GCA_964414315.1 uncultured Planctomycetaceae bacterium | reverse complement strand
GACAATCAGCAGCGGGAAGCCGAAATCGGCGGCGAGGTCGGCCATCATGTCGCGCTCACCCAGCGGGCAAAGCAGCCCGCCGGCGCCTTCCACCAGGACAAAGTCGCTGCGGGCAGTCCAGTAGTCGAGGCCGGTGCGGAGCAATTCCGCGTCGAACGGTTTGCCTTCAGCCCGGGCGGCCAGGTGCGGGGCCAGCGGGGCGGCGAAGCGTTGCGGACAAACGCGGTCGAGTTCTTCCGGCCGGCCCGCCGCCTCCCACACGGCCACGGCATCGTCGGAAACGAGCGTGCCGCGCGGGAGCGGACCATCGGCCGAGGCGGCCGTGCACCCGCTGGCCGCCGGCTTGTACACGCCCACGCGGCAGCCCGTAGCCGCCAGTTCGGCCGCCAGCAGCGAAGCGACGTAGGTCTTCCCCACCTCGGTATCGGTGCCGGTGATGAACAGACCGCGTGCCATGCTACGGCTCCTTCCTTCGGGCGTAGGGCGGGCTGTGCCCGCCGCGGAACGTGTTTCGGTAGACTGGACGCCGGCGGGCACAGCCCGCCCTACGAGAAGCTTGTCCCGCTCGGCTCGCGGGACCCACCACGGCTACTCGCCTCCGACGTAAAACATCGCCAGCCGGCCGCCGGGTGGGTCGGCGGCGGCGGTCAGTTCGAGCGAGTTGCGGAACTCGACCGGGGCGAGCCGGAAGTACCGCCAAGCCATACCTTCGGTGCGTCCGCTCAGGCTGGCCTGGAACTTGCCCGGCCGGCCGAGCAGCAGGTCGAAATTCGCCGCCGCCCAGCCGTCCTGCGCCTGGCCGTCGACGCATAGCTGCGCAATACCCGGCTCGGCGTCTTCCCTTCGCTCGCAGGCAAGAGCCACGAGCCGCCCGGCGCCTTCGTATCGAGCGAGCGAACCGCCGCCTTCGCCGGTCGGCAAGAATGTGCCGCGCAGGCGCATCATGGCGGCCACCTCTTTAGCCCGATCCCCTTCGGCCGGTTCGAGGCACACTTCGAGCGAAACGCCTTCGATCGGCTCCTCGCCCGCGTTGCGGAGCGAAAATGCGATGCCGTTACCGAATGGCATGGCCTGGGTAATGCCGAACCCATTCCGCGCGAAGTGGGCCAGGTTGTAGTAGTTCTTCGCACCGGCCAGGCCGGCGAGCCAGTAGCGGACCGGCGCGGCGACGGCCGGCTCCGACTCGCCGTCGACGGTCGCCACGAGCCACAGGTCGTCGCTTTCCAGCAGTGGGTTGCCGATGCGCAACCGCACGTAACGCACAATGCCGGCCCCGTCGAGCGACAGCGCCGGCTCGGCGGCGCCGGGGGCAAGGCTGAGCGTTTCCGACGCAAAGCGGGGCAGCACTTCCGGGTTGCGGTAGTCGCCGTGGCGGCTCTTCAGTTGCCGGTAGACGACCGAATCGGTCCAACCGCGCGGAAGCGACTCGCCCCGACCCGTGAAGCTCACCGTCTTGTACCCCTCAGGAAACGTGACGTAATCGATCCGGCAGTCGGCTCGCCGGGCGTCGCGCAGCACCATGCGAAGGCTCTTCTCGTAAGTGAGGCACGTGATGATCGGGTTCTTGTACTCGCTCATTTGCGGCAGGGCGCCAAGCAGCGAATTGACATCCGTCTCGATTCGCGGCGTCTCCTCGCCGTCGAAGTAGAACGCCAGCGTTCCCTCGGGCTCGATTTGCGCGATGCGCACGACCGCGCCGGGCCCGGTCAACTCGGCCAGTACGTGCTCGCCCGGCTCGTCCACGGCAATGCTTCGCCGCGTCGTGCCCGACGTGATGCCGTCGTCCTCGGCCAGCAGCCAAGGGTTCATCGCCCGGTCGATGACCCGCGCGGCCCGCTTCGGCGGAGCTTGCCGCCACAGGTCGAGGCCGGTTCCCTCGGGCGCTTCGAGCAGGCGGATGTTGCGGAAGCGGGTCCAACTGCCGTGGTCCTGGAAGCCGAGCCAACCGCGCAGGTTGCGGTGCCGCAGTTCCGGGTGATGCTCCGTGTTGTAGTGCTGCACCAGCTCGCCGTTTTCCCACGCGGTGATCATATAGCCTTCGGCCTTGACCACCAGGCGGTTCCACTGCTCCGACTGGTGTACGTTGGCCACGGCAGGCAGGTTGCCGTAGATGGCCATATGCCCGCCTTTGCTCAGCCCCGGCCGGTCGAGCATTTGCAGTTCCATGCCGTCGCTCGACGGCCAGCCGCCCTTCGGCGTGCGCAGCCCGAGGCCCGCGTTGGTACCCTTTTGCATTTGGTATTCCAGCGAGAGGGTGAAGTTGCCGTACTCTTTCTCGGTGCGCAGGTAGTCGCCGGCCCGTTCCGTGCGAACGATCTGGCCGTCCTCGACGCGCCACTTCGAAAGGTTGCCGGGCGTCCACCAGCCGGTCAGGTCGGTGCCGTTGAAGATGGGTTCGCCGGCGGGTTGCTCGACGCGCAGGTCGGCCCACTCGCCCTCGCCGGCCATCAGGGCCAAGCCCAACCCGAATCGTCGCTGGGCGTCGACCTCGACCTCCCACAACCGCTTGCCGTCGACGGTCAGTTTCAGCTTGCCGTCGGCGCGGCGGAGCGAGGCCGTGTGCCGGCCTTCAGGCTTGGGTTCGACCTTGCCGCCGTCGTGAAGCGGCGCCTCGCCGTCGGTGAGCCGGCCGCAGCCGTCGCCCTCGCACAGCGCGATGGCGAGTCCCGGCCCGCTGGGCGCCTCGGGCAGCGAAAGCTTCCAGACGCCTCCCTCCGAAACGCGCCACTGCCAGCGAAGCTCGAAATCGCCGAACAGGAAGCCCGACAGCAGCGGTGCCGCTTCGGGCGTACCGCTCAGGACGCCTTCGGCCATGGTCCATCCCGTGGGCTCGACCGCGGCATGGTCCCAACCCAACAGCGAGTCGGGCCGGAACAGCTTCACGCCGAACGGTTCCTCGGCGGCAAGGGGGCCGGTGCACCAAAGGGCAATGCAGAGGACAAGCGAGGAAAGCTTCGTCATTGGGGTTTCTCCAGGGTGGGCAACGGGGATATCTGTACTACTAACCGCAAACATCGTGAACTTTTTCACACAGTCGTGGCCTTGGC
>CAYPWB010000637.1:0-3060 GCA_964414315.1 uncultured Planctomycetaceae bacterium | reverse complement strand
AGCATTTATGCAACCTCGGGGGCTACTCGCTCGCTGCCCGCGTGCCGTGATAGTAGTCGGCCAGGGTCTTCATCAGCGCGGCGCCGGCGTCGAGGCTGCGCTGCTTGTCGGTCCAGTCGCCGGAGCCCTCGCACAACACGGTGGTGATACCGAACTGGAGATGCGGGCCGTTGTTCCAGTAGCTGCCGTTGCCCGGCTTCTCGCGGACGGCCAGCGGCTTGACGAGCCCCTTCGGATCGTTCTTCTCCATGATGCGGCGGAACTCCTCCCAAGGGCCGAGCGCGGTGCCCATTTCCGAACCGCAAACCATGATCGGCTCGACCCGTCCGCCCCACGTGTGCATGCTCCAGAGGTTCGTGACCGGCGTATCGGAAACCATCAGTTTCTCCAGGTCCTTTTGCACGACATACGCCTCATGGGCCTGCGCTTTCTCATCGGCGCCCTGCGGGCAGTACGAGCGGTTCATGTCGATGCCCTGGGCGTTCACCCGGTACCAGCCGTTGCTCGGCCCGTCGGGGCTCGTCATCAAAACGAAATGGCTGACGCTCCGCCGGCGGCAGTCGGCTCCCTCGTCGCCGAGCAGCCAGTCGACCATGCCCACCATACGCCATTGCGAATTGTGCTCGCCCGGGTGCTGGTTGCCGATCCAATGCACCCAGCGTTCGGCGGGAGACACGGGACTTTTCGGATCGGTCACTTCGAGCCGATACAGGTTCCGCCCGCCGAGCGACTTGCCCAGCACGTGAACCGTCGCGTGGCGATGCTCGCCCCAGCGGTCCATGAGTTCCACCACGTTTTCGTACGACATGGGCACCTGGGCGCCGAACCAGACCTGGTCTTCGATGAACTCGGGGAACAGGAGGCTGTCGCCCCGCCGGTTCGGCTCGTCGGGATTCACCCAGCGGATGGCCTGCCAGTTCTCAGCGTCGTACGACCAGGTGGACGCATTGTGATTGAAGCGGTAGGCGTCGCCGCCGGGGAACGATACGTCCAACCGCAACGCATTGCCTTTTGCGTTGCCCGCAATGTGGAAGTACAGCATGTTGCACCACTTCGGTTGGTTCGGCGCATGGCCGAGCGTGATGTGGAAGTGGTTCGGGCCCACGCGTTCGATTTGCGCGCCGTGGGAACCCAGCGGGCCGTCGAACTGGAAATCGTCGACCGACAATTCCGCCGCCGCGGCCGCCCCGCCCAACGCCGCAAGCAATGTCAACACGGCCGGGGCAACTCCGAGGCGGGAAGGGTGGATGGGCTGTTTCATGGCAGACTCCTTTTCTGCAGATTCGTGGACGGGTGCAAGCCTATCAGAACGATTCCGGCCGGTCAAATTTCCGGCGATTCCGCTCCGAGGTGCAAATCCGTGGGCCGAACGACGGAGTTCTGCTTAATGATGCGGAGGGCACGACGGAGCGCGCCGGCTACTTTGCCGTGGTTTGCACCTGGAAACGGAAGAGCCGAATTTCTCGCCGTCAACACGTGGAAGAACCCCCGCAGAACGAGGCGCTTACCCCTCGCGATCACGGTCGCTGAGCGATCCGTGCGCCCGGCCGAATACCTCGTCGATGCGGTGGACGGCGTCGAGCGTGCGGCGGAGGCGAGGCTCCAGCGGGTCGAGGAACTCCGCGCGAAATTGCCGGGCGGCCCGGTCGTCCCAATGCTCCGACGCGGCCAGCCAGGCACGGCGGAGCACCTCGAACGACTCCTCCAGCCGGGCGGCGCCGCCGGCAATGTCCCAGGCCTTCATCGGTCAGGCTCCTCCTCGGAAAGAACGTCGGCTTGCGAGGGCGGCCCCTCGGGCTGCGCGGCGGGCGGGGGTTCCGGCGGAACGTACTCGGCCGGCAGCGAGTCGACCGCGCCGGCAACCTCGGCCGACGGTGTCGCTGTCACGTACGCCTCCAAAGTGCGCCGCAGGCGGTCCATCGCAGCGACGGCTCGGTCGACGTCGGTTTCCAGCCATCGCGCAAGCTGACTGGCCCCGCCCTCGTACTCGTACACCGCCCGATCGACCACGCGCGACCAGTGGCGAACCGCCTCGACCTGCTGGCGGCAAACCTCCACGCGCCGGCGGGCGCGCTCCCATTCGCGCTTCTCCTCGATGCACGAGGGGCGATAGTCGTCCACGCGGCGGAAAGTTTGCGCCCGCTGCAAGTTGAGCTTCGCCTCGTGCGCCCGCTGCTCGCTGCGCTGGAGTTGGCCCTTCCAGTATGCCTTGCGGTCGACCCCGATCCAATCGACCGCCTTGCGGACGTTCACGTCGATGCCCTCCAAAGCCCGGGCGGCCTCGTCGCTGAACACGCGCAGCGCGGCCGCGAACGTGTCCAATGCGTCGAGCGAGGTCACTTTGGCCCGGCCGGCCATGGGCATCGGCTCCTTTGGGGCGCAGGCCCCAGCGAAAGGTTGCCTACCGCTGCTGCAAATACTCCTCGATCAGTTCCGCCTTGCGCAGCAGGTAGGGGATGTGCTGCTCGGTGATCTCGGTGAAACGGCCGATCACCTTCAAGTGGTGCTCGAACTCCTCGGCGAACTTCCGGTGCTCCTGGTCGCGCCACGTTTTGCCGAGCGCGGCCAGTTCCGCGGCCATCACGGTAAGCCGGTCCTGCACGTCGGTGTTGAACTTCTTCAGCGTCCGGGCGAACCGGCGCAGGTCGTCGGGGTCGACAATGGCTTGCGGCATGGCATACTCCGCGGATGGACGATTTCCGTTCAGTATACACCACCCCCGGCGTGCGCAGAACCGCCGGGCTGCATTGTTTGCCACTGGCTTTGCCGGTGCCAGCGCCTGACAAGGGTATGAGGTGTGTGCCACTGGCTTTGCCAGTGCCTGTGCCAGTGCCTGACAAGGGTATGAGGTGTGTGCCACTGGCTTTGCCAGTGCCTCAGCCCCCTTGAGCCCCTTTGGGTGGGTCGGCTCCGAAGGCTCGGACGGTCGGTTCCTTGACAGGCCGATGTCCACTCTCCCTTTGGCACTGGCACAGCCAGTGGCACACTCATCTCCTTTTGGCACCGGCACAGCCAGTGGCACACTCATCTCCTTTTGGCACTGGCCGAGCCAGTGGCACA
>CAYPWB010000636.1:0-3061 GCA_964414315.1 uncultured Planctomycetaceae bacterium | reverse complement strand
CGCAAGGTCTTGCCGTCGATGGCGATGTGCGGTTGGACGGGCTCGTCGTCGCCCGATTGGAGCGTTGCCCGCACGCAAAGGCCGTCGGCGTCCGTCGGCAAATCGAGTTGCCGCATGGTGGAATGGGCAGTGAGGCCCGTAGCCAGTATAACGAGGTCGTCGCGCCAGCGCCGGCCGTCGCTTCCAACGACGGCGCCGTCGTCGACCTCGTG
Source organism: uncultured Planctomycetaceae bacterium (assembly GCA_964414315.1). Taxonomy (GTDB): domain Bacteria; phylum Planctomycetota; class Planctomycetia; order Pirellulales; family Thermoguttaceae; genus PWXP01. Next base: position 2,849 of record CAYPWB010000636.1, on the reverse strand, counting down.
CACCGGCGTCGAGAGAACGACCGCAATACCCCGGCGTGCCAAGGCGCCCGCCATGCGCCGCGACGCCCCGGCGGGCAGGCCGGCCAGCAGCCGGTCGCCGCGCGAAAGGAGCGTCAGTTGCACTTCGGCGATCCACCGGCGGGCCAGCGAGTCGATGCAGGCCGCCACCTCGCAACCGGTCGGACCTCCGCCAACCACCACGACGCGCACCGGCTGCGCCGCCGGCTGTCGGAAACGTTGCTCGAGTTCCTCGCGCAGACGCCACAGGTTGCTGATCGGTTTGACCCCGGTGGCGTATGGCTCGGCGCCGGCGATGCCCCGGGTGTGGACTTCGCTTCCGACATTCAGCGACAGCAAGTCGTACTTCAGCGTATTGCCCGACGCCAGAATCACCATGCGCCGTGCGGCGTCGACGCGAGCAAGCCGGTCGCGAATCAACTCTCCGCCGCCGCGGGCCACCAGCGATGCCGGATCGACCTGATCGGTTTTCGCGTCGTACTGGCCTGCCAACATGCCGGTCGCCAACCCGGAGTACCAGAAGTTCCCCGGTTCGACCAGCACAAGCCGGCCGCCGGCTCGCGCCAATTCAGCCGCGTGGGCCGCAACGTGCAGGTGCGCATGCCCGGCCCCGATCAGAACGATTTGTTTGCCTTGCATTGGCGATCCGGTCGTTTGGTAGGGAACCACGGGGGCGAGGGTAACGGTTCGCGACCCGTGCATGCAAGGGGGACGGCTCCATTTTGGCGGCCATGTACGGTGATTCAAGAGGAGAACCTCCTCTGCAACGACAACTTGCACCGTCCTCCGTGAACGGTTATCGGTATGAGATTTGCCTTGGTGGTAAGACGATCGTTGAACACGTTCTTGAGAACGAGGAACAGAACCATGCCCAGATTGAAGGTTATCGAAACAGAAGCGGCCACGGGGAAAGTCAAAGAGCTTTACGAAGCCTCGCAGGAGGAATTCGGCAACGTCTTCAATTTGTTCAAGGGCCTCGCCAACGCCCCACTGGCGTTGGAGGCGTACATGACCCTTGAAAAGCTCATTGCGGGCGGGAAGCTGAGCCCGGTCGAGCAAGACATCGTGCGGCTCAGGGCGAGCGAGTTGAACGCCTGCGAATACTGTGTGGGGGCCCACACCATGACCGCGCAGATGAAAGGCCTGTCGGAGGAGGAAACCCTTCGGGTGCGTCGCGGGGAAGCCACCGAGCCGAACCATGCGGCGCTGGCGCAATTCACCGGCCGCGTGCTCGAAACCAAGGGCTTTGTCGACGACGAGGACCTCGACGCCTTTCGCCGTGCCGGATATACCGACGAGCACGTCGCGGAAGTGGTGACGATCCTCGCCCAGAAGACGCTTTCGAACTACTTCAATCACATCCACGAAACCCCGCTCGACGTGCCCGCTGCTGCGGAGGCGTAGGCCGGACCGTATTCCGGACCCCTCGGGCCGCAAGTGCGACAGAATGTCGCGACAGCTTGACAACCCGTCGTACCTGAGCGGTGTCATCCGTCACTTCGTACCGATTTTTCATCCGTCCTATGCCGAATCCACGCCGTATCGCTGAATGGGTGAAGCTGGTCTCGATCGCAGTGATCGTAATTGGGCTTCTGGTGATCGCCACGGCGCTGCCGTTGGAACAGGGCATTCGGGCTGTCATCGCCTGGGTGGGAGGACTCGGTCCGGTCGGGCCGCTGGTCTATGCCGGTATCTACCTGCTGGTTACCGTCTTGATGATCCCGGTGGCCGCGTTTTCCATTGCAGCCGGCGCCTTGTTCGGCCTCTTCTGGGGTACGGTGGCCGTATGGCTGGGATCGAACCTCGGCGCGGCCCTCGCGCTGCTGATCGCCCGGTACCTGGCCCGCGATGCGGTGCGGAAAAAGTTGGCCCGCTTCCCGAAGTTCAAGGCCATCGACCGCGCGGTGGCCGAAGACGGCTGGAAGATCGTGGCAATGCTTCGCCTTTCGCCGGCCGTGCCCTTCAACGTTCAGAACTACGTGTACGGGCTGACCGGCATCCGTTTCTGGCCGTGCGTGGGCGCCTCGGCGGTGGCCATGCTGCCCGGCATTTTCATGTATGTGTACCTCGGTTACGCGGGCCGGGCGAGTATCGAGGCCGCGGCCGCGGGCGAGGTGCAGCGCGGCTGGGGCCATTGGGCGCTGCTCGCCGCCGGGCTGATCGCCACGCTCGTCGTAACGGTGTACATCACCCAACTCGCCCGCCTCGCGATCGCCAAGCAAACCGATGTGGAACCTGTGGAAGAAGACAAGGAAAGGGAACCTGCCATGGAATCACCAATACCTGTCGTCCCGCGCAATCCCTGGGTCGGTGCTGGAGTCAGTGCCGGCTTGGCGATTTTGGTTCTGGTCGGGGCCGTGCTGGCGATGTTTCAGCCGGAGTTCCTCACCCGGCTGTTTGGCCCGCCGGCGTGCAGCGGAGAAAACAGCCTGCGCCACCGGCCCGTGAACGCTTACGCCGGCGGTGACGATGGCCGAGGAGTACGAAGAACTCTCCGAGGGCCCGAGCGTCGGTCACAGCCATCTCCAGAACGTGCCGGACCGGTTCGTCAACAAGGCGGGCGGGGTCGATTGCCCCGGCCTATTCGTAGTACAGCACCCGTTCGCATGCCTTCCGGCCGTCGGTACAACTCCACCGCCAGCCCTCCCGTTGCCGCAGCATGGTCGGCAGCGGTAACACCGGCTCCAAGCTTGGGGCCTAATCCTTCCGGCACTGTAAGAATTCGTAGCATGGATCGTCTACCTGGGGGAAAGCATGCCCCGGCGCCTTCTTGTCGCACGCGGGATACGTAATTTGCTTGCTTTTTGTGCGTGATAGCGCAAGGGGTCCTC
>CAYPWB010000635.1:0-3067 GCA_964414315.1 uncultured Planctomycetaceae bacterium | reverse complement strand
CGTTGCCCAGCGGCATCGAGCCCGTGGAATCCTTGCTGGGCGACGTCCACACCACATTGTAGTCGTCGAGCGGGGCCGGTTCGTCGGCATGAGCGGTTGCGAGGGCATTCAGCGCCAGTAGCGCCGCGCTTGTCCATACGATCACATGCAGGTTCCAGTTTCGCTTCATGATTGTTGCCTTGTCGCTGGGCGGGATACTCGTTGTCGTTCACTTGGAGGGATAGGCTTCCAGCCTGTCAAGAACGACAATTGACAGGCTGGAAGCCTATCCCACGTCATTGACAGGCTGGAAGCCTATCCCACGTCATTGACAGGCTGGAAGCCTATCCCACGTCATTGCCGCGGTTTGGGCGGGACATCGTACACGAGGTCGGCGATGCGGCCGGCTCCCGGCTCGACGGTCAACTCCGGCGGCTCGTAATTGGCGGGTACGTAACTGGCCTTTTCCCAGCCGCCGGGGACGGGCGCCGGCTCGCCGGCCAGGCAGGTGATCGTCACTCGATAGCGTCCCGGCACCAGTCCGTGGTGGCCGTCAAACGACGTGACCTCGAAGTGCCCATCCTTCCCGAAGCGGCCGCTGCCCGGCCGCAGCGGCAACCCGTCGGCACTTTCGACGGGCTGGAAGTTCACAATGCCCGGCGCGGGGGGTGGCTCGCCGCCGAAGGCCACCCGGCCGGAGACCGGCACGGTTTGCGGCAGGTTGCGACCGCAGCCGGCCAGTCCCAACAACACTAGCATCAGCAGTGAGGTTCGTGCTACGATGATCTGTCTCATGGCAGGGTCACCACTTCGCCTCCGGCACGGGTGCCCAATTCGTTAATCAGGCGATAATCGATGCTTTCACTGATGAAGCGGACGCTGCCGTCGCCCATGGCGAAGTGCAGGCCGCCCGGGTGCAGGCTCTTGAATCCACAGGCGCGCCAGTAAGCGCTCTCCGCCGGCGTCCCGGTGGTTCCGTCCTGGTTGGTCTTCTCCATCAAATTCAGCGGGACGTTCGTGCCCGCGACGGGAAAATTGGTGCAATAGACGCAGTTGTAGCGGCAGTGTTCCGGCAGGGTCTCGCCGATCATCAGCGTATTGCTCAGGCCGTCGCGTACCGCCATGAATGGTACTCCGGCATGGCTGCGGGCGATCATCCCGGAAAACGCCGCGATTCCCTTCAAACCGGCGTCTCGGCAGAAGCCGCCGCTCTCCGTCCCGAAGTTGCAGCCCTGGCAACAGTAGTTATTCGGACCGATGTTCGTATCGGGGCAGAAATCGCGGCAGAAGTCGTACACCGTCGGCCCCATGTTGCCGACGTACCATAGCCCGGAGGCCGCGGACGGATTCCACGGTACGTGCGCCCGGCCGGTCATGATCGGGTCGCCTGACCTCGCACTGGAGGGGCAGATGAAGGCCGGAATGACGACTTTCACGGCCTCGGCGTTCTGCGAGTCGCCCATGTAGGAATCGAAATCGATTTGATCGAAAACGTTTTGCTGCTCCAACTCAGGCAAGATGAACGACGCCCAGGTGCCCGTTCGGGTGTAATTCCACGCGGCACCGAAGGGCAATTCGCCTCGCGACGACTCGTAGTTGTGCAGGGCCAGGGCGATTTGCTTGAGGTTGTTCGCACACTGCATCCTGCGGGCGGCCTCGCGGGCCGCTTGCACGGCCGGCAGAAGCAGCGCAATCAGGATACCGATGATCGTGATGACCACCAGCAACTCGACCAAGGTAAACCCCCGCTTCGATTGCATGGTTCTCTCCATTCTTTTGCTGGGCTTCCGTCAGGCGTCCGTGCCGCCCAACGCGCCACCCGCGCCAATCGGGCGAATTTCGTCTGCGCCGTTCCGGCCGGCACCGGCCGGGCGCGCCGCGGCAGCTTGGCAGTTTACCGGCGCCGCCGGCGCGTGAGCATCAACCCCAATAGGCCTGTCATCAACAACAATCCTGTCGACGGTTCGGGCACGGGTTGGAAAATCTCCAGCCCGTTGAAGTAAGAAATGCTTCTGCCGCCGGTGACCGACGGTCCGGTGACCAGCCGTACGGAGCCGTCCGTGTCGGCGGTGACGTAGAAGTCGGAATACCCGGCGGCGTCCGGATTCCCCTCGTTGCCTGTTACGATGGTGTCAAAGAGGTGGTTGTCCAGGGTACTGGAATCGTCGAGGTACACGCTCGTGGGGAAGTCGTTGGGGTTCGTGCGGCTCTCGTAGTGATGCCATCGCATGCGATACTCGCCCTCGGGGGTCAGCCCGCTCAGCAGCAGCGAAAGGGTGGCGTCGCTGGCTGAGGAATCAGCAAAACTGAAGTCGCGGAACAGGTTGGGCAGGGAACTCGCCGCGGCCGGCCCGCTGCCGCCGCTGTCGCGAGCCCGACCGGTCTGACCCTGCGTCATGTTGAGCGTGACCGGTCCGCTGGCCACCGTCTGGTCCAGCACGCTGCCGTTTAGCGCGGCAAAGCCGTCCTGCACGGGCGTGCTCTCGCCCAGGTTCACGTCCCAACCGGCGATACGGAAGTCGAGCAGGCGCGTGGGCTCGCTGCTCGATGGGGCAATCTCCAGTCCGTTGAAGTAGGTGATGGACCGGTCGCCGACCCCGGTGCCCGCAGAACCGGGCAGATGGGAGCCGGTCACCAGGTCGACCGTGCCGTCGGACTTTGCCGTGACGGTCACCTGCGTGTAGCCGGTCACATCCGGATCGGTGTTGTTGCCGAACCCGGTGGCGGCAAACAGCAGGTTGTCGGCCGAAACGCTGTTTTCGTACACGCGGGCGTTGTGGGTGAACGAGGAACTGTTCTCGTAGTGGTACCAGCGCAGGTCGTAGGCCTTGCCGGGCTCCAGCCCTTCCAGATGCACCTTGGCCTGGGCATTGTGGCCGCTGTACGTGTCGGCGTGCGTGAAGTCGCGGAAGACCTCCGGGACGGAACTGCCCGCCACATTGCCGCCGGTGCCGCGGTCGCGGGCGCGGTCGTTTCGGTTCTGGGTCAGCGTCAGCGTGACGCCGTTCTGGGCGGCGGCCGTGGAATGCGTACTCCCGCCCAACGGGACCCAATCCGTTTGCGTGGGCGACGGTCCGGTACCCGTGCT
>CAYPWB010000634.1:0-3072 GCA_964414315.1 uncultured Planctomycetaceae bacterium | reverse complement strand
GCTCCTTGTGTGCCTCACTCGATCTATTGTTATTATACGACAAACGACTAACGGGACAAGAGCAAAACCGGGCGGATTCTCGGATTTTTCCGAAGTGCTTGGCGGGAAAGGGGTTAGGGCGGAAAGAATTTTCCCAGCGGCGGCCGGGGCGGGCAAGAGCGGAACCGGGGCGGGCTACCACCGGTCGCAGCCGAGGGTGAGCACCTTTTGCTGCCAGTTGGCGGGCCGTTGGCAGCGGCTGCCGGCGGTGATGCAGGCGAAGCCGGGGAAGCGGTCGCACTGCTCGCAGATTGTCACCCGCCGCTCGACCTCCTCGCGGGCGATCGGCAGCGGGTTGGGGGCGGCGTCATAGCGGGCCAGGACCGCTTCGCGGGGCGTGGGCGGGGCGGGCCGGGCGGTGCCTTTCGGGCAGTTCCGCCTCGGCGGCTTGTCGGCCGGCCGCGGGTAGACCCAGCCGCAATCCTGGCAGTGCCAGCGGCCGTCGGCGTCGAGAGTGAGGGGGCAGTCCATTATTGTCAGAACGTTGAGGATCGGACTCGCACTGTGACGGCGCTAAAGTCGCAGTTTTCGGGGGCAAGGGAGTACGGCGTCAGGGCTATCCAATCAGCCCCAATAATGCACGGCTCTACGCCGTTGAAGGCATCGGCGTTTGGGAATACCTCGCTTCTCCACTCCGCGGACGTGTTGGAACTCATTCCTTCCATTCGCATTGCGACTCGGAAGTAATCACCGGGTTCACCGGGTACACCTGAATCATGCCCCCACATGAGGTTTATCCATCGCGGGCACAAGTCACCGACCCACGAATCGAAGTCGTACCGCCACGCGCAGTAATTATTCGGGTCTTCAAGGATAAACACCTGGTTGCTCAGGTCGCCGCAGTTCGTGCAGGAGAACACCCCCTGGTCGTGGTTTGTGACGACGCCGTCGAACCAGACCTCGTACCAGACCGGCGAGGGCCCGGTGCAGTGGTTGCATGTCTTGCTCCGGCATTCGTAGCAGTGCGAATGCACGGAGGCGTGGTGGCCCACCTGAAACGAGTCGAACCCACCGGCTGCGGTTGCTCCGTGACCGACGCCAATATGCTCAGAATCCGGCAACCCGACGGCGTCTGCGTAGACTGTCCTCAAGGATGAATAGACAGTAATTGTTTCGTTCGATACGTGGCAGATTCGCACGCCGAACGACGTACCCAGGGCGGTGGCGGCGGGCGTGCCGCCATTGATTGCAACATGCGTAACCGACCCGCCGGAATCGCAAATGAAGTCCACGTAATCGGTCGAACTCGTATAGACGCGAAGGGTAGCATCGGCTCCGCCAGTAGCGAACACGTCCACGATGATTGCCGTGGACACCGAGCCGATTCCCTGCGCCGTTGGTGCCACGAGGATTTTCGCGTTTGCGTTGCTCGATTGCAGCCTGTTGCTGGAAATGGACCACGTACCCGACGATACCGACCAGTCGTCGCCGACATCCGACCGGCCAAATAGGTCAATAAACAGGTCGCACTCTTCCTTGCAGCAACACGGATACCCCGGCATCCACCGCCGCGACACGCCACCCCGGCCGCGCAGCAGTCGCTCGTCCTCGCGGCGTTGCCTGAGTCGGTCGGGGAGCCAGAGTTGAGGTCGCTGGATCATGCGGGGCAGTCCACCTGGTACGCTTCCCAGACTTCCGAGTCTTCGTTCCACTCCGCGCGGCAGTTGCCGTTGTCGTCGCCCTCCCAGTCGTGCGTATTGGAGACGGTCAGTTCGTCGCTGGCGTCGAGCAGGTGCTTGATGTCGATCGCGCCGATGGGCGAGAGGATCACGACGCCATCGATCTTGAACGTCGCGTCCGTGGTCGCCAACGCGGCGGTCAGCAGGCCGCGGACCCGGAGCGGCCAGGGCTGGGCGGCGACGATATGCCACTGGTCGCCCACGCGGCGGGCCTGCACGATCGTGCCGGTGAGCGGGTCGGGCGTGGCGTCGTCGTCGGCCCCCTTGCCTCGCGTCGTGCCCAGCCCGTCGAAGACCTCGACCTCATCGTAATCGTCGTTGGGCGGATCGGCGTCGAACCGCTCCCAATCGCTCGCCGTCTCGTCCCACTGGAGCCGGTAGGCGTCGGCCGTCCCGCCGGGCGTCAGGTCGTCTTTCAGCTCGAAGTACCGAAAGACGGCCGTTTCGCCGCCAAGCGGCATCCGCACCGGTCGATCGTATTGCCTATTCATGGCTCTTTCGTGTCCTTCGTGCCCTTCGTGGATCGGATCATCTTGCCAGCCCGGCGGTGATCCGTGTGGCCGGCCGGCGGGGATCGCCGCGCCAGTCGACGCCGGTGATGGGGGCAATGAGCCCCTGCGCGCCGTCGCGGACGTCGATCATCTTGCCCAAGAGCTCGGACCACGGGCCGAGCGCGGCGTACTCGACCGCCCCGCGGGAGCGGCCGAGGTAGTAGCGGCCGAGAATGCCGGCCATCCGCCCCTTGACCGCGTCTTCGTCGATGCGGAGGATGCGCGAGTCGGCCCCGGAGTCGTCGAGCATGCCTTCGTCCGTGAGACCGACCACGGTCCGTGGCGCGAGCACCCAGCACTCGGCCCCCTCGACGATCTCCTCATAGACGCCGTCGGCCGGGGTCCAGTCGTCGGCCGTGATTTCGTAGCCCCACCGGTGATCGGTACGCCATGCGAGGGTGGCCACCAGCTTTTCATAGTCGGCCTTCGCGCCATCGAGCGGTTTGGTCCAGCCGTCGTCGTGGCCCAAGCCGAAAAACTCCGGGTGCGAGGGCGAGAGGATCACGCCCAACCGTGTGCGGTCGACCGACACGCCGCAAGACTCCAGTTCGACCGGGACGAACACCTGGGCCTCGGAGTGCTCGTACCCTTCCGGCGGCGCGGAATAGCCGCCCAGCCACACGGCCGGCGGCAGAAAGGCCACCTCGTCGCCCTCAGCGTTGTTGTCGGTTTCCGGGTCGGTCGTGTAATCGACGTTGTGCCGCAATGGCGTCCAGTCGAGCGTCTCCCGCAGCAGGCTTTGGTACGACAGCCCCGCGTCGGTGTTGACCGTGCCGTCGGCGTCGATTTTGGGGCTGGCCAGT
>CAYPWB010000633.1:0-3073 GCA_964414315.1 uncultured Planctomycetaceae bacterium | reverse complement strand
GCGTCTGGCTCTTCTCGTGCAGCTCGGCCTCGGTGACCGCGTCCTGCCGCCAGGTAGCGATGAGGTTGGACAGGAGCCGCGCGGGCAGCGTGACGGCGCCAGGCTCGGCAACCTTGGCGTCGACACGGGTGCGGAGCCCAACCTCGAGGTCTGTGCCTGCGACGGCGAGATACTGCTCCCCGTCGGCCAGCTTCGCCTCGAGGTGGACGTTGCCGAGGACCGGCAGACTGGCCTTCGTGTTGACGGCGCGGCCGGCGGTCTTGAGACCGTCGGATAGGTTTGACGTGAGCACTGAGAACTTCATCGCTCCTCCTATGGATTTAGGTTCCTAAGTCTAGCGGCTTGGATCTCCCCCAGCGCCACGTGCCAGACGCCGATAGCGTCGGCTTCGTCGCCGCTCACGCTTTCCTTCCCGGCGTAGTTTGCGGCGGCCAGGGTGCTGTGTTTGTGGAACGGCGTGTCCTTGACGTGGATGGGGTGGATGTAGATGACCTCCACCGGCGGCTCCATCGTCACGCAGATACCCTCGATCATGCCCCCGACGCGCGCCAGCAGCCGGTCGGTGCGCAGATTTCCGTGGTGGCCCATCGGCTTTTCGATGGCGACGAGGTCAGGATCGTAGGTGGCGACGATGCCGACGACCCAGCGGGAGATCGCCAGGATACGGGCCTCGACGCAGTCGCCGGGCGGCTTGTACGCGCCGCTGTTCAGGTACTCTTCGCCCTGCCCCACGCACCAGCCGACGGCGGTGGTGGAGGCGTCGAAGGCGAGAACGATCTTGTCGGTCATAGTCGATTCGCCTCGATGTGATCGCGCACCTCCGACCATAGCTCCGCGCGCTCACAGACTGGTGGGTAGAGTCGCGAGCTCGTGTCCGCGACGTGGTTGACAAAGGTGTCGATCCAGAAGATCCATTGATCGGGTGACCGCGCGCCCACGTGCTCCGCGACCTCCTCGATCTTCCGCAGCAGGGTTAGCTCACTTGGTTGTGGCATGTTGCTCCTCCACAGATAGCGCCTTCCTGAGTTTCTCACGCCGCGGGCAGTTGAGCCAGTCCTCGAAGTTCTTGTGCATCCAGCCTACGCCCCGCTGCCCCCGTTTCCACGACTCCTCTTCGTCGGCGCGGTTGATGGCCTTCACCGGCATGCCACAGTAGATGCACGTCCCTTCGGAGCCGTGCTCTACGCCCCGAGCCTTGCGCGTCTCGCACCCCACCACCGCGTAGATCATCTGTCCCCCCTAGAACCCCGGCAGCCGTGCCGCGCCGGCCGCCTCCATCTTCACGTGCTCGCCTCATTGCTGCCCTGAGACTTCCGTGCGTTGCAACACACCTCCCTCCCCCTGCACCTATAGGTCTATAACGAGCCTCATTGCTGCCCTGAGACTTCCGTGCGTTGCAACTGCTGTCTCCTGGTGAGTGCAAAGCACCCCGTTTGGCTTCGCTCCGCTTGGAGCGCAAGCTAACGCTGCTAGAGCCGTCAGTCATACACGCTTCCAGAAGAACCGGGTTGTGAGGCTTCAACCCGTCGCAACTTTCATTCTGCAGCATAAGTAGCCTCTTTTGCGAACGACCGATGGAAAGCACGGTATCCGCCCTTATCCTCCCAATCCGCTTTCCGATACAATGCACGGCGTGCGATATTGACCGCCGCCCCTTCGTCACTGTGGTAGGTTGCCCCGCAATAAGGACAGGCGAATGGGCTTCCGTCGCGCTTGCGATTGGTGTTCAGTCCACCACACATGATGCATAGCTGGGAAGAGTATGCGGCCCAGATGCCGTTCTTCCACAGTGGGACACCGGCCAGCCGGCATTTGTAGGCCAGCATGTCGTACATCGTCTTCCACGCCGACTTGTAGAATGCCCCGCGGATCCTAATTTCCAGGTCCTCGGTGACGATCATGGCTTGGTGTTCCTTAGCCACGGATATAATCTTGTTGATCAAGCGGTGGATGATCGCTTCGCGCTGCTTCGTCCGATAATCCTTCGCTGTAGGCGTGCGTCCATTGCGTTGCATCTGCTGAACTCGCTTACCAGCCTGGATGCAGCTATCACGGAAGCCATCCTCTTCGTGGTCCATGATGATAGTCCTTCCCTCAACGTCAACGACCGCATAGGCCATTGAGAAGAAGACACCCCGGTCTATGCCAAGGTACGCCTTTGGTTTGTATTCCTCTTCACAAGGGAACTCGAAAGCGACATGGAGAAAATACTCTTCGTCACGACGTACTAGGTAAGCAGTCTTGACCCTTGCTTGTCCCTGCATAGCTGGCTCAATGAACTTCTCGTATTGCCAGCCGCTTCTACCAAGCTCCAGCGGAACGAGGATGGCGGTACTGGAGTCTGACGTGAAGACCTCCCCTGTGTCTAGCTTGACTAAATTGCCTTGCTGGGCGTTCAGCGGCTTGCACCGCTCGTGACCTCCAGGGAGAAGCCACATCACAGCCAGCAACTTGTCCCGCTTGGCATTTGTCAGAAGAGAAAAGTTGCGGTTACGAGCACTCCCAGAGCTCTTTTGCGTAGCACCGTCAGAACGACAGAAAAACAGTGGTGTCACTGACCCCTTCACTTGCTTCATGAGCCGCCTAACGGATTCCTTGAAGTCGTCCTCGTTGCTACCCACTCGGACAAAGTGATCGAGGGCCTTTACGTCAGCATCCGGCGAGGGGTCCCTGGCAAACGGAAAGCTCGTTCTTTCGTCGACTTGCACTAGCTCGAAGTAGGAGGCCAGATTCGCCCCCACGTTTTGCGTCAGTGAGTCCTTCGCACTGCTGTGGATGTTGCAGTCTGGCCGCGGCAGCATCGAGGCGATCGACTTCCCCGTGTACCTGTCGTGATAGGTCCCATTCCGCTCGATGTTGTCCAAACTGTCTTTTGCGTAGTCCAACACGCGACCGTAGGCACGTGTGTATTCCTCCAGCGCGTGATCCATCACGGCCTTCTTGTGTGCTGATGGATTGTGGATTTTGAATATGCACGTCAAGTATTGTGTCGCCATGAGCATTTCCTTTCAAACCCGTTATCACTGTATTCGCGCCACCGGAGTCTCATCGCACCTTCGAGACTTGCTACCGT
>CAYPWB010000632.1:0-3077 GCA_964414315.1 uncultured Planctomycetaceae bacterium | reverse complement strand
CCAACCGCCTTTGGTCATGGGCCACGAGGCGGCCGGTGCGATTGTTGAGCTGGGCGGGGGCGTGCAGGACTGGGCCGTCGGCGACCGCGTAACGTTCGACTCGACCATCTACTGCGGCCGGTGCTGGTTCTGCCGCCGGGGGCAAATCAACCTGTGCGACCATCGCCGCGTCCTTGGCGTATCGTGCGACGAATACCGTCGCGACGGCGCCTTTGCCGAGTACGTGGCCGTGCCGCAGCGCATCCTCTACCGCCTGCCCGACGCCGTGACCTTCGAGCAGGCCGCCATGGTCGAGCCGCTGTCCGTTGCGCTGCACGCCGTCCGGCGCGCCGGCGTCCGTCTCGACGACACGGCCGTGGTGGTTGGGACCGGCATGATCGGCCTGCTCGTGGTTCAGGCCCTTCGCGCGGCCGGTTGCGGGCAGATTCTGGGCGTCGATCTCGACCCGCGGCGACTCGACCTGGCGTGTCGCCTCGGCGCCGACGCCGGTTTGCGGGCCGACGCGACCGACGTGCCGGCCGAGGTGCTGCGGCGTACGGGCAACCGGGGGGCGGATGTCGTGTTCGAGGTGGTCGGCAGCTCGGCCGCACTGCAAACGGCCGCGGCGTGCCTGCGCAAGGGCGGGCGGCTGGCGCTAGTCGGGAACCTGGCGCCGGAGGTTGGGTTCCCCCTCCAGGCGGCCGTCACGCGCGAGTGGAACGTCTACGGTTCGTGTGCCTCCTGCGGCGAGTACCCGGCATGCCTAAACCTGATGGCGCGCGGAGCCGTCGACGTGCAGCCCCTGATCAGCGCCGTCGCGCCGCTGGCGGAAGGGGCGGCATGGTTCCGCCGGCTCCATGCGGGCGAAGAGGGGCTCATGAAAGTCATTCTGCAACCGTGAAATGGAAGACGGTGAGCCGTGCAGGGGACGGGACTCCTTGGACGTAAGAAACAGCACGCGAGGAGAAATCGAATGCAACTCAAGGACAAAGCGGCGTTGATCACCGGCGGGAGCAGCGGCATCGGGTTGGGCGTGGCGCGAGCCTTGGCGCGCGAGGGATGCCGCGTGGCCATCTGTGGTCGCGACGTGGGAAAACTGCAAGAGGCCGTGCAGAAGTCGGACGGCGGCCCGCCGCTGGCGGCCCGGCCTTGCGATGTGTCGGACCGCGCCGACGTAAACGCACTGGTCGCCTGGGCCGTCGAGCAACTCGGGCGGCTGGACATCGTGGTCAACAGCGCGGGAATCAACGTGAGCCGGCGTACGATGCGAGAACTGGCCCCCGCTGACTTCGACCGGATCATGGCCGTCAATTGCACGGGCTTCTACAACGTGCTCCATGCGGTGTTGCCGGGAATGCGGGAACGGGGCGACGGGCTGATTGTCAACATCTCGTCGATCGCGGGCAAACGGGCGCTGTCGCTGGCCGGGCCCGGCTACTGCGCGTCGAAGTTCGCCGCCACGGCCCTGGGGACGGCGGTCGGACTGGAGGAGCGGGCCGGCGGCATTCGCGTTACCAACGTCTACCCGGGTGAGGTCGACACCCCCATTCTCGACCAGCGTCCCGAACCCGTGCCGGCGGAAAAGAAGGCCCGCATGGTCCACCCCGACGACATCGCCGCGTGTGTGGTGACCGTCGCGAGGCTTCCATCGCACGTGACCGTGCCCGAGTTGGTGATTACGCCCACGTACCAGGGATATGCGTAGTTTGGAGCCGTGTCGACCATGCGTTCGATCATTTCCAGCCACGACGACACCGAAACAACGCGGCGCGCATTCTTGGCGACGGTTGCCGGCGCCGTAGCCGTTGCGCCGCGGGGAGGGACCGCGTTTGCAGCCGCAAGCCGCGACGGTGTTCCTGCGACCGGCGCCGCCGTTGCCGGCCTGGAACCGTTCGACGAGCTGATGCGGTCGTTCCTTGCCGAGCACAGTGTGCCGGGAGCGGCGCTTGCGGTAAGCCGCGGCGGCCGGGTGGTGTACGCGCGGGGGTTCGGGTGCGCCGACGTCGACGCGCAGACGCCGGTTGAGCCCACGGCGCTCTTTCGCATCGCCAGCATCTCGAAGCCCATTACCGCGGTGGCCGTGTTGCAGCTTGTCGAGCAGGGCCGATTGCAGCTCGACGACCGCGCCATCGACAGCATGGACCTGCCCCGGTTCCTCGCCGAAGACGCCGAGCCCGACCCCCGTTGGAAACGCGTTACCGTGCGCCACTGCCTCCAGCACACCGGCGGATGGGACCGCGGCAAGTCGTTCGACCCGATCGCCCGGCCGTGGGACATCGCTGCGACGCTCGACATCGAGCCCCCGGTGACGCCCGCGCACGTCGTGCGTTACATGCTGGGCCGGCCGCTCGACTTCGAGCCGGGCAAGCGGTATGCGTATTCCAACTTCGGCTACCTGGTGCTCGGGCGGATTATCGAGGCGGTGACCGGCAGGCAGTACGAGACGCATGTGCGGAAGGCCGTGCTGGCTCCGCTGGGAATCACCTCGATGCGGCTGGGACGCGCGCTGCTCGCGCACCGTGCACCGGGCGAGGTGAAGTATTACCCCGCCCGAGCGCGCACCAGGCCGGCCCTTTACCCGCCGCGAATTGGGCAGCCGGTGCCCATCCAGTACGGCGGCGAGAACTTCGAAGCGTTCGAGGCGCACGGCGGCTGGATTGCCTCGGCCGTCGACCTGGTGAAGTTCGCCGCTGCGTTCGACGATCCGACAAACTGCCCGATCCTTGGCGAGGACGCGATCCGTACCATGTGGTCACGGCCCGCCGGCGCGGCGGGAACACAGCCCGACGGTACGCCACGCGAGGTGTTCTACGGTTGCGGCTGGTCGGTTCGGCCCGTGGGAAACGAGGGCGCACTCAATGCCTGGCACGGAGGACGCATTGCGGGCACATCGACCCTGCTCGTGCGCCGCTGGGACGGCCTGAATTGGGCCGTGCTGTTCAATACCGAGAGCACTCCCGGCGGACCGGCCCCGGCGGCACGAATCGATCCCCTCGTGCATCGGGCTGCCGCCAGGGCAAACGCGTGGCCCAACGGCTAGCCAGGATTATTCACGAGAAGTAGGGTGGTGACAAGCAAGCCATGGGCTTGGTGGGACT
>CAYPWB010000631.1:1697-3079 GCA_964414315.1 uncultured Planctomycetaceae bacterium | reverse complement strand
CTCGGGGCTTGGTGTGTTTTGTGTTCTGGGTTGGGCGGCGTGCCAGGGAACGAGTCGAGTGTGTGGCCATGGTGTGGTTGAAGTGCAATCGGCTCTGGGCTGCTCTGCATCCTGACCAGCGGCCAAGGTGGCCACACAGCTAGTGCTCGGGCTGAACCGGACACGGATTCTGACTCGAAGGACATGCCCCATAGTGGCTGTTTGGATGTAGCTCCAAGGGGGTAATTTTTGGCCTCAGGAAACTTCTTTCCCTCTTTCACCCCCCCTACGCACAGACGCGCGAAAGACGGTGAAAATCGGCGCGCACGAGGGTAGGGGTGAAAGAGAGAAGGAAGTATGTAAGTTGTTGTAGTGTAAGTAGTTAAGTTCAATACTTCCTTCACCATTCTTTCTCCAAACTTCCCGCTTTTCCCCATCCGGGAACCCGGTCGCTCCGAACTTCTTTCACTTTCACCCGCTTCTTACCCTCAATCTTTCACCCCCGACTTCTGTGCCGGTAAGTCGGTAGTAGCACCCCGTTCTCCCCGCGCTCGATTGCATCCGAGTCACGATATCGCCCCGCTCCACCAGCGTGGTCACCAGCGTGCGGAAGTTCCTCGCGTCGGTCTTCATCCGCTTCAGCAGCACGCTGTGGGCAAGTTCGCCACCCGCCGTGCGCAGCTTCTCCAGGAACCGCAGCATCTGGGCGTGGAACGGGCTATCCGCCACATAGGCGCGCGCCATGAACAGCTTCCGCCGGGTCTGGTGCATGACGAACCGCGCTGCCCATTCCGTCGCCGCCTGCCCAAGGCGCGGCGACTGGTGGCACTCGCTGATCGCGTAAAGTAGCGCCAGCTTGCGGATTTCTTCGCTGACCCGTCCCCACACGGTTGTGCTGACCGGATCGGCGTGCGCCTCCGCCCGCGCGTATTCGGCGTCCGCTTCCTGCCGGATCGCCACCAGAATCTCCCTGGCCGCCTCGTCCTGCTCAACCACAACGGGCACAGGGTGCCAGTCGTCCAGGTCCCCGTCGCCGGGGCAGAATTCATTCCACCAGCGGGCCGTCGCGACCACGCGTTCGGGCAACTCGCAGATTGCTGGCTCCTGGCCTTCCTGCCGCGGGCCGCTTTCCAGGACGAGCGTCCGGGCGAAGAAGCCGTTCGTCAGCATGCGGTCCGACAGGGCGTTGTAGTAGTGGTTGGGAATCGCGGTTCCGAAGATCGTCAGGCACGGCTGGTCGATGAAGCCCGGCGTTTCGGCCCCGGCCTTCCGCCGCATCGGGAACACGCTGTTTGCGCTGGAGTACATGCTCAACAGGGTCGCCATCACGTTCTCGTAGCGCGCCTCCGTCGACTTGTTGATCTGCTGGAGCATGCCGTCGATTTCGTCGGTCTGGAAGAGCA
>CAYPWB010000631.1:0-1687 GCA_964414315.1 uncultured Planctomycetaceae bacterium | reverse complement strand
CATACACGGCGTGAGGAACATCGCGTCCTGGATCCCCTCGCCCGACGCAAATCGGTCCCCCACGCTGTTTGCCAGCCCGAGTTGATGCAGCACCCGTGTGTTGATCTTGCGCGGCCAGTCCTTCCCGCCTGCCGAGTGGGCCAGGCCGAGCAGATACAGGTTGGTGCGGTTGTCGCCCGGGTCGCGGACCTTCCGGCCCGCCAGGAACGCCTGCAGCGTTATCGCCCCGCAGAACGCCATGATCGGGTTCGGGTACGGGGCCGTCTGAAGGCAGTGGTCCATCACCTCGCCGACGAAGCCCGGCACCTGCAGCAGTTCGGGGGGCACAATGCCGGGATCTTCAACGAAGGCCCAATCGTCCACGGCTTCGTCGTCCTCGACCGTCGCGCCCAACGAGCATGCGCGCAGGAAGCCCGAAATATCGACCCCCTCTACCACCCCATCGTCGCCGAATCCTTCCTCGCGCAACCGCCGGGCCGCCTCGGAAAAATCGCCGTCGCAAACCAGCAGGGTATAGACGGAAAAGGGCGAATAGCCGCGGTCGGCTTCGAACGGGGCGGCGTTCGTGCTGAATACGTAAAACACCCGGTCTTTCAGCGTCGCCGAGCAGCCCGCCGCCTTGCCCGGCCGCCGCCAGTGCTCGTTTTCGCCGCCCCGTTCGCACACCCAGCCGTGCTGTTCGAGCAGCGCGCGCACGTCGCCGCGTTGGTTGTAATCATCGCCGGGACGACCATTCGCCGCCGACAGGCCGTCCAACCCACCTTGGCCACCCTGGCTCGGCGTGTTGCCCGGCCCATTGACGACCGGGGGCAAGTACTCGTTCAGCCCCTCGGCGGCGCGCAGCAAGGCGTCGCGCTCCTCGGCGTTCAACACGGGCGGCTGGCTCAGTTCGCCCTGGATCACCTCGTAGCCCGGCGTCGGGGCACACAGGAAAAGGCCACCCTCGCCCCGGGTCTCGATCAGCGTATGGAGCACGTACGCTTCCAGGTCGGCGCCACGGTCGCGGCGCACCTGGAGTTCCTTGTTGCCGATACGGGCCGTCTCGCGGCCGGAGGCGTCGACGTGAATCTCCTCCGGCTGGAGCGCCTGCCGCCGCTGGGCGAGCTTCAGGTTGCCGTACCGCTCGCCTTGGTGCCGGTAGACCACGTGGTAGCCGCTCGACGGGGTGCGCTCGACGACGAGCCTGGCCAGCAACTCCTCGGGAAGGCAGTCGCACCACGCGTCGAAAAGCTCCCCACCGGCATCGAAGTCAAGAATCTCCAGGTTGCCGGACACCTCGCCACACACGATACAGATTCCGTCGTGCGGCGCCTGGAACCAGGCCGAAAGCCTTTCTTCGGTCGGCCTGTCGGCCTGGAACTCCCGCCAAGAGTTCACCGACGGGCGCTTTTCCACCGGGTAGGCAGGAAGCACCGACAGTCCGGCCGCCAGGCAGCTTGAGGCGGCACTATAGAGAATCGTATCATGTTCGCAACTCATGCACCCACCTCGTCATCCGGAGTGACGGGGCGCCTATCGACGGCGCCATCCCCCTCTTCCACCTCGTCCCCGTCCGGTTGCAGGCCATCAGAGAAGAGGTAGCCTTCCACGGACTTGTACTTTTCCCCGGCGACCGACTTCACGGCAATCACCGTCGGTTCGAGCAGTACCCCGGCTTGGGCCAGACGGACCGCTTCCTCGGTCGTAT
>CAYPWB010000630.1:0-3083 GCA_964414315.1 uncultured Planctomycetaceae bacterium | reverse complement strand
AGTCGTTGCGCGGTCGGCCTATCCCACGGGTTTACATGGCGATCCGCGCCCCGCGGAATCTGATCGACCGGGTGATCGAATAGGCCGTCCTGACGGGGGGTGCGCCGGCGTCACGGTAGCAGGCGTTTGTATCGGGGCTGCCGGCCTTGGTAGGATGGAAGCGGGAATGACGCAGCGCAACGCAATAAACGGCCGCGCTGCTTGCGAAGAGATTTCGGGCGGGCAGTTCGAGGCAGAAGGCCCGCCTTGCGATGAAAGGCCCGGCAGTTTTTTCTTTCACCGCCTCACCCACCTTAGCTGCCCACCTCGCCGCGGCGAAGCTATCGCCGGCGGCGGCCACGCCTTGGGCAGAGACATCCGGCACAGCAGCAACGAGGTCCCGCCATGGCAGCCTGCCCTTCCGCTCCCCCGGTTCACGACGCCCCGCCCAGGCCAAAGTCGCGCGAGGGCGAGCGATTGAAACCCGTTCACGAGGACCGTCGCGAGTTGACGCCGCCGGCGGACGCCGCGCCCAAACCGCGCTGCTCGCGGTTCTTCCTCGCTCTGCTCATCGCCGGCGGCTTGTGCAGTGGGCTCGCGATCGCGCTGGGCAGCCCCGCCACGAAAGTGCTCGTGCCGTTTTTGGCGCTGGCGATGCTCAACGGCTACCGGTCGGGCGGGCTGAAGGTAGT
This sequence comes from uncultured Planctomycetaceae bacterium, assembly GCA_964414315.1. GTDB lineage: Bacteria > Planctomycetota > Planctomycetia > Pirellulales > Thermoguttaceae > PWXP01. The sequence continues at coordinate 2,412 of CAYPWB010000630.1, read as the reverse complement.
GGCCGGGCTGTTCGGGCTGGGTGTCGGCGGACTGCTGGCGCTGCCGGTCGGCCAGGCGTGTGAGGGGCTCGTCGGCCGAGCGTGCGGCCTGACCGGTCTGACCGGGCGGATGGCCGGCATCGCCGTCGCCGGCATCCTCCTGGCCATCGTGGCGGCGCTGTTGGCCGACTTCTTCGTGGGCCGGAAGTTGCGACGCCGCCCGGTCGTCGCCCGGTACGACAAGTGGCTCGGCAGCGGGCTGGGACTTGCCCAAGGCGCGCTGTTGGCGATGGTGGTTTTCTGGGGAATCCTGATTCTCGAACCGGTGGCGGCCGCCCGACTGGCGACGGCGGCCGACGGCGCCGAACCGATCGAACCCGATCCGGCCGCCTCGCGCATCGTCGGGCTTGTGCAGCTTGCGCGCGAGAGTTTCGCGGGCCGCATTGCCGACGCCTCCAATCCGCTGGCCGAAGCGCGCTTCGTCACGCTGCCGCGGAAGGGCCTGGCCATGCTCAACGATCCGGTCGCGCTGGAGGCGTTCCACAATCATCCGGCCGTCCAGCGGGTAAGCGAGCGCCCCGTGGTGAAGGAAGTGGTGGAAGCCCTGGCCGCCGACCCGCAGATCAACGAAATGCTTCAGTCGGACCAGCGGCTGTCGCAGCACGACCTGCTGGTCATCCTCGGCAACCCCAAGCTGCTGAAAATTCTCGATACTACCAACGTGCTGGCCGAACTGACCCCGATTGCCGACGAGATTGAGGAGGCCCTCGATGCCGCGCTCGACCATGCGGCCGGAGCACCGGAGGCACGCTGAAAAACGCCTCGGGCCCACGGCAGCGCAGAGGACACGGAGAGCGGGTCATGACCGGCGGCGATGTACCGGCGTTTAGTTTCCTATGGTTCGCCCGGGCAAGGGGGCTCCCGGGCTGCAACTCCGTTCGCTCGCTTCTCTCCGTGCCCTCGGCGGTCCCGTGGGCCCGATGTTCTTGTTTTACCCCGCCCATCCAACGGCCGCAAGGGCCGGTTACCCGGTTTCCAGTTTTCGCTCGATCCGGCGGATGGCCTCGTCGACGGTCCAGGTCCGATGCGCGAGGTCCAACGGCGCGCCGTCGGCCATCCAGCCGTCGACGCGGCGCTGGGCCGATACGACCGTGCTGTGCCCCCGCCTTCCAAAGTAACTGCTGATTTCGCTCAACGCCGCCCGCGTGTGCTTTCGCGCCAGCCACATGGCCAGCATGCGCGGATAACTGACGCTGCGCTTCCGGCCGTTCGATTGCAGCGTGCCCGAGTCGAGTTCGAGCACCTCGCACACGGCGCGTTCGATGTCGGGCAGGCGGACGACCGGCCCGGCCTGGCGAATCAACTCGCTCAGGGCGTCCTTCGCCATCGACAAGGTGACCGGCTTGCGCAACCCTTCGCTCGTGGCCTGCAAGCGGCACAGGGCCCCGGAGATTTCGCGGGCGTGGCTGGTTACTCGCGAGGCGATGTACTGTTCCACCTCGTCGGGCACGCGCATGCCGAGCCGCTGGGAAAGCTTGCGGACGATGCCGAGCCGGGTGGCATGGTCGGGCGGATCGAGCCGGCACACGACGCCGCTTTGCAGCCGCGTTACCAGTTCCGGCCCGAGCGCGCTGAGCTGCCCCGGCGGCTGGTCGGCCGCGAACACCAACTGCCGCCCTTCGCGCAGGAGCGTGTCGACCGTGTGCAGCAATTCGGTGCGCGTTGCCCGCTTGCCCACCATGAATTGCAGATCGTCGAGGATGAGCAGGCCCACGCCGCGATACTTCCGCCGGAAGCTGGGCAGGCCGCTGCCTCGGAGCGCTTCGAGGAAGTAACTGGTGAATTGCTCGGCCGACTGATAGATGACGGCCAGTTGCGGGTCGTGCTTGCGGGCCTCGGTGCAGATGCTTTCGAGCAGGTGCGTCTTACCGACGCTGGTCGGGCCGTGGAGGAACAAGGGCGTTTCGCCCGGCCGCATCGCCACCCGCTCGGCCGAACGAAAGGCAATCTGGTTCGTTTCGCCGCATTCGAAATCGTCGAACGAGGCCAGGCGTCGGTAGGGTTTGCCGTTGGGGCCCGTCGCGCGGCGGGGGGAATCGCCGCCGGCGTGCCCGTTGCCGTTGCGCGGCGCGTCGCCCTCGACCACGCGCAACGCGGTCCCGTTGCGCGACGATCTCAACGTCCCGTTCGGCTTGGTGGACGGCATGGGCTCTTTCGGTGCGGGCGCCTCGGCCGGCGGCTCGACACGGAACTCGATGCGAGGAAACCAGCCGGCGGCCTCGAAGCACGCCTGCTCGATCTGTTTTCGGAAGTTCGCACGAATCCAACGCTGGAAGAACTCGTTCGGAACGCCGACGGTAAGCGTCGGCTCCGCAAGTTCGAACCGCGTGGTTTCACCGAACCACAGTTCGTATCGGTCTTGTCCGACCCTGC
>CAYPWB010000629.1:0-3088 GCA_964414315.1 uncultured Planctomycetaceae bacterium | reverse complement strand
CCGGACCCGTTTGCCCCAAGCAACCCGCCCAGACACGCCTTTTCGGACAGACACTAGCTACAGGTTACCGACGCCGACTTCGAGCGGGCGGCAAAGGACGACACGAAAAGCGGTGCAGAATCCGGTGCACCACTCCAAGAACAGGCGGTGCAAAAGGCGGTGCAGCCACGGCAAGAGAGTATGTGCCATAACGGGCATGGGCTAACGCAAGCCCATGCAAAGCAAGCACTTAGGCCCATATTGGATGATAGCGGCAGTTTATGCTCGCCACCCACAAGCGGAGGGCAAGGGATTCGAACCCTCAACCGGTTGCCCGGCACCTGATTTCGAGTCGGATAAGACGCCCAATTTCTTACCCAACTGACGGTTAACGGAGGCGGGGCGAGAGTTGCCGCAAGGTAGCTTTCGCTCCGTTTTTTACGGGGTCAATCGTTCATCGCGTACCGCTTCACGTCCCGCCCCCCGCTTGGCCCCGCCTCGAAACAGCCTAGGTACCGTTTTAGGTACCGCTCGCCCGAATCCGGCCATTCTCCCGGCGTCGGGAACATGGTCGAGCGGTTCATCGGACCGCCGGCCGTTGCCGTCGAATAGCAGGCCATGAACCCTCGGGGCTTTCCAGGATGGACGCGACCACGCCACCACGCCGCCCCAGGTTGCGACCGAAGCCGCCGGGCGACTCCCGAGCCCTTCCGGCCGTCCGTGGCCTCAACGGGGCTCTTGGCGGGCCGTGGCGTGCAGCTTCCGGTGACAGGGGCGAAAAAAGGCAGTGTGAACCTCGAGCGCCGGCCGTGGGCAGACCCCGGGGCACCGCCAAGACGCCCGAAGCCGGGCAGAACGGGGCAGGACAGGGGCAGGCACGCGACGGAAGGCACCGGGGCGACTCAGAACCCGCTGCCCGCTACATCGCGTGTACGGGCCTCCCATGGGGCTTCTCGACCATGCTATCCCCATGGGAGGGGAGGGCAGGCGGTAACTCGACCGCCGGGCCGTGGCATCGGGCATCGGGCATCGGGCCGTGGCGTCCTGCCCGACGATGCACTCCGCCGGCATTGCTCCGCGCGGACACGCGAAGAAAGAATCGAAGCCGGGCTGCTCGACCTTCCAGCCGGTCGAAGCCGCCGCGGCCTGCACACCGAGTTGCCGCCGCCATTCAGCCCGGCCGCCGCCGCCCTCGATCCGGCCGACCCCTTGGGGCCCCCCGCGATGCCAGAAACTTTACCAGCCCCCCCCGCCGCGCGAGCGCGATGGGAGTCACTTATCCCGCCTCCCCGCTCGCGGCACTTTCGGGCGTTGCCCCTGGCCGGCCGGCCGTCGGCGATTCGAGCCGACCCCTTGGGGCCCCTGGCGCTGAGAATGTTTGCCAGACCCCCGGGGCCCCGAGCAGCGATGGGAGTCACTTATCCCGCCCGCCTACACACCTGCATGCGCCGATCGGCGGGAATGCTATGAGCAGCAACGCACCGATGGCACCGGTCTACGGGGCCCCTGTTGGCCTTGCGGGACGCGGCGTTTCTGCTAAAACTGACATGCAGAAAGGAGGCTGTTCCATGTCTGAGCAAGTTGAGCAACAAGTCGGATCCGAGGTCGAAAGCAAGATCGTTCTCACCCATCGGCTTCAGCGCGAGAACCGATGGGTGGAGGCCACCGCCTGGCTCGACCAGAAGCGGCAACAGCTTCGAGACGAAGGCTTGACCCGCCGGGAAGCGAACGCCCAGGCATGGGCTGCCCTGGCCGCCCAGTTCCCGCCGCTCGAACCAGCGCCGGGCGATGATGGCGACGATGGCGAGGGGGCGTTTGCGGCCGAGCCGCTTGGCCCGCTGTCCCCGGAAGAGTCGGCGCGAATCCCGCGGGCCGGCCACCCCGTTTACGATTCGGCCGACACCGACCTGGAAATCTGGGCGGGCGAGTACGACATCCCGCTCACCCCGCAGGCCAAGGACTATCTTTCCGCTCTTTTGGGGGTGTACTGGGGCAACGGGAAGGACGGCGTTATCCCGCCAGTGGACGTTTTCGCCCGGTGATCGACGGGCGGTGGGATGTTTCGTCATTTGGCGAAATGACCAAATACGCCGGGCACGTCGCACACGCACGCGAGTGGTGTTCGTTCGTTCACGTGGTATGCTGAGGGTATGGAACGACCCCCCTTGCCCTACGCCGATGAAACCGAGCAGCTTCTAGCCTTCTCGCCCGACATCGCCGCCGCAACGGCCGCCATTCGCCGTGGCTGGGATGCCCGTGAACATCGCGTTCGGGCCGCGACCTGCCTGCCCCTGGAGGCCAAAGGCGATCCTGGGGCGTTCACGCCGCCTACGGTCCGATGGGCTGAGCTGACCGCCGGGGCTGCGGGCGACGGCGACGATGGCCCGCCTTGACGGCCTTGCAGCCGGCGCGGAGAATCGACTCATTGATTTCAAGGACGGCCGGGCTGATCCCCCGGCCTGACGGTCCAGCGGGGCGTGGACGCCATCCTCCGCGCCCCCTGGCCCGTCGCCTACGGAAAGGATGGCATCATGTCCGGCGACGTTTCTTCTGTTCACGGAATCCCCGTTCATCTCTGGAACCTGGGGCTGGCGGTCCAAGAGAGCATCGCCAAGGGCACCTCCCTGGAACATTGGCGCGATATGGTTCGGCGATGGGCTGCTGAGAAGAGGGGCAACGTTCCCTTGGTGCCTCTGCCGAAGGGCCTTACCATCGTCGAGCAGTACGCCATCCTTGCCGCCATTCATGACGTTTGCGAAGAAGCCGGCCACGGGCTGAAACTGATCGACCCGTGGAGTGGCGACGATGCCGAGAGCCGGCAGCAAGGCATGCCCTATCACGTTCTGCAATCGCAGATTCTCCCATCGCTGCGCGGCAGTGAGCGATCCTTCGACCTTGCTCTGGACTACGCCTATGACGACGAGCATCCAAGTGGGTTCGGCATCCAGGAATGGGAAGCCGAGCAACTGACGGCGCTGTTGGCGGGGCTGGCGGCCGACACCACGGCGGGGCAACGCGACGATGGTTCAAATGAGAACGCTAGCCCGCCGGGCGAGGACAGTGACGCATGGGTTACTGCACAGAACCTTTGGCCCGACAGGTTCGCTAC
>CAYPWB010000628.1:0-3096 GCA_964414315.1 uncultured Planctomycetaceae bacterium | reverse complement strand
CGATCCTGGATGGCCTGGACGGTCATTTCCTCTTCGCGCAGGGCTTGCATGGCCCGGACGGCGGCCTGGGCGGCTTGCAGGGTGGTCATGCAGGGAATGCCGTGCGAGACGGCGGCCGCGCGAATGCGGCCCTCGTCGGTGCGGGCGCCTTTGCCGCTGGGCGTGTTGATGACAAGCTGAAGGTCGCCGTCGATCATGTAGTCGATCGAGTTCGGGTGCCCCTCCTGCACCTTCTTGATGGCCGTAACCGGAATGCCCGCTTCGCGCAGCCGGCGGGCCGTGCCCTTGGTGGCCAGCAGTTCGTAGCCCAACTCGGCCAACTTCTCGGCCAGCGGGAGCATGGCCTCCTTGTAGCGGTCGGCCATGCTCACGAACACCTTGCCGGCGGTGGGCAGGACGGTACCGGCGGCAATTTGGCTCTTGGCGAACGCAATGGAGAACCGCTCGCTGATGCCCATCACCTCGCCGGTCGACTTCATCTCGGGGCCCAGCACGATATCGACCCCGCGGAACTTCACGAACGGCAGCACGGCCTCCTTGACGGAAACGTGCGAGGGAATGGGTTCCTTCACGAAGCCCTGCTCGGCCAGCGACACGCCGACCATGACCTTAGCCGCCGCCTTCGCCAGGGGCACGCCGGTGGCCTTCGACACGAACGGCACGGTGCGGCTCGCCCGGGGGTTCACCTCCAGCACGTACAGCGTGGGCCGCCCCTCCTCCCGCTTCACCGCGTACTGCACGTTCATCAGGCCGCGCACGCCCAGCTCGCGCGCCATGGCAACGGTGGCCTGGCGGATTTCCTCGACCACCGGCCCGGGCAGGCTGTACGGCGGGATGGCGCAAGCCGAGTCGCCGGAGTGGACCCCCGCCTCCTCGATGTGCTCCATGATGCCGGCCACGATAACCCGCTCGCCGTCGGCAATGGCGTCGACGTCCACTTCGACGGCGTCTTCGAGGAATTGGTCGATAAGCACGGGCTGCCCCTGGGCCACGATGAAGGCCTCGGCCACGAACCGCTCGAACTGGACAGCGTCGTAGCAGATTTCCATCGCCCGGCCGCCCAGCACGAAACTGGGCCGCACCAGGGCGGGGAAGCCGATCTTGGCCGCCTCGGCCCGGGCCTGGTTCATGTTCCGCGCGATGCCGTTGGGCGGCTGCTTCAGGTTGCAGCGGCGCAGGAACTCGGCGAACCGCTCGCGGTCCTCAGCGTCTTCGATCGTATCGACGCTCGTGCCGATGATCGGCGCGCCGGCGTTGGCCAGCGCCCGGGCGAGGTTCAGCGGCGTCTGCCCGCCGAACTGCACGATGATGCCGTCGGGCTGCACACGGTCGCAAATGTTCAGCACGTCTTCGGTCGTCAGGGGCTCGAAGAACAAGATGTCGCTGGTGTCGTAGTCGGTCGAGACGGTTTCGGGGTTCGAGTTGACCATGATCGACTCGATGCCCAGTTCGCGCATGGCGAAACTGGCGTGGCAGCAGCAGTAATCGAACTCGATGCCCTGCCCGATCCGGTTCGGTCCGCCGCCGAGGATCATGATGCGTTGCTTGCCGGGCTGCTTCGCGGGCGTTTCGTCCTCGTCCTCGTAGGTCGAGTAGTAGTAAGGCGTATAGGCTTCGAACTCGCCGGCGCACGTGTCGACACACTTGTAGGTGGGCACAATGCCACGGTGTTTGCGGTCGGCCCGCACCTCCATTTCCGTCGAGCCCAGCAGGTGGCCGAGCTGCCGGTCGGAGAAGCCGAACTGCTTGGCGCGGCGGAACAAATCATCGGAGATGCTCGCTAACCCCGCCTGTCCGCGGAGGGTGTCTTCCATTTCGACCAGTTCGAACAGGTTGTCGAGGAACCACGGGTCGATGCCGGTCAGGTCGTGGATTTCGTCGATCGACATGCCGTACTTGACGGCGTAGCGCAGGTACCACACGCGCTGGTCGCCGGGGACGGCCAGCTTCGCGCGGACCTCGTCGACGGCCGGCTGCTCGGGCGTGCCCCAGAGGTCCTTCTGGTCGCACCCGAAGCCGAAGTGGCCCACCTCCAGCCCGCGCAACGCCTTCTGGAACGACTCCTTGAACGTGCGGCCGATGGCCATCGTTTCGCCCACGCTCTTCATTTGCGTGGTGAGGACGGGGTCGGCCTCGGGGAACTTCTCGAAGGCGAAGCGGGGAATTTTCACCACCACGTAATCGATGGTCGGCTCGAAGCAGGCCTTGGTCTTGCGGGTAATGTCGTTGGCCAACTCGTGCAGCCGGTAGCCGACGGCCAGCTTCGCGGCGATCTTGGCAATCGGGAAGCCGGTGGCCTTGCTGGCCAACGCGCTGGAGCGGCTGACGCGCGGGTTCATTTCGATGACCACCATGCGGCCCGTTTCGGGATGGATGGCGAACTGGATATTCGACCCGCCCGTTTCCACGCCGATCTCGCGAATCACGGCCAGCGAGGCGTCGCGCATTCGCTGGTATTCCTTGTCGGTGAGCGTTTGGGCGGGCGCCACGGTGATGGAATCGCCCGTGTGCACGCCCATCGGGTCGAGGTTCTCGATGGAGCAGATGATCACACAGTTGTCGTCCTTGTCGCGCACCACCTCCATTTCGTACTCTTTCCAGCCCAGCACCGATTCCTCGAGCAGTACCTGACTGATGGGCGACGCCTCCAGGCCGTTGCTCACCAGCCGCTCGAATTCCTCGCGGTTGTAAGCGATGCTCGACCCGGTGCCGCCCAGGGTGAAGCTGGGCCGCACGACGCAGGGGAGGCCGATATCCTTGACCACCCGGCGGGCCTCGTCGAGCGAGCGGACCGTTTCGCCGCGGCAGCATTCCAGGCCGATGCTTTCCATGGCGGCCTTGAACTGGTCGCGGCTTTCGGCCTTGTCGATCACCTTGGCGTCGGCCCCGATCATCTCGACGCCGAACCGGTCGAGTACGCCGTGCTGCTGGAGAGACATCGCCAGGTTGAGGCCCGTCTGCCCACCGAGGGTGGGGAGCAGGGCGTCGGGCCGCTCGGCCTCGATTACCTTGGCGATGATCTCCCAAGAGAGGGGTTCAATGTAGGTCCGGTCGGCCATCTCGGGGTCGGTCATGATGGTGGCGGGGTTGGAGTTG
>CAYPWB010000627.1:0-3119 GCA_964414315.1 uncultured Planctomycetaceae bacterium | reverse complement strand
AGGGTTTCGTGGTGGTCGACACCACGCCCACGTTCACCTCGGACTTCGGCACCGACGTGCTGCCCGCCGGTACGAACGCCTCGGGCGGGGCCGCCATCATCGACGATATCCGCGTGGAAAACTCCGGCCAATCCTCCACCGTCACCTATCGGGTCATTTTCCAGACGCCCGGCACCTATCGACTGTACGCCCGCCACTCGGCCTTCGAGGACAACGACAATCCTGCGCACCATAACAACGAGGACTCGTTTTTCAGGCCCGCGTCGTTCAACGCGGCCGCGACCGAGAGGCAGGATGTCTCTTCCGGCTACACGGAAGGCACCTACGGCTGGCGGAACCTGTCCGGGGCCGACTACACGGTGACGGCGGCCGACGTGGGGCAACCCCTGGCCTTCAACATCGACGACCGCGAGAGCGGCTTCTCGCTCGACCGCATGGTGTTCAGCACCGACACCGGCTGGGGCGGCGGAACGCTCGACGGCTTGGCCAATAGCGCCTCGGTGCAAGGGGCGACCCATCTGACCGGTACCGGCAACTGGTCGACCGGCGCGAACTGGGACAACGATGAGCCCGACGCTGCCAAAACGGCTTATGTGGGCGGCGGCCTTACGGCCACCATCGACCAGGCGGGCGAGACCGCCGGCCTGCTGGTGGTCGGCCATAACGAAACGGTCAGCCCCGGCGACGGTACCGTGAGCCAGACCGGCGGCGATTTGACGATTACCCACGATCTGATCCTCGGCCAGACGGGCCGCAGCGGCACCTATCGGATGACCGGCGGCGCCGCAACCGTCGGCGGCGCAGTCCTCGACGCCGGCGCCAGCACGCTTCAACTCGACGAAGGCACGATGACCGTTGCCGGCGGGCTTTCGGTCGACAACCTGCGCGTGGGTTTGGCCGACGCCGACGGGGCCCAAGCCACGCTCACGGTCAATGGCGGAGCGGTCCAAATCGGCAGCGCCGGAGCCGGCACGCTCGACGTCGGTCTCCGCACCGACGGCTTCCCGGCCAACGCCCCGACCAGTGCCGGCGTCCTCGACCTTGGCGCGGCCAGCGGCGTGACCATCGACGTGGCCGACATTCGCATGGGCGTCATCGTCGGCGGCCCGAGCAATGAAGGCCAGGTTCGTGGCGACCTGATCCTCTCGCAGACCGGTGACAACAGCATTACCGCCGATTCGATCCTCGCCGGCGATTCGCCGAGTCGGGGCAACCAGGTGACCAGCACCCTTCAGCTCGGCGCCGCCGCGAATACGATCAGCACCGACAAGCTGACCCTCGGCGGGCAGAAGAGCAGCGGCACGTTGACCGTCGCCGCCGGCGGTACGCTCGCCCTCGGCGGCAAGTCGGGCGCCGCCGCCGACCTCGACCTGGGCTTCAACGTCACCGGCAACACGGGCACCCACTCCTCCGGTACCCTCGACATGAGCGGGGGCACGCTCAACGCCACCCTGGGCCAGGTGCGTCTCGGCCAGCACAATCAAGGCGGCGGCAGTGGATCGGGCACCCTCATCTTCGACGCCGGGGTGGTCAACGCCGCCTCGGTAGCCATGGGGCTGGGCAACGGCAATTCCTCCGGCACCATCACCATGAACGGCGGCACCATGAACGTGGCCGGCAACGTGACCGACGGTCCCGGTACCAGCGCGATCAACCTGGCGAACAATGCCGTATTCGAAGCGGCCGGCAACATGGTGGTCGATACGCTCCAGGTGGGCGTCAACAGCAGCGTCGACGGCAGCGATGCAACGCTCCGCCTGACGGGCACGACCGCCGCGATCGGCTCGGCATCGAACAAGACCAACCTGTACGTCGGCCGGCGGACTGCCGAAACCGCTGCCGTGTACCAGGGTACGCTCGACGCAACGGCCGTGACCGATCTGACGATGCACCTTGGCACGTTCGGCCTCGGCATCGGCCCGAGTGGCGCGTCGGCACAAGGCAAGCCGGGCGGCACCGTGCTCCTGGCCGCGAACAGCACGATCGAGGCCGATTCGATCACGCTTGCGTATTCGACCAGTGTGGGCCTGGGAGGCAGGACCAGCCGCCTGGCATTGGGAAGCGGCACGACGACGATCCTGGCCGATTCCATCACCGTCGGCGGCAGCAAAGGGACCGGCGTCCTCGATTTCCAGGCCCCCGGCGGTACGCTCAGCCTGGGCACCGACGCCGACCGCGTCGATGTGTACATCGGCAACCAGTCGCGATGGACCGGCGGTGGGAGCACCGGAACCGTCGATCTGTCCGGCGGCAACGCCAATGCATTCCTCGGCGAGTTAGTTGTCGGTAGCAAGGCCGGCAATGCCACCGGAACCACTCGAGGCACTTTCACGATGACCGACGGCGTTGTCGACGCCAGCACAGTCATTCTCGCCCGCCGCGAAGACACCGGCGGCGTCGGGGCCATTCACAGCACAGTCAACTTGCAGGGCGGGTGGCTGAAGGCGGCTTCGATCGGCGGTAGTCCGGTCAATCCGAACACTGCCGGCGACCAACTCAACTTCAATTGGACCGGAGGCCGGCTCAGTGCCGATGCGGTCGGCTTCGATTTGCTTCAGACGAGTACCGCCGCGCCCAGCGTGCTCGCGCCGGGTCGTTCGATCGGCACGACTTCGATTGACGGCAATTACACCATGGACACCGGCACGCTCGAAATCGAGATTGCCGGCATGGGCACGGGCGGAATCGATTACGACTTCGTGATGGTCGAAGGCGACGCCACGCTCGCCGGCGACCTCGACGCGGTGCTGCTGGGTGGCTTCCTGCCCAAAATGGGCAATTACTTCGACGTGCTGCACAGCACGACGGGCCTGCTCGACATCGACGACCTGACCCCGCCCGCCACCCAACCCCGGCCCGGCTTCGGATGGTGGGAAATTGCCACCGTGCCCGGCCCCGCCGGCGACGGTCTCACCCTGCGCCTTTCGGCCGTGCCGGAACCGGGCACGTGGCTGCTGCTGCTGGCGGCCGGGGTTTGCGGCCTCCTGGTGCGCCGTCGGCGATGACTTACAATGTGACGATCTGAAATTCAACAGGACTTTTGCAAATCGGGATCACAAGGTCCCCTCTCCCTCTGGGAGAGGGGAGGCGTTTGCAAAAGTCCACATTCAACCTTTTGC
>CAYPWB010000626.1:0-3122 GCA_964414315.1 uncultured Planctomycetaceae bacterium | reverse complement strand
TTGTGGTCGATTTGGATGGTGCTGCCCACCGTCCGGCCGAGCATCAGGCCCGGCAGGTCGAGAATCTGCACCTGGAACGCCACTTCCGCGAGGTCGACCGACATGCGCAGGACCGCCTCCTCGACGATCGGTCGCAGGTCCGCCTGCGCGATCGAGTTGGTACCCGAGTCGTTGGAGGGCGGTACACCCTCGGCGTGCACGGCGGCGGCGGCAAAGTTACCTGTGAGAACGGGTTCCCACGAGGCGTTCGGGCTCCATCGGCCCCAACGCTCGTTGGCAAAGCTGCCCGTTCCGTCGCTCTTGGCCACCCACCAATCGCCTTTGGTGGCCACACGACCCACCAGGTCGGTGCGGCCATCGTCGCTGAAGTCGCCACACATCACGTCGAGCCACTCGACGTTCGGACTCCAGCGGCCCCAGCGCTCGTTGGCGAACCCAGTGTCCTCGTCGTTGCTCCGGGCCACCCACCAGTCGCCAGTCGTTGCCACGCGGCCGACGAGATCGGTCTTCCCAGTGCCGGTAAAGTCGCCGGTCATCACGTCGAGCCACTCGACGTTCGGACTCCACCGGCCCCAACGCTCGTTGGCGAACCCGGTGCCGGCCTCGTTGCCCTTGGCTACCCACCAATCGCCGTTGGTGGCCACACGGCCGACGATGTCTGTCTTCCCGTCGCCGCTGAAGTCGCCGGTCATCACGTCGAGCCACTCGACGTTGGCACTCCAGCGGCCCCATCGCTCGTTGGTGAAGCCGGTGCCGGCCTCGTTGCCCTTGGCTACCCACCAGTCGCCGTTCGTGGCCACACGGCCAACGATGTCGGTGCGGCCGTCGCCGTTGAAATCGCCTACCATCACGTCGGTCCAGTCGACCTTGGCACTCCAGCGGCCCCAACGCTCGTTGACGAAGCCAGTTCCCGTATCGTTGCTCCGGGCCACCCACCAGTCGCCATTGGTCGCGACGCGGCCGACAATATCGGCCTGGCCATCCCCGTTGAAGTCGCCGACCATCACGTCGGTCCACTCGACGTTCGGGCTCCACCGGCCCCAACGCTGGTTGGTGAAGTTGCCGTTGCCGTCGTTCACAGCCACCCACCAGTCGCCGTTGCTTTCCACTCGCCCGGCGATGTCGTCGAATCCGTTACCGGTGAAATCGCCTACCGTCACGTCCGTCCAGGTCACGCCCGTGTTCCAGCGCGTCCGCCGCTGGTTGGCCAACCCGTCATTGCCGTTGCTCTCGGCAACCCACCAATCGCCGCTACTGCCCACGCGCCCGGCAAGGGCATAGGCCGTCGCCTTGGGAGATTCTTGGGGAATGACGTCGGCCGGTTCAACTTGGGCCCAAAGTGCCGGATCGGTGCTTCCGGCGAAGGTGGCCAGCATGAGCGTTTCCGCCGCGACGGGCTCGCCGGCGGGCAGCCCGCGGAACAAAAACGGTCGCAGCGCCATCGCGTCGGTCATATCGATCCGGCCATTGCCGTCGAGGTCGTAGTACGCCGAGTAGTTGGGATGGCCGATTACAGTGGACAAGCGGGCGCGGATGCCCAACGCGTCGGAAATGTCCACATAGCCGCTGCGGTTGCCGTCGCCCGGAAGTACGTTCAGCCGGAAGGCGAACTCCCCGCCCGCGGTGCCGTCGCCCGAGGGGAACGTGCTCTCGCCGTCCGCCCACTCGCCGTCCAGCGCGGTGCCGGCTGAGTCGGTGATCGTCTCAGGCAAGACCAGCAGGAGCTTGTCGGCCGGAATTGGGGCCGACAGTGTCCAAGTGGCGGTGAAGCTCGCGGCGTCGTACGCGAAGCTCTCGACCCCGAATGCGGCGTCGCTCACGTAGTCCTCGACGTTCACGCCCCACAGGGCCAGGTCCGTTTCGGCCACGTTCACGTAGTCACTGAAGACGATCGACACGGTATCCAGGCCCGGCCACGGCAGGGTGAGCAACTGGTCCGGCCCGCCGGACAGCCGGTAGCCCAGGCCCGCAATGCTCGGGTGGCCTATCCCCGCCGCGTCCAGATGGTCCAGAAGCGACGTGCTCCAGCCCGAGCCGCGTACCAGCACGTCGGTCACCTGCGGCAGCGGCGCGGTATCGGTAATGATGGTCACGGTCGTACTGACCGGCTCGCTCCACGCGCCACCAACGTGTTGCGCGCGGGCGCAAAATACCTGTTCCCCTAAAGGCATGTCGGCCGCGCTTATGGTCCAACTCCAGCCGTCGCTGCCATCGGTATCGGCTCCGAGCCGATTCTCTCCATGGTAGAACTCCACCTGCCATACGTCGTCCGCAGGATCGAACGCCACCTCGGCAGTGAGCATCAGGTCGTCAGGTCGGATAACGGGCTCGGGGGTGGCCGTAAACGACGTTACCACCGGTAGCTGGTCAGTAATCTGCACCACCTCAGCCCCATACGCATACACCGGCGGATTGAACTCGTCCATCACGCGCGCGTAGAGGAAATACTCCCCCGCGGCCACGTCCGACGTGTCCCACGTGTAATGGGCCACGCCGTCAGCGTCCGGCGTCAGCCCGTCGGCGATCAGCACGCCGTCGAGCCCATCGCCGTCCCGGTCGTAGAACAGCGCCACGCTCACGTCTGATTCCGGAGCGGAGGCCGCAACTTGAACGTCGACCGACTCGCGCAGCAGGCCGCCGCTGACACCGACGATGCTGACCGCCGGCGGAGGCTCGGAGGCCTTCGCCCCGATTGTGACCTCGCCCAGCCCGGTTGTGTCGTCGAGCATCACCTGCCACACACCGGCCTCGGGTTGCTCGACGAGCACCACTTTGCCGTACTCGTTGCTAAGTCCAGCAACCATCTGCATCGACGGATCGGCCTCGATATCGGCCTCGCTGAGCACCTGGCCCGAGGGCGTTTGCAGGTGGAAGACCACCGCTTCCGAAGGATTCTCCCACTCGATGAAAAACATCGCCCAATCCCTGTCGGCCGGAATGGCGTACCGTTGGGTGTAGGGCTCGGCCTGCTGCTGGACGACGATTCCACCACCCAGCGAGGCCACCTGGAGCGAGCTTACAGCGCCGGCGGGCACCTCCTCCTCAATCGGCTCCAGCGACCTTCCCCAAATCGGCTCCAGCCGGCCATCAAAGCGTACCCGCAAACCCATCGGCACGTCCGC
>CAYPWB010000625.1:0-3131 GCA_964414315.1 uncultured Planctomycetaceae bacterium | reverse complement strand
CTTGAGGATCGCGTCAATTCGCTCCATATTGTAGCCGAGCGTTTCCAGGGCGAGCGGAACGGACGGTGTCACGATCTTGAGAACGCCGCCGCCGGCCAGTTGCTTGTGTTTGACCAGCGAGGTGTCGGGTTCGATGCCCCTCGACCAGCAGCCCATCATACAGCTAACCGAACCGGCCGGGGGAAGGGCGGTGCCCTGTGCATTCCGGAACCCGTGTCGCCGCCCATGGATAAGCACACGGTCCCACACGGCGCGCGCCGATTCTTTGAGGTCCGGGGGGCACTGGGCAATCTGCTCGACCTGCTCCCAGTGCATGCTCGCCGCGTTGAGCATGGAATCGCGGTTCCTATCGTACTCGGCGAAGGGGCCCATTGCCGCGGCCAACTCCGTGCTGGTTAATTTCACTGCACCGTGCAACAGAGCGGTGACGACGCCACAAAGGCCACGTGCGGCATCGGAGTCGTACGGCAACCCGCTCGCCATGAGCAGGGCGCCCAGGTTCGAGTACCCTAGCCCAAGCGGCCGATACAGATGGCTGTTCCGCGCGATAGCGGCAGTCGGATAGCCGGTGTGGTCAATGAGAATGTCTTGGGCAATGAATACGATCCGGCAGGCTGCCTGGAACCGCTCGACATCGAATGTGCCGTCGTCCTGTCGGAACTTCATCAGGTTGATGGTCGCCAGGTTGCAGGCCGTGTTGTCGAGGAACATGTATTCAGAGCGGGGGCTGCTGGCGTTGATCCGCCCTGACGCCTTGCAGGTGTGCCATCGGTTGATGGTCGTATCGTACTGCACGCCCGGGGCGCCGCACAGCCAAGCATTCTCGGCGATGGTGTGGAAAAGGTCGCGCGCCGAGTAGGTGGGGCCCTCCCGATTCGGATCGGTCACCCATTGCGTGGTCCAAGGCCAGTCGGCTTCGGCTGCCCGCATGAACTCGTCGCTGAGACGGACCGACAGGTTGGCATTCCGAAAAAGGAGCGCGTTGTAGACCTTCTCCGAGTCATGGCCCTCGGCAATGAGGGCGTGGGCCTTCTTCTCCTCGTCGTGCTTGCAGGTGATGAACTCCATCACGTCGGGATGCCAGTCCTTGATCGACAGCATCTTGGCAGCTTGGCGAGTCTTGCCTCCGCTCTTGACCATTGCGGCAATCTGGTCGCAAGCCCGCATGAACGACGGCGACCGCGACAGTTCCCCTCCGCCGGAGAGATTCTCGCGCTGTGAACGGAGCGAGGAAAGGTCGATACCCGCTGTAGAACTGAACTTGCAGAGTATGGCCTCACTTTGAGCCATCTCCATAATGCCCTCGATGTTGTCGTCGATGCTGTGGATGAAGCAGGACGAGCCCTGCGGGTATTCGTAGGGACTCTCCGGCCGAACGGCGTCTTGTTTTTTTGGATCCCAGCACCAGTTGCACATAGCCCCTTTGATGCCGTACTGCTGAAACAGGCCCACGTTGGTCCAGACGGGCGAGTCGAAGGCGGCGTGCTGGTGGATGCACAACCAAGTCAGGTCGCGGTAGAAGCCTTCGGCATCGGCGGCAGTTGCGAAGTAGCCGTCGGCTTGGCCCCAGTCGGCAATGGTCCGGCATACCCGGTGAACGAGTTGTCGGATGCCGGTCTCGCGCTCGGGCGTGCCCACCTCACCGTACAAGTACTTGGTGGCGACCATGCTGGCAGCCTGATGACTCCAGGTAATGGGTGTTTCGCAGTCTATTACGAACGACACCTCACCGCCCTCGCCGCGGCTGGTAGCGAGGCGAGAGTCCCACTCGACCGTCTCGAAGGGGTCGGCGACATCGGACGGGCAGAAGCGAGACTCGACGTGCAAACCTGCTTGTGAGGGGGCATTGTCCTTTTCGGCAGACCGTGGAGCCGTCGTGGTTGCCGCCTTCGTTCCCTTGGCTTCGAGGTCACCCATTCCTGTTCCTCCTTGCTTCATCCTTCAGTGGTGCGGGGTATGCTTCCCATTTCTCTTGGATCTCCCCGTGAACCTCCGTTTGATAATATCATCCCGGGCCATCGAATCGAGAGAATCGCGAGCATCGGTTCCGGGACCGCGAATCGTTTTGCTTAGCCGGGACAGCGTCATCCCTTGCGCAGAGATTGCAGCATACCTGAAGTCAGCCGCCACGGGAACACCTTATTCACCGCGCACGCACCTCAGACAAAGACGGAACTTGTTCGAGGGTGATAGCGTGCAAGAAGGGACCGAAGGCGCTATCGCGGAGCCCAGCCCAGGTTCGCCCCACTTGATCGACGCGCGCAGGGTGAGTGGCCAAGGGCGCAGGAAACCAAGCGACCGGATAGCCGGAAGGGAACTCCTCCACGACCGTTTCATCCGGGCCGGCAGAAGTGGGCACAGCATAGTAAGGCGGACGTAAACCGGCTGCGAGCGCAACGACATCATCGGCAGTCAGAAGGGTGCGGCCAACGAGTAAGTGTCCTGAGTCTACATCACGCAGGTGTTTCCTCAATGTCTCGGAGAGGTGACAATAACGCGGTGGCAATTCCTCGCACAGCACATCGTACCACCCGACAGTGAAATCAGTTACGACGCCAACAGAATGCCTATCCGGACCCCAATCACGAGTTCCAACCCCTGCCACAATCTCCTCGGTCTTACCATCTGGAGAGAAACACACACTGTACACGAACTCTTTGTCGACGGCCGCGCCCCGAGGGATACTTATTCCTCGGGTACCGCTCTGTGCGTCCCACACCGTTGCGATACCATCGCAAAGGGTAACAAGCCGTTCTCCGTCGGGCGAGAAACTCGTGCTGTCGACCTTGTCTGAGTGCGGAATGGGCACCAGCTCCACCCCAGTAGCAGCATCCCATATCTGGACAGTGCTGTCGTACACTTCCCCTTTGGTCCCGCTGATAATATGTGTTCCATCGGGTGAAAAGCTCACGCTCGATACCGCTCCGCGATGACGGCGCAAGACGGCCAACTCTTTCCCATCGGTTGCATCCCAAATCCGCACGGTCTTGTCCTCGGAACCGGTGGCAATGCGCCTGCCGTCAGGTGAGAAGCAAACAGTGCATACCCGCTGCTTATGGCCAAAAGGCGGTATCAGTCGGTCGCCGCTGGCCGTGTCCCATACTACTATGGTACCCCATTCTCCACCGGTC
>CAYPWB010000624.1:0-3136 GCA_964414315.1 uncultured Planctomycetaceae bacterium | reverse complement strand
GGCCGACCAGGCCCGCGCCCGACTCGCCGGCCGGGAAACCCCCGACTTGCTGTGAACGGTTACGTCGAGGAGCGTTGCGCCGGCGGTCGGCCGGGCCGGGGCTGCCGCACGAATAGGGCCAGTTGAGTCGGTTGGCCGAGGACCGGGTCGTCGTCGCCGATGCCGCCGAGCCGGACCGAGTAGCCGTTGCGCTGGGCAACGCCCGACGCCCATCGCCGGAACTTGTCGCGCCCCCATTCGAAACAGTGGTCCGCTTCCCGCAATTCGCCCGGCGCCAAGCCGAAAACGACGTTGTACTCGGCATTCGGGGTGGTCATCACGATTGTTTGCGGCCGGTAGCAACCCCAAACGGCCCGTTCCACCTTGCCCAGGGCTCCCGGATCGACGTGCTCGATCGTTTCGACCATCGCACAGGCGTCGAAGCCGCGCAGCTCGAGTTGCGGATCGGTGTACGAACCGACGAGAATCGACAGCCGCCGCGCCGGCTCGTGCTGATGCCGGCGCAGTTCCTCGCGGGCGCGCCACAGCGCCTCGCCGCACTGGTCCACGCCGACGATGGTTCGAAATTGCGGTTCGCGCACCAGACGCCGCAACAGGTGCCCTTCGCCGCATCCGAGATCGAGGACCGTTTGGGCGCCGCTGTGGACCAACGCTTCGTGAACGGCCGCGAGTCGTTCTTCGTGAAGATCGGTAATCACAGGGTTACGCTGTCAAGGGCCGGGCTTGGTGAAGGAGTGGATGCCGATGTACGTGCGTCGTGCCTCATTATCGTGCGCAGCCACAATGTCGATTCGGCCGAGCAACGGGATTTCAGAAGTTGCGACAGACGCACCCATTGCAAGAGGCCACATCCGACGAAGTTCGCCGTCATCTCGATCGACGGTCGTGCCGACGCCCTTTCGACGTGGTCCCCATGGCCGGGCAATCGCAGATCAAGCCGAAACCGGCCGGCGGCTTGAACGTCGAGCACTCCGATGAGGATAGTCTGTCAAGCGAGAGCCGGCAATCCCGGGCGGTCCGCCATTCCTGCGAAGCTTCATTCGTCCGTCCATCGGGGGGGCGTGTCCATCCGTACGTCGCTGCACGTTGGCCGATTGGGGTTGCCGCGCAGGAACCGCGTCGGTATTGTTCCGACACTATGCCTCCACCGTAGTGTAATGATGAAAAACCACGAAATGAACAAGCTTTCCGCGGCGTTTTCGGGCAAGGTATGGCACCACGACATCAACCGCTTGATCGTGGAGCAGGACCAACACTTTGCCTTGACGGCTCGACAGCGGTCTCGGCGTTACCCCGCCCGGTTGCTCCGCTATTTCGTGCCTTTCCATTGGCTGGGCCGGGAAGCGGCTCGCCGCGGCCGGCCGATTCGCGTCTGCGAGATCGGCATTGCCGGCGGGCCAATGCCCCGTTTTACGGTCCTCGGCCTGCGGGCCTTGGGTCTCGAGTTCTCCGATGTGATCGAGCGATGGATCGGCGTCGACATTGAACTGCTTCATGAGCAGCTTGCCGAGCTTCCCTACGACGAACTGATCCAAGCCGACGTGGAACAACACGCCGACAGAATTCCCGCCGACTGCGACGTGTACATCCTGCTCCACGTGCTGGAGCATTTGCACTCGCCCGAGGCCGCCCTCGCTCGGCTCCTCCCGCGGCTTCGCCCGAACGCGATGGTGATTGCCGGGTTCCCTGCGCACCCGCACCTGGCGGTGCCCTTCTGGAACTGGTATTTGCGCACGCACACGAAGGCCAACGGCCACGTGTCGGCGATGTCGAACCCGCGGTTTGGCAAAATGGCGCACGCTGCCGGCTGTACGATCGAGGAAGTACGAGCCGGTTTCTTCCTGCGTGCGAGCGGGCTGTTTCTCGAAGACCGGCTTTGGTGGCAGAAGTTCAACCTTGCGTGGGGCGGCGTTTTCTCTGCATGGCCGAGCGAGTCGGTCATTGCGGTACGCAAGCGGGCTGCGCCCCTGGCCGCAAAGCGCGCCGCGTAGGCGGTCGCCGGCGGCTCGGACGGGTAGGCTCCGCCTGGAACGGCGGACGTAAGCGGCGGTCCGGGTTGGGCGCCGCCGCTGTTGCGCATTTGCAGCCCGCAGGGCGGCGCTCTATGATAGTGTTTGACCGCTGAGGGTGTCCTCAGCAGCGCCGGTGTTCTCGTTCCGGCATCCGCCTTTCATTGCCCACCGCAAAAGGAGTACCCCCATGTTGAGGCTTGCTAAACGTCTTTGCGTCTTGTTCCTGTCCCTGATGGTCGTCGGCCCGGCGATTGCCGAAGACGCGGCACCCCCCATTCGGGCTCTGTTGGTTACGGGCGGCGGGTGGCACGACTTCGTAACGCAGGAGAAGCTGATTACCGAAGGACTGAGCGAACGGATTCACATCGAGTGGACCGTTGACCACGAAGCCGGCAAGCGCGCCGATTTTTCGCCCACCCGGTTCGAGGACGAGAATTGGATCGACGGGTTCGATATCGTCATCCACAACCACGGCCTGACCAGGTTGCGCGAGCACGATCCGCTGGCCGCCCGCATTGCCAATGCGCACCGCGAGTCGGGCGTGCCCGCCGTGGTCATCCACAACACGTTCCACAGCCTGCGCGATTCGGAGCAGTGGCACGAGTTCATGGGCGTGACCTCGCGCCGCCACGAGTCGAACCGGAAGCGCGAGATCAAAAACCTCGCGCCGGAGCACCCCATCATGCGCGATTTCGGCGAAACCTGGACGCCGGCCACCGTCGAGCTTTACACGATCGAGAGTGTGGGCGAAGGCACCAAGGTGCTGGCCGACTGCTACGGCGAGGCGCACGACCGGCGCCACGCAACGTACTGGACGCACCAGTACGGCAAGGCGCCGGTATTCGGCACCACCATCGGGCACGACAACCGCGCGGTGGCCGACCCGGTGTACCTCGACACCCTCGCCCGCGGCGTCCTGTGGGCCACCGGCAAGCTCGACGACGACGGCAACCCCTTGCCGGCGTACAATCGGAGCCTCGATTCCGACTGAGCCGGTGCAGGACCGGGTTCGCAGTTGGAGTTCACGCTTGAGCGTGCCCGACTCGACCCACGCTGGGTTCGCACGCTAAAGCGTGAACTCCAACAATGCGGGTGCCACTGGCTCGGCCAGTGCCTGAGGTGGG
>CAYPWB010000623.1:0-3138 GCA_964414315.1 uncultured Planctomycetaceae bacterium | reverse complement strand
GGACACGAAGCACACGAAAGACGTTCGACGTTCTTCCCCCTTCGTGCCCTTCGTGCCCTTCGTGTCCTTCGTGGACCCACCCCACCCCAACCAAAGGAATAGGAACATGCTTCGCGAAGCCCTTGAAAAACTTCAGTCGCTGGCCGTCGACGCGGCCAGGGCGACGGAACTGGCCATCGGCCACGACCCGTATCGGCAGTACGTGGCCATCGGCGGCAAGCTCCAGGAAATCGACCTCGACCCGCCGCCGCGCCGGACGCAGCCGGCGACCGTGGCCGACCTGTGGACCATGGCCGAGGAATTGCTCGCGGCCAGGTGCGACACGGAAATCTGGGTCGGCCAAGAGGGGGTGACCCTGATCCACGCCCGCGCCGATCGGCGCGACGTGTCGGAGTGCCGATTCCGGGCCAGCCGGCCGCACAAGGCGCTCGAGCGGCTGGACCTGCGCGAAGTGTTGCCGCAAACCACCTTCGTCCGGTTGCTCCGGTTCGAGCTGGGGGCCCCGCTGGAGACCGTGCTGCCCTTCCGCCGGATCGTCTGGAGCGTGAAGGGGGCGACCCAGGGGACCGCCGCGGCCGCCAGCGCGGCGTACGGCAAGGCGGTCGAGCAGGAAGTGACCGGCAACGAGCCCATGCCCGAGGTCATTCGCATCGACGCCCCGCTGTGGGACACGCCCGGCGAGAAGACGCCGTACCGCTTCGAATTGGGCGTCGAGTACAACCATAACGAGCAGACCATTTCGCTCGCCCCGCTGCCCGGGAGCCTGGAGGCGGCGCTGGCCGCGCACCAGGAGGACGTGTTCGGGCGGCTGCGAGGAATGTTCGTCGGCCGTGGCGATACGGCCCCCGACGAAGGCACGGTCACCATTTTCCGCGGGGACCCCGCGTAAGTTTCGATCCACGAAGGACGCGAAGAAGCACGAACGGTTTCCTTTGTGCGCTTCGTGCCCTTCGTGGAAGCATTTTCCATCATCACGGAGGAGGACAGGATGCTGGTGCTTTCACGGAAGCGGGACGAACGGATTGTGATCGGCGAGGGCCCGAACCGGGTCGAACTGACCGTGGTGGAAATCCGCGGCGACAAGGTCCGGCTCGGCATCGCCGCCCCGCGCGAGATTCCGGTCTGGCGCGAGGAACTTCTGCCCCACGAGGAGGCCGCGGCTTGACCGGCAAACACTACCTCGACGACGCCGGGCGGATGCTGTTCGTCTCGGACGGCATCAGCGACGGCCAGGTGTGGATGACCTGCTACCGAAAACCTTCGGGCGGGTCGAAACGGCTGAAATCGAAGCACCTGCCCCTGCGCGACACCCGCGAGGAGGCCCAAACCGACCTGGACGCCCGGGCCGCGGCCATGGGCTGGAGGGAGATTGAACCGCTATGACCACCCGCTCATTCGCACGCTGTACGCGGAGCCGGAATGGACGTGGCGCATTATCGGCGGTCGCACGCAAGCCAACGCCGAAGCACCGGAAGTGCTGCTCGTCAACGAACCGGCCCACGGCGCCGCGCCGAAAGAAGGAGGACTGTTCGCATGACCACACCCGAGCTCCTTTCCCGCCTTGCCGACGCCGTAACGGAAATGCGGCATCATCAAAAGGGGTATTTCCGCACCCGAAGCCCGACCGCCATGACCGCGGCTAAGCGTGCCGAGCGCCGCGTCGACAAGCTGCTCGACGAACTGGCCGAACCGAACCTCTTTTCCGACCTCTAGAACCGTCCACGAAGGACACGAAGCACACGAAAGGGAACTTTATGAGCGAAACGACCGAAAGAGACCGCCCGCAAGACCTTTGGGCGATCGTCGAAGTGATGGGGCACAGCCGATACGCGGGGCGGGTGAGCGAGTACACCGGCCTGGGCGTGCCGTTGGTGCGCGTCGAAGTGCCCGAAACGGAGGAAGAGCCGGCGTTCGAGAAGCTGCTCGGAGCGGCGTCCATCTTCCGCGTAACGCCCTGCACCGAGGACGTCGCCCGCCGCGCCGCCGAGAGCCTGCGAGTCCGGCCGCTATCGATGGTGGCCCTGCCCTCGCGCGAGCCGGCCTTGCCGCACTACATTGAGCCCG
The DNA here is from genome assembly GCA_964414315.1 of uncultured Planctomycetaceae bacterium. Lineage (GTDB taxonomy): Bacteria > Planctomycetota > Planctomycetia > Pirellulales > Thermoguttaceae > PWXP01. Next base: position 1,074 of record CAYPWB010000623.1, on the reverse strand, counting down.
AAGATGACGAATGGGGCCGCTGAGCGCCGCCCCCCCAGCCCCTAGAACCTAGAACCTAACACCTAAGCATGCAACTCCCCCTCCCCATCGAAACGCTCGCGACGCGCGACGAGGCGTATGCCGCGGCGATCGAGGCCGCCGGGCTGCCGGCGGCGGGAAAGCGGGTGGCGCGGTGGATTCTGCGGGCGGGCCACCCGCAACTGACCGACCAGGGCGAGCGGCTGTACGCCGTGGCCGGCGGCTCGGAACGGGAACTGGCCGCCCGCAGCGGGATCCCGCGCAGCACGATCCAGCGCGGCCTGGCCGCCCTGGCGGCCACCCGGCCGAATCCGCTGCTCTGGCGTGCCCGCGGCTGCCTTTGCCTGGTGGCGAGCTGGCTCTGTGACCTCGACTCGACGAGCGACGTGGTACCCCAAGCGCCAACCGACGATTGGGGGCGAATTACGCTCCCCCGCCGGTCACCCGAGCGCCCCACCGCTGCCGAGCCGATCGCGGACCAGTGGCCCGGGGTGGCCCAAAGTGGCCCAGGTCTGGCCCAGGGTGGCCCAACTTGGCCCAGGTCTGGCCCAGGGTGGCCCAACTTGGCCCAGGCCGATCCGTCATCTATACCCGCGCGCGCGCCAGTTGTTGTAGTTGGAGAGTTAAATCTAAACAACAACAACAGCGAGCCTCCGGAACCGGCCGCGGTGAAGGACCTTGCGAAGAGGGCGTGGGGCAAGCTGCACGGGGATCGGCGCCGGCCGCCCCCGCCCAGCGATGCCGAGCGGCTGCTGCTACTGCGGTGTGCCTGGGCGGCGCTCTCCGGGCTGGGGGCCGACTGGCTGTTGGCCAGTGCGGCGGCCCGGCCTGTCCGCGGCGATCGGCAGGACCCGGTGCGATTCTTCCGCGCGGCGGCGGCGTACCAGGCGTGGGAGCGGGCCGCCGGCGAACCGGCCGAAACCGAAGAGGACCGCCGTGAGGCCAAACGACAACTCCGCGAGCTGCTCGCCCGGGTCGACCTGCCTGGGGAACTGCGCCGGAGGCAACCGACGGGAGCGACGTGATGGGAATCAAGACGACAATCGAGTGGTGCGA
>CAYPWB010000622.1:0-3152 GCA_964414315.1 uncultured Planctomycetaceae bacterium | reverse complement strand
GGTGGCTGGATTTCCACGAACCCCACGAAAGGGTATCACGATGTCAGAACTCAGGAATCGTATGATCCAAGACTTGAAACTCGCCGGGCCGGTCGAAGGGGCCAGTCGACCGTGTGTGCGGGCCGTCCGTCAACGGACTGCCTACGGCATGGTGCCGCCGGATCGCCCCCGCGAGAGGCGCATCGAGCAGTACCTGCTCTACGTCCGCGACGAGTTGGGCGTGGCCAAGGGAACCTGGGCCGGAGCGGCACTGCCGGGTGCGCAATCTGGGCTGGACCCGTCGCGGTCGGCTGCGGAGCCACAAGGGAGTTCGCGATCAGGTGCAAGGCCGGCGTTACGTGGTGTGCGTCAACGCCACCGGCGCGTGGATGGAAGAGTACGGGGCCTGGTATTTCGATCTGGCACTCGAATCGGATGGGACCTGTGGCTATCAGGGGGGACGGTGGCCGGCCGTTCGTTGAAACCTTCCAGGACGAGGGGTGCTGACGGTCCCGCCCGAGTACGGCCGACACCATCCGCTTCAACCAATTGCACGCCCCCTGCAAGCAACGCATCCGCTACGAAAAACACTGCCCCATCCACGGCAAGGTCCCGGCAACGCCCCGAGGGGACGTTTCAGCAGGCAGGGTGCAATTTTGCGCCGGGAACGGCGCCAAGCCGGCTGGGGGAAACCCACCCGATTGAACTGCCACATCCCCCGCCAGTAGATTCCACACTTGGGATTGGCAAAACTCGGCCTTGATGGCACAATCAGGTGAAACGCAGGCGACCACTTTTCGGCAGTTCAACCGGGTCACTGCGGCTACCGTCGCCTAATTCACAGGGCGGCAGGGCCGCCAACCCATGCGAGCTTCCGCTCGGAGCCTAGATCGCAACTTTGTGAAGAAGTTCACGATGTTCGGGGTTAGTGGTACAGGAATGGTTTTGCGCATCGGGACAAAACGATTACCCAGGAACGGAGCGGAACGCCATGAAGGAGAACGTCGAGCCAATCAAGGAACTCGAGCGGCGGCTCCACGAGGCGGAAGCGAAGGCGGCCCGACTGGCCGAAAGTGAGCGGCGCTACCGGGAGATGTTTCGAGAGGGGCGCGACGGCTTCGTCGTGGTCGACGCGAACGGGCACATCCTCGACGCCAATCAGGCCTACTGCGACATGCTCGGCTATTCGCTCGAGGAACTCCGCGCCCTGCCCGACTTCTGCGCCATTACCCCGGAATGCTGGCCTCAATGGGAAACCACCGAAATATTGCAGGAGCGACTGCTCACGCATGGCTACTCCGGCCTTTATGAGAGAGAATACATTCGCAAGGACGGCACGGTTTTTCCCGTGGAGCTGCGTTCGCACGCCGTGCGCGGCAAAGACGGCGCCGTCGAATACCTGTGGGGAAATGTTCGAGATATTACCGAACGCCGCCGAACCCAGGACCACCTGCGCAGGACGACCGAGTTGCTCGATTCTGTGCGGCAGGCCCAGTCAACCTATATCGCCCAGGGCGATAGCCGTTCGCTGTTTGACGGCTTGCTCGAAACGCTCGTTCGCATGACAGGCAGCGAATTCGGCTTCCTGGACGAGGTACGGCACGACCGCGACGGCATCCCCCACAAGGTGAATCTGGCCATCTCGAATATCTCATGGGACGCAGATTCCTTGGCGTTGTACGAACAACTGCGCGCCCGCAATCTTGAGTTCCGTAATCTGAACAATCTTTCCGGGCTTCCTGCGATCCTCGCAAAGCCGCTCATTGCAAACGATGCGCCGCACGACCCTCGCTCCGGCGGACTGCCGCCCGGACATCCTGCCATCCACTCTTTCATGGGCCTGCCGGTCTACTTGGGCGGGGAGGTGATCGGCGTGGCCGGGGTCGCGAACCGGCCGGGTGGCTACGACGAGGAAATTGCGCATTTCCTTGAGCCCTATTTGAGTGCCTGCGCGAGCATCATCGAGTCGATCCGTCTGCGTGCCAAGGAGAGCGAAGCGGCCTCCGCGCTCAGCCAAAGCGAGGCGGACCTCCGTTCCCTCTTCAACGCCACGCTCGAGTCAGTCTGCCTGTTCGACCGCGAAGGAATCGTCGTTGCCGCGAACGACACGTTCGCCGCGCGCCTCGACAGACGCGTTGAAGACTGTGTGGGGAAGTCCATTTACAGCCTGATTCCCCCAGACGTTGCCTCGCGGCGAAAGGCGGTCGTGGAGCAGGTGTTGGAGTCCCGTCGGCCTGCTCAGTTTGAGGATGAGCGCGAGCAGCGCTGGATGCATCACAGCATCTTCCCTGTCTTGGATCGCGAGGGTTCGGTGGAACGAATTGCCGTTTTCGCGAGGGATATTACCGAGCGAAAACGAGCCGAGAAAGAGTTGCAGGTCAGTCTGGTCAAGTACCGAACGATCTTCGAGGTATTGCCCGTCGGGCTTACCATATCCGATGAGGCAGGCAATATCGTAGAGTGCAATCAAGCCGGGCAGAAGATCCTGGGGCTATCCGAAGAAGAACACACGAGAAGAACCGTTGACGGCGATGCATGGCGCATCGTCAGAACGGACGGCTCGCCCATGCCGGCCGAGGAGTTTGCCAGCACCAGGGCGCTGAAGGAGAACCGCCTTGTCGAAAACGTCGAAATGGGCATCCTCAAAGACGGCGATCTATGCACATGGATCATGGTGGCCAGCACGCCTATTCCCTTGCAGGGCTACGGCGTAGCGATCGCCTACAGCGACATCACGGAACGGAGGAAACACGAAGAGCGCATCGCGTTGCTGGGCCGGATGCTCGACGAGGCGCCCGCCGCGATTACCGTTCATGACACCGACGGGCAATTCCTTTTTGCCAACCGCCACACATGGCACCTTCACGGATACAGCGAGGAAACGGAATTCCTGGCCGTGAACCTCCACGATCTGGACGTGCCCGAGAGCAAAGCACTGCGGGAAGAACGGTTCCGCAAGATTGCTGAAGAGGGGGAGGCTCGCTTCGAAGTAGGACATTATCGTAAAGACGGCTCGGTCTTTCCCTTGGAGGTCACGGCCAAGACCATCGATTGGCACGGTCGGGATGCCATTCTCAGTGTTGCTAGCAACATTACCGAGCGCAAACGGGCTGAAGAGGAGCTAACCGAGGCTTCGAGGAAGATCCAGGCGGCTGTTCGGGCAGCGAACGTCG
>CAYPWB010000621.1:0-3164 GCA_964414315.1 uncultured Planctomycetaceae bacterium | reverse complement strand
CCCCTCAGTCGATCGCCGTGAGCCACTTGTGCTTCCACAAGGGGTTCCCGCATACCTGGCACGGTTCGCCCGGGGGCAGCACCTCGCCGTGGCAGTCCTGGCAATAGCCGATCGGCGGCAGCAGCGCGAGTTGCTCGCGGCGGAGCGCCTCGGCCGTCGGTGGGTCGTCGAACGCTTGCGCGACGGCAATCTCCACCGCAAGCGGCGCCAAGCGGAAGAGGACCAAGGGCGCCTTCATCGCCTCGGGCAGGACGGCGGCCAGGGCGTTCGTGAGAGCCAGCGCCCGCTGTTGCGAGGTTTGGGTGTAGTAGCTGTGCAGCCGCGCGTCGACTTCCGGCTCCACGGCCCGCTCGCCCAGCCGCAGGCGGGCAAGCCACAGGAGGAACCAGTCGTCGGCGCCGCCCGCGTAGCCGCGCCGAACGGCCGCTGCCGCGCCCTCGGCGGCCTGGTACAACTCGATCTCCTCCTCGGTCTGCTGCTCGGCCTTCAGTTCCGAGACGGGCATGAGCATCGAATCATTGCCGACCGACTGCTGCACGTCGCGGTGGATGCGCAGGTAGAAGGAGTCGCGGAGCAGATCGAGGCCTTCGGTCAGGCTGTGCACCACGCGGGCGCCGTCTTTGCGGTGCTCGTGTCGGTTCAGTTCGGCGGCGGCCGCGGCGGGCCCGGCGGCGGGACGGGATGGATTCATGGATTCAACGTACCAGCAGGAGGGTAGTAAACACAACCCCGTATTCTACCCTTTTTCCTGCCTCGCGTCAGTTCGCCAGGTCGAAGTCGAGCGTGTGGCGATTTATCGCCGCTTTCCTTCCGGCCGTGCCGTCGAACAGTGCCTTTCCCGCCCGACGGCAGGAGGTGCTCCGAGCAACCTGCCAAAGCGGGAACACCCTCCCGCTTCCGCAAAAGACGGCGTTACGACTCGCGGCTGAGCTTCACGGCCAGCAAGTCGAGTTGGCCTTTCAGATCGTTCAGCAGCAGGTGAGGGCCGGCGCCGCCGGCCAAGTGCGAGTAGAACGCGCCGCCGGGACTGGCGCCCGACGTGCCCATGAGCGTGGTGGTAGTGCGAAGCTCGTGGAGTTGCACGTCGACGTGTTTCAGCCGCGCGGCCGCCGAGCGGTTGTCGCGCCAGAGCCGGTCGAGCTGGAGCACCAGGCCGACCAGCAGGACCACCTGCCCGACGAACGCGGCCGGCAGGCCGATCGCCCACAGCTCGCCCCGGTCGGCCACGACGGCCCACACGAGCAGCATGGCCCCGCACACGAGCACCATGGTGCCCATGGCGAGGGCGGTCCAGGCGAGCGCGCCGCTCGACCGGCGACCGGCGGGGCGCTGCCGCTTCCGCCGTCGTCGGGCTTTCGTCTGCGCCTCGGGCACGTGCCATTGGGGGGCGGCGAGGTGGGGCGGGTCGAGCCGGACGATTTCGCGCTGAACCGCGTCGTTCACCGGCCCGCTGCCCTCGCCGTCCAATCGCAGCCTCCGCCCGACGTGCCGCAACTGCTCGTCGAACTCCCACGGATCGAACCGCGGGGGCGCGGCCTCGGGTGCTTCGCCCTCGCCGGGCGAAGCTTCCGCAGTGGTCGGGTCGGCCTTGCCCGCCCGAAGCAAGGCGGCCGCGCATCGGGGGCAGCTCAACTCGCCGGTCGTCGGCGATCGTTGCGCAGGCACGTCTTGTTGGCACGTTGAACACCACATGGCGTTCCTACCATCGGCCTCCCGTGCGTTAAACTATAGCGGTTCCGGCGAATTTGCAGGCCAACATTGCAGCGATGCGAGAAAGCAGGAGACATGGGGCACTGGCGCAAAACGGCGAAACGCCTTCATCCGCGCGCTTGTGGTTTCGCAACTCAGAGGCTATCAGGAAAGGCTTGGAGCTAAGAGGCTGTCTGAAACCCCCTTCTCCCTTTGGGCGAGGGGCTGGGAGTGAGGGCTTGTAGAAAGTTGTGTAAGATCTGTTGGTCTACCCCCTCACCCTGACCCTCTCCCGGAGGGAGAGGGGACGTAGAGACTGTCTGAAAAGGCTCTCCCCCGACCCCTTCCCAAACGGAAAGGGGAGTTTCCGGATAGCCTCTCAAAGCACCACTACCTGCCCGGTGTGCGACGACTCGACCGCGGCGGCCAGCAGGGCGACGGCCGCCCGCGATTCGTCCGGCGTAATGCGGTCGGGCGGCCGGCCTTCGGCCACGCAGTCGGCAAAATAGCGCAGCTCGGCCCGCAGGATGCCGAACCGTTGGCCGAACACCTCGGGCCAGTAGAGTGTGTCGGGCATGCGGTTGCCCTGGCTGTCGTGGATTGTCAAGCCCGCGTTCCCGCAGTCGATGTACAGCGCCCCCTCGGTGCCGATCACCTCCATGCGGGCATCGATCTGGTACGGCGTCGTGGCGGGCAGGTGCCAGATCGACTCGATCACGGCGATGGCGCCGCTGTCGAGCCGGGCCATGGCCCAGCCGCCGTCGGGGTACTTCTTGTCGCCCGGGTGGATCTCCTGCGCGTACACGCTCACCGGCTTCGCGCCGCTGAACCACAGCATGAGGTCGCCGTCGTGGATGCCGTCGCCCATCAGGGCGGAAATGTCGTTGAGCACCATGTCGCCGATGGTCTTCGACAGGTTGCGCCGCGCGTGCATCGACACGATTTTCCCGATGCGCCCCTCGTCGATCGCTTGCTTGGCCAGCGCCACGCGCGGGTCGAACCGGCAGATGTGCCCGACCATGAAGAAGCCGGGCGCGTCGCGGGCGGCGGCGAGGATGGCGTCGCAATCGGCGGCCGTGGGTGCCATGGGTTTTTCGAGGAACACGTGCTTGCCGCTGCGCAGGGCATCGATGGCGATGTGCCGGTGATCGTGAACGTGCGTGGTCACGCCCACCACGTCGATGTCCGGATCGGCCAGCAGCTCGTGGTAGTCGGTAAACCGCTTGGGCACGTGGAACCGGTCGGCCACTTGCTTGAGCCGTTCCGGCCGCCGGGTACACACCGCCTCCAGCGAAACGCCCGGCATGGCGGCAAGCGTTTCGGCATGCACCTCGCCGAACCATCCCAGGCCGATCAGGCCCCAACGCACCGTCTTCGTGTCACTCATCGATTCTGTTCTCCGTGGCTTGTTATCTCAGGGAAAAGGGGGACAGGTCCAATTTGCCGGAACGGCCCGAAGGGTGCTGCGCACAAAT
>CAYPWB010000620.1:0-3174 GCA_964414315.1 uncultured Planctomycetaceae bacterium | reverse complement strand
CAGTTCATCATCCGACTATTTCACAACCCGTGAACGGGCGCCGTTTGCCATCACCTAGACCGGGAATTACGCCACCCAAGCATTTCTCCTCAATGTACAGCCCCCTACCGCAGCGCCCGCTGCGAATGACGTCGGGGATGGGAGAACAATGAATCCCGATACAGACTGCAGCGCATTGGCGCCCTTCGTAGACCTGTTTTCGGGTCAGGCACATCGGCAGACGATGACAATCATGTTTTCCTGGATTACGATCAACTCGCCGGTCTGAAGTTTGCTTGTTTCAGCGGCGCATCTGAAGTGACTTCAGGATACTCGGACACCCGCCGTGATCGTAGGAGACAATGCCCTGGCCCACATCACGCTCAACCTATTGTCAATACCTCGAATTGGTCTTACGGACGTCGCCGGTCAGACCATCGCCAACTGCGCGGTGTTCGCACTCCTGTGTTGGGTCTAGACCGGCAGTTCCTCCCCTCCGGCCTCCCGGGTGCGATGCTTCGCGTAACTCTGGCCAATCGATGCGCGCGACGATGGGTCGTTGGGCCTGACCCGGCGGGCTTGCCAGCCCGGCCCCCTGATGGCGCAACGCTCAGCACATGGCTGCGCCGTGTGCTGAACCGTGATTATTGCCGACGTCGTGGCCTGGTTTGGTTCCGGCGTGGCGGGGCCCGCGATGACAATTGAGACCTCATCCCCACCAGGCTTGCTCGAGCGTACCTTCGCGGTCCTCGCCATGCTGCTGCTTACTGGCCACCTGTTGCCGTACCTTGCCCACGAGGGACCTGGCCCAATCGTTGGTGCCGAGCGCTGGCCACCGCAACTTCTGCTCGCCTATGGAAGCATCTACGCCGTGGCCGGTCTACTGCTGCTGCTCCATCTACGCACGGCTTGGGCAATGGCGATACGCGACCCTTGGCTTCTTGCCCTGACCGCACTCGCCCTGCTCTCTTTGCTCTGGAGCGGCGACCCCTTGATCAGCCTGCGGCGTGTACTTGGACTGCTCGGTACCCTCCTGGTCGCGGTGTATATCGTCAGACGTTATCCGCTGCGAGAGTGGGTCGAACTGCTGCTCTGGGCCCTGGGCATCGGTGCCGGCGCGAGCATTGCTCTGGTTCTCGTCGCTCCGGAACTCGGGATCCACGGAGGCTATAACGAAGAAGCGTGGCGCGGCATCTTTCTGCACAAGAACGAGTTGGGCCGGCTGATGGTGGTCGGTCTGCTTGCCGCTGGCGCATATATTGCATCGGGGAAGGGCCGACCCAGCTGGGCCACGGCGATTGCTCTGTTGATGTTCGCGTTGGTGGTGCTTTCCGGTTCACGCACAGCCTGGGTGCTGCTGGCCCTGCTCGTCCTCGCCTCGGCGGCACTCGCATGGCTTGGCCGCTCCGATCCGGACCAGCGCAGGACCATCGTGTTGATAATCGCAGGCGTCCTGGCGCTCGTGGCCGCGCTGGCAGTTACCTTCGGAGATGCGGCCCTTGCCACCCTGAACCGCGACGCGTCGCTCACCGGTCGCATCCCGTTGTGGGTGGTACTGTGGGAACATGTGCTTGCGAGACCATGGCTGGGTCATGGCTACGGTGGGTTCTGGGTCCAGTCGGCCGGGTCTCCAGCCGCATCAGTCTGGGCCACAGTCGGCTGGACCGCGTTGACTGCGCACAACGGTTACCTCGAATTACAGCTTCAGCTGGGAGTCATCGGGCTGGCGCTTTTTTCTGCAAGCCTGGCGCGTACCGGAACCGCAGCCTGGCGCCTAGCTTCCAGGGCTGGCGACGCGTTTTCAAGCGTGCCGTTGCTGCTGTTGGTCCTGTTAGTCGCGCTCAATATAGTGGAAAGCTTTGTGCTGAGACACAACTCACTGCTGTGGGCGCTTTACATTATGATCGCCTTGACGTTGCCCGGTCGAGAATCGCAGGAGTGACCGCGAAGACCCTGACTCGTATACGGTTGCTGGGGCTACGGATCTGCCCCATGCGTGCCGAGGAGCTGCTCGCGCAGATCAGGGTGTCAATGGAGAAAGGTGCGCGTACCGTCATTGTTCACCACAATTTACACAGCCTTTACCTTCTGATTGACAACCAAGCCTTGCGGTGCCTATACGACCGCGCCGACATCGCTTACGTCGACGGTATGTCACTAGTGTTGATCGCACGTCTCTATGGCTACCACGTCCCCAGCAATTGCCGTACGACTTGCGTCGATTATTTGCCGGAGCTAATGAAAACCGCGTCGCATCGGGGCTGGCGGGTATACTTCCTGGGAGGGCGCCGGGGCGTATTCGCGCGTGCCATGGAGCATCTCCAAGAAGAATCCACGAGCTTGGACTTTGCCCACCGCGACGGCTATTTCGACGCCAGCCCAGGCTGTGAGGAGAACCGAATGGTGCTTGAGGACATCCGTAGGTTTCGGCCGGACCTGGTACTGGTCGGCATGGGTATGCCCCGGCAGGAGCGTTGGGTCCTACAGAACCTGGGCGACATTCATGCCGGGGTGGTGATGACGGTGGGGGCTTGCCTCGACTACCATGCGGGCGAGATTCCCACGCCACCCCGCTGGTCGGGACGTCTTGGACTGGAGTGGCTTTTTCGGCTGCTGAGCGAGCCCCGTCGACTAGGCTCACGTTATCTTGTGGAGCCGTGGTGGGTGGCGATGATGATCGCAATGGATCTGCTACGTGGTGGGCGACGGCGTTCACGAGCCGAACTCGAATGATAGCAGCGCTGGGCAAACACCCTAGCCGTGAAACGGTGACCGCTCCCTATCTGTCCAGCACCCCACGAAACGACGATCCACCTCCATGGTTGAGATCGGCGAGTCGGGCGCCTGACGGCACAGATGCGAGCACCGTTTGCCGTTACCGAGCGAGAAACAGGTCGCTCGGCAAAAGGTATCGCCACCTTCACATCGTGTCCCACACAGGCGGCAGCCGGAAAGGCCAACCCGGCCAATAGCAACCCCTTCGTTTTTCGCGCCCCGTGTTACGCTCCCCCCAAGTGGTATGCTGGGCTAGACGATCCACCGAACACGCTGTACCCGTCATCACTGCGGCAGCGGTTCCACCACTTTCGGAGACCGCATGGCCAAGCCAAACTATCAGTATGACAAGAAGCAGCGAGAGCTGAAGAAAGTCCGGCAGCAGGAGGAAAAGCGCCAGAAAAAGCAGGCGCGCTCCAG
>CAYPWB010000619.1:0-3193 GCA_964414315.1 uncultured Planctomycetaceae bacterium | reverse complement strand
ACGTCGGCGTCTTCGTTCCGCCCTATCGTTACAGGGAACTCCGTCAAGTGATACCGCCGGCGTCTTCCCTGCTCGTCGACGCCGATGAGGGTTGCCTGCATGGAAAACCTCCGGACGCTGGCGTTCGCAACCGTTCATATCGTAGTAGAAGGTCATGTCGGGTTCCAATCCGCGTCACAAGAGCTGCAAATTCTGTGCCAAGGAACGATCCGCTACTCGATCTCCACGGCTTGCACCGGGTCGAACTCTTGGTCCTCCATGCCCAGGCTGCTCAGCTTCGCGCGCAGGGTGGTTCGCGACATGCCCAGGATCTGGCTGGCCTGCACCTGGTTGCCCCGCGTGTGCCGCAGCACTTCGCCCAGCGCGATCCGGTCGGTTTCCTGCTGGATGCGGCGGTACAGGTCGCCGTCGTGCGAGGACAACAACCGCCGGACGAAGCGCGAAAGGTCCGCCAACTCTTCCGCGGCGGCCGCCTCGGCGTCGGGCCCCGCCGGTTGCCGGCAGCTTTCCGGCAGGCAGTCGGGCGTAATCACCTCGCCCACGGCGTGGACCACCGCGTATTTCACGACGCTTTGCAGTTCGCGTACGTTGCCGGGCCAGTGGTACGCCTCCAGCAGCCGCATGGCGTCGGGCGAAACGGCGCCCACCGGCTGGCTCGACTCCCGGTTCGATTGTTTCAGGAAGTGCTCCAGCAGCAGCGGCAGATCGTCCGGCCGATCGCGCAGCGGCGGCACGCGAATGGCGAACCCGTTGAGCCGGTACAGCAGGTCTTCGCGGAACTCGCCGGCGGCGATCTTCCGGTCGAGCCGCTGGTTGGTGGCCGCAATGACGCGGACGTCGCACGCGATGGTCTCGCTGCCGCCGACGCGCTCGAATCGGCCGTCCTGCAACACGCGGAGCACCTTCGCCTGGGTGGCCGGGCTCATGTCGCCCACTTCGTCGAGGAACAGCGTGCCGCCGTGGGCCTGCTCGAACTTGCCGATGCGCCGGCGGTCGGCGCCGGTGAACGCGCCCCGCTCGTGGCCGAACAACTCGCTTTCCAGCAGGGTTTCGGGCAAGGCGGCGCAGTTGATCGCCAGCAGGGGCTTTCGGTTGCGGCGGCTATGGTGATAGATGGCCCGCGCCACCAACTCCTTCCCCGTGCCGCTCTCGCCCAGGATGAGCACGGTCACGTCTTCCATCGCCACGCGCCCGATGCTCTTGTACACCTCCTGCATCGCCGCCGACCGCCCGACGATCCGGTCGGCGGCCGGCTCTTCGTCGTTCTGGTCGAACACGGCGGGCACGTGCTGCAAGCGGCTCAGTTCGATCGCCTTGGCCACCAGGCTGCGAAGCTGGTGGATGTCGACCGGCTTGAGCAGGTAGTCGAAGGCGCCCTGCTTCATCGCGTCGATGGCCGTGTCGGTGGTGGAGTGGGCGGTGACCACGATGACCGGAAGGCGCGCGTCGATCTCGCGAATACGATCGAACACTTCGAGGCCCGACATGTCGGGCAGCCGCACGTCGAGCACGACGGCGTCGGGCTTGCTCGCCCGAACGGCCCGGAGCGCGTCGGCCCCCGTTTCGGCCGTTTCGATGCGGAGCGAGGGCGAGCCTTTCGACAGGCCTTTCTCGAACGAGTAGAGCACGTTCGGCTCGTCATCGACAATCAAGAGCTTCGGCATGATGCACTTCGGGGGATGGCAGGGGCGGTTCGTGGTTTTCCAAGGGCAACCCGACAGTGAACACGGCGCCGCCGTCGGGAGCGTCGGCCGCTTCGATTTCGCCGCCGTGCGCCTCGACAATTCGTTTGCAGATGGACAGGCCCAGCCCGGTCCCCGATTCCTTGGTGCTCACGAACGGATCGAAGATCCGGTCGGCCAGCCCATCGGGCAGGCCCGTTCCGGTGTCGGTCACGCGCACCGCGGCCCACTGCGTGCGACCGCGGCGGAGGCGGTGCGGCGCTCGATGACCGTTGTCGATGCCGCTTTCCAGTCGCACGGTTCCGCCGGAGGGCACCGCCTCGAGGGCGTTCAGCAGCAGGTTGAGGACCACCTGCCGCACCTGCGTCGCGTCGGCGACGACCTCAACCGGCCGCTCCGTTGCGTCGTAGTCAAGGTGGATGCGGTTCCGCTCCGCGCGACGGCGGACCAGTTCGACCGTTTCGACCAGCAGTTGGTTGAGATCGACGGCGCGTTTTTCAGGCCGGGGCGGCCGGGCGAAGTCGAGGAATGTTTGCACGGCCTCCTCCAGTCGCGTGATCTCCTGTTTCAACACGTCCAGATCGCGGCGGGTCAATTCCTCCGGGGCGTCGGCCAATTGAAGAATCGTCTTCACCGAGGTGAGCGGATTGCGCAGCTCGTGCGCGAGTCCGGCTGCCAGTTGCCCCACGGCTGCAAGCTGCTCGGCGCGCAGCATTTCACGTTCGTTTTCCTGGAGGCGCTCGACCACGGTCGACACGCGCTCGGAAATCGTTTGCAGGACCGATTCGAGGTCGTCGAACCCGGGATCGGCGGAAACCGCAACCGGCCCGACCACCTTCCCGAGTTTTCCCGCCGTGTCTCGAAGCGGAAGCGAAAGCCGGACAATGATGCGGTTCACGCGTCGTGCGATGGCCAGTCCGGCCAGCAATCCGGCCACTCCGCCGCAGGTGCCCAGCAGGAGCAAGCCGAACATCAGCTGGTTCGCCGTCGCCTGGTTCCGCTCCGTGCTGTCGGCAAGTTGTTCTTCGTTGATTCCGATGTACTGCTTGGTGTAGGCGAGAATATCGTTTGGAATGACTTCATCGGCCAGACGGCCGGCCAGTTCCGACTGTTCCCGGTCGGCGGCGACGGTTACGCGGTCGAATGTCGCCACGAGGTGCTCGTAGCCACGACGGATTTCCGCGACCAACTCCTGTTCGCGCGGCGTCGTCGCCCGGCGTTGCGCGCGGTCCAGTCGCCGGAGGCCTCGCGGCAGCAGGCCGGAAATTTCCTCGAGGTGGCGCTCATTGTGGCTGCTGAGGAACCGCTTCAGCCGGTAGCGCAACTCGTGCGCAACGGTTTCGAACTCCTCCGCCGCGCGAATGCTGGAGACGTTCTGCGACAAAATGTCGTCGCTGCGCCGGTGGAGGCGATGCACCTGCCACGCACTGAGCACGCCGGCGCTCAGCAGAAGGACCCCCACGGCAATCACCGGCAGGGTCGTTCTGCGCATCAGGTCGCCGCTCACGTTG
>CAYPWB010000618.1:0-3214 GCA_964414315.1 uncultured Planctomycetaceae bacterium | reverse complement strand
CGTCCATAATCATCTCGCCGAGTGACCAACCGGCGTCGGCCTGGTCGGTCTGCGGAGTGAGATTGTAAATGCGGATGGCCTTCTTGATGATCGGAAGCTTCTTGCGGGGAAGCCCGAGAACGCGGGCGATCTCTTCAGGCGTGGGGGTGCGGCCCATCTCCTCGGCAAGCCGTGTGCTGGCCCGCCGCCATTTCGACAGCAGTTCGACCATGTACGCCGGAATGCGGATCGTCTTGCCCGTGTTGATCAACGCCCGCTTGATCGACTGCTTGATCCAGTAGCTGGCGTAGGTGGAGAATCGGGTGCCGATGGCCGGGTCGAAGCCTTCGACGGCGCGCAGCAGGCCGAGGTTGCCTTCCTCGATCAGGTCTTGCAGCCCAAGCCCCTTGCCGGCGTACCCCCGAGCGATATTGACCACCAGGCGCAGGTTCGCCCGCACCATGCGATCGCGCGCTTCGGTATCGCCCTCGCCAATGGCGACGGCCAACTCGTACTCGTCGTCGGCCGTTAGGAGCGCGGTCTCGTTGATCTCGCGCAGGTAGGTTTCCAGGGGCGACTGCACGCTGGAATCGTCGGCGTTGTGTTGTGTCTTGGGCATGGGGGGGGCGCACCGTCAGCAAGGTTTGTCCAAACTAGCCAAACACAACTATCGACGCGTGGGCTCGCCTTTCTGCAAGGAAGCGCCCCGGCGACAAGGTGCATGGAATGTGCGCACCGTTCGGAGCATACCGAATAGAACGGCCGCGCCGGTCCTGCCGGGCAGCCACCCCCGTGGAATAAGCTTCCAGCTTGTCGGGCGTGGGACAAGCTTCCAGCTTGTCAGGCGTGCAACTCGCAAACAGAGACAGGGTAACGGTTCACAGGACGGCGGCAGTGTTCTCCGCTACATTTGAAGGGGACAGTCCCGTTTTCGCGGCGGAAACGGTGGATGATTGGGCAAGAACGCCCTTTGTGCCGCGAAAATTGGGACAGTCCCCCCGTGAACGGTTACGGAACAGGGGCCTCACGGCCCCCGCTCGCCCGTTGCTCGCCTGCCCGGCCGAGCTACTCCAATTCCGGCACGTCGACCCAGCGGCGCTCCTGCCACGACTGCATGCCCAATTCGGCAAGCTGCACGCCCTTGGCCCCTTCCATCAGGTTCCAGCGGAACGGCTCGTCCTTGACCAGGTGCCGCAGGAACAGCTCCCATTGGGTCTTGAAAGCGTTGTCGTACGGGCGGTTGTTGGGCACGGTGGGCCAGTTGGCGAAGTAGTCGATTTGCGAGGGGACGTCGGGGTTCCAGACGGGCTTGGGCGTGATGGCGTCGGGCTGGACGACCAGCTCGCGCAGCCCGGCCACGGCGCTCCCTTTCAGGCCGTCCACCTGGAGGCACAGCAGGTCGTCGCGCCGCACGCGCACGCACCACGACGAGTTCATTTGGATGGGCAGCCCGCTTTCCAGCTCGAAAATGGCGTACGCCGAATCGTCGGCTGTGCATTCGTAGGGCTTTCCCCGCTCGTCGACGCGGCGCTTTACGTGCGTATCGGCCAAAACGACCACCGACTTAATGGCGCCGAACAGGTGGTCGATCACGTACCGCCAGTGGCAGAACATATCGATCAGAATGCTGCCCCCCTCTTCCTTGCGGTAGTTCCAGCTTGGGCGCTGGCACGCCTGGTCGAACCCGTCGAACACCCAGTAGCCGAACTCGCCGCGCACCGAAATGATCTCGCCGAAGAAGCCCGTGTCGATCAGGTACTTCAGCTTCAGCAGGCCGGGCAGCCACAGCTTGTCCTGCACCACGCCGTGCTTCACGCCGGCGGCCTCGGCCTCGCGGTAGAGGGTCAGGGCGTCGTCGGCGCTTTCGGCAATGGGCTTTTCGACGTAGATGTGCTTTCCCGCGGCAATCGCCTTCCGCACATTCGGAAAACGCAACTGGGTCGTCAGGGCGTCGAAGTACACCGAGTAACTTGCGTCGGAAAGCACGCTGTCGAGGTCGGTGGTGTACTTCTCCACGCCGTAGCGGTCGGCCAGGGCCCGGAGCTTCCCTTCGTTGCGACCGACCAGGATCGGGTCGGGCATGATGGTCTCGTCGGGGCTGAGTTGCACGCCCCCCTGCTGCCGAATGGCCAGGATGGACCGCTCCAGGTGCTGGTTCGTGCCCATGCGCCCGGTCACGCCGTTCATGATGATGCCGATGTTGTGCGTTTTCACGGTGGTCTCCCCGATCAGGTGTGTTTCAGGTATGCCTGCTTGATGTTGTCCAAAAACTCCTGCTGGTCCATTGCCCAGTAGCGATTCGAGAAGATTTCGACCTCGATGAAGCCGTCGAAACCGGCCGCTTCGACCCAACCGCGGATTTGCGGCACATCGATGCAGCCTTCGCCCATCAGGCCGCGGTCGTTCAGCAGGTCCTCGGTGGGCGTTCGCCAGTCGGAAACGTGGAAGGCCAGCAGCCGGCCCATGCGCCCGCAGCGGCCGATTTCGGCCTCCAGGTTCGGGTCCCACCACAGGTGGTACACGTCGACGACCACACCCACCTGCGGGTCGGCCAGCCGCTCGCACATGTCGTTGGCCTGCCCGAGGGTGTTGATGGCCGAGCGGCTGTCGGCGTACATCGGGTGGAGCGGTTCGATGGCTAGTTTCACGTTGCACGCCTTGGCGTGGTCGAGCAGGGCAGCGATGCCGTCGGCGATTTGGTCGCGGGAGAGGTCGAGCGGCTGGCCCGGCACCGCGCCGCACACGAGCACCAACAGGGGCGCCTCGAGGGCGGCCGTTTCGTCGATGGCGCGGCGGTTGTCGTCGAGTGCGGCGGCGCGTCCGGCGGCGTCGGGAGCGGGAAAGAACCCCCCGCGTGCGACCGACACCACGTCCATCCCCGCTGCACGAAGCCGCCGGCCGACGGCGACCGGGTCGCGCTTTTCGAGCCACTGCCGCCACACCGTGATGCCGCCGACCCCGGCGGCGGCGTAGCGGTCGCACGCCTCTTCAATAGACCACGGCTTCGTGGTAATCGTGTGCAGGCAGAGACGGCTGAAGTCGGTCAGGGGGCTGGCTGGCATCGGTCGAGCGGGGGGTGCGTGGGCGAATCGTCCTGATCAGACGCGACGCATCTGCGACGAGCGGATACGAAAGCCGCCTATTCTAGCGGCCGAATGACGCTTTGCCCAGCGGTCCCGCCGGCCCGCGCCGAACGCCCCGGGTGGTCGTACTCCAGTTGGCGGCGTGCAAGGGG
>CAYPWB010000617.1:0-3217 GCA_964414315.1 uncultured Planctomycetaceae bacterium | reverse complement strand
CTTGAACCCCACTTAATCTTTTATTCTACCCCCGAGCCAGGGGGATGGTCTTCGGGCCTTCTAATTTATAGCACAGGACCGGCAGTTGTCTGGTCCCCGCTTCTAAAAGTGTTTTCCAGTTCTTTCGATTAGCGTGGTGCTTCGGGCGGGAACGCCTGATGACCACGGCGTTTGGCATGGGGAAACCCCGTCGGGATGGCCGTGTAGCCAACGTCGGCCGTCCCGGGCAGAGGTATGGCTAGTTGGCACTAAATCGGAGTACCTAGGTACTCAATATAGCCAAGTTCGCGAAACAGGCGATCTTGGCGCTTTACACAAAACAGAAAGGATAAAGAAACCATGCAAAAGCATACCTAACGAAAGGAAAGCACACGATGGCAGAAAAGCACATCGATCCGGAGTTGTTGACGCGGCAAGAAGCGGCCCAGTTGGTCAATGTTAGCGATCGGACGCTGACGCGATGGGTAAAGGAGGGAAGGTGCCCCCACCCCATGAAGATCGTTCCTGGCCGGCGGGGCACGTCGCGGTGGCGGCGGTCCGATCTGATGGATTGGATCAACGGCGGCTGCAAGCCGGTGGGAGGTGGGGCATGAAGAACTACGGCACCATCACCCTGGACGGTATTCAAATTGAATGGAAGCAGACTCCCCGCAAAAACGGCAAGCAGGTGCTCACTGTTCGTCGAGGAGAGGAACTGCTGGAATGCGAAAAGATTGACTTGTTCGACACGGCGGCACGGGAGCGGTTTGCCGAGGGCCTGACCAACCAGGCCGAGGTCGATACCGAGGCCGTGAACACCGCCCTTTTGGAATTGGCGGCCGAATTGGCCGCGGCGGATGATGCAGCGGTCGATGCCGATGGCGCCGGCCAAGGTGAAGCGGTCGAGTCCGACCCTCTGGCTTCCATGCCCCGCGAGGCGCAAGACGAAGCCCGGGCCATGCTCGAATCGCCGGACTTGATGGAAATGATTGCCGACGACATCGTGATCGTCGGTGTTGCCGGTGAAGGTGAACTGGCAATGACGCTTTATCTGTTGGGGACTTCGCGGCTGCTTGTGAAGCCGGTCTGTGGGGTCGTGCAAGGGTCGACGTCGAGCGGCAAGAGCTACATCATCGAAAGGGTAGCCGACTTTTTCCCGCCGGAGGCGACCTTCCGAATCACGCAGATGACGCCGAAGGCCCTCTTCTATCTGCCCCCTGGGAATCTGAAGCATCGATGGGTCGTGGCGGGTGAGCGAAGCCGACGTGAGGACAAGCACACGGCGGAAGTCACTCGGGCCCTTCGTGAGGTAATCAGTACCGGGCAACTGCACATGATGGTGCCCAGGAAAAGCGGGGAAGGGTACGTGACCGAGGTGATCAGCCAGGACGGCCCGATTGCCTACACCGAGTCGACGACCTTGACCCAAATCTTCGACGAAGATGCCAACCGCATGCTGATGCTGCGCACGGACGAACACGTAACGCAGACGCAGCGGGTGATCGACGAATTGGGTAGGGACTATAGCAGTTCTAGCGCCAAGGCGGAAAGGGATCGCGTCATCACCAAGCATCACGCTGCCCAGCGGATGCTGAAGCAACGCAACGTGGTGATCCCCTTCGCGGGCGAGTTGAGCAGGCGGTTTCCGCCGGACCGTGTGGAAGCACGGCGGGGGTTTCCGCAATCGATGAGTATGATCCAGGCCGTGTGCCTGCTTCACCAATTTCAACGAGAAACCGACGAGCATGGAAACCTTGTCGCAACGAGGGACGACTACCGGATTGCCCGGCAGTTGCTCCTGAAGCCCATGGACCGCTTGCTGCGGGGCCGGGTGAGCGACCAGGCGGCGAGCTTTTTGGAGCGGCTCACGCAACGGTTCGAGGTCGAGGAGGTCTTCACTCGGGAACAGGCGGCCCGAGGCGAGGCCAAGACTCAACGAACCGTTGAGCTGTGGTTGAAGGAGTTGCATGAAGCCGGACTGGTTGAAGAGGTCGCGGCGGCCTGCGGCCCGAGAGCCGCCACGTGGCGACTGCCGCGTGGACTCGACGCATCGGAGTATCCGGTGCTGCCGACCGTCGACGAGGTCTTCGGCCCGGAGGAGGAGCCTGTCGAACTGCGAGAGGCTGGGTAACCGTTTGGGTAAGAAGGTCATGGGTAGCCTTCGGGCTACCCATGGCTTTCGCTTGACCTATCGAGGGTGGAGCGAATAATCGACCGGCCAGACACCACGGACCATAGGCCGCCCGGAAGGTGGCTCCAAAAGGGAAGAACAACCGGGTTCGCGGATTGAGCGAACCCCCGTAAGGGAGGAATCGAGTTAATGGCAAGCCTCAGCAGATTACCGAAGGGCCGATGGCAGATTCAGGTGATGGTGCCCGACGACGGCGGCAAGGTGCGGCGGAGTATCCGGCCGGGCAAGATGAACAAGCGAACCGCCGAGGGGGTCAAGGGCCATGTCGAGCACTTGGCGGCGGCCAAGGCCAGCGGGCAACCGCTGAACCCGGCCACGGCCGATTGGCTGGCCGACATCGACGCCGACCTGTACGGGAGACTGGCGAAGGTGGGATTGGTCGAGCCCCGGGAAGCGAAGGAGCCGGCGTCGCTGGTGCATCTTGGGGAGTTCCTAGACGATTACCTCAAGCGGCGGCCGGACGTGTCAGGAGCTACACGAGAAGCATGGAGGCAACCAATGCGGAATCTGCGGGCGTTTTTCGGTGAAGGCCGAGAGCTTACCGACATCGACGAGGGAGACGCAGCTGATTTTAAGATTTACCTGACCACGACCGAAAAGCTCAGCCCCACAACCGTCTGTAAACGGCTTCAATTCACGCGGCAATTTTTCGAAATGGCCCGCAAGCGGCGGCTGGTTCCCAGCAACCCGTTTGCCGACGTTTCCGCGGCGGCCCCCTCGACAACAGAACGCCAGCGTTTCATCACGCCCGAGACAATGGACCGAGTCCTCACGGTTTGTGACCCGACTTGGCGGCTCATTCTGACTCTCGCCCGGTACGGCGGGCTTCGATGCCCGAGTGAAGTTCTTTCACTGCGATGGCAGGGAGTGGACTGGGAAACCAGCCGAATCACGGTAGATAGCCCCAAAGGCAAGCGGCACGGAAAGAGTACGCGGGTTATCCCCATGTTCCCCGAACTAAGGGATGTACTGAAGGAGGCTCATAAAGGAGCCTTTGAGGGGGCAATATTCGTTGTGGAGGCACCTCATTACCGACGGGCGGCTCTG
>CAYPWB010000616.1:1692-3218 GCA_964414315.1 uncultured Planctomycetaceae bacterium | reverse complement strand
CAGACCATCGTCAGGCTCTTGCCGCTGCCCTGGGTGTGCCAAACAATGCCGCCCTCGCGCTTGCCGACGTGGTCCTGCCCCGCTTGGACGCCGAAGTACTGGTTGTGCCGGCAGGTCTTCTTCGTACCCGCGTCGAAGACGATGAAATCGTGGACGATCTCCAGCAGGCGATCCTTCCGGCATACCCACTCAAGCTGGGAATCCAGCTTGGTGGCGCTGCCGTCGTCCCAGGGGGCCAGGTACTTGGTATCGCCCGGCGAGCGGGGCGTCCAGTCGGGCGCCTGCTCCTTCCAATCCAGGTAGTATTTCTCCGGCGTCTCAATCACGCCGTACCGTAGCCCTTCGGTGTCGTTGCCCGCCATCACCAACTGCACGGTGGCGTAGAACGGCCGGATGAACTCCTTCTTCTGGCTATCGAGGTTCTGCCGGATTCCCTCGGTCACCGAGACCGTGGATCGCTTCAGTTCCAGCACTCCCAGGGCGATACCGTTGACGTACAGCACCACGTCGGGCCGTTTGGTGTGGTCGCCCGCCACGGTCACTTCCTCGGCGATGGCGAAGTCGTTGTTCCTCGGGTTCTTCCAGTCGATCAGCCAGACGGTGATGTTCTGCTCCCCGACCTCGGGCCGGACCTTCACGCCGTACCGCAGCAGGCGGTACACCTCCCGGTTGGCGTCGTAGAGGGTCTTGCTGCCGCCAAGCGCTCGCCCCTTGCCCAGTTCATACAGCACCTTGCCGATAATCTTATCGTTGTGGCCTTGGCGTTTAAGCCACTTGGTCAACTCCGCTTCCTCGACGTTGCTGTTGCCGTCGCGGTCCTTCCAGTAGCCCAGGTAGTTGTACCTCAGCGGGTTGCGGAAGAACTCGACGACCCGTTTCTGGGTCTTGGCTTCTCGTTCGCCGACGTCGCTCATCAAGGTCCTCCGACGATTTCCCAGTGTCCGCCGCGGTCGGGCCCGACGCGGCGGATTCGACCGGCGTTTTTGAGTTTGTCGAGATGGTATTTCACACCGTCTTCGGTGATGTCCCCGAGCCGCTCGGCAATCGTTCGGCGGCTCGCCGAGGGGTCCTCGGCAAGCAGGTCGAGAATCTGCCCTGGAATGGGTTTCTGGGTAGTCTTCTGGGTAGTCTTCTGGGTAGTACCCGAAATGCCAGACCTCGCTTCCGGCGCAAATGCAAACTCGACCGTCAGGCCGCCGGCCTCGTAACTCAGCTTCGGGGCGTCGATGCCCGCTTCCCGGCAGGATCGGACGACCTTCTCGATTCCGCGACCCCAGGCCTCGATCATCCCGGCCCGAAAGAACGCATTCGCCACGTCCGGGTTGTACGGCTGGGACGGGTGTTTCGCCGTCAGCCGCTCCACGGTCCAATCATCCGGCAGGTGTCCGCTGTTCCAAACCAGCACGCGGTCGTCGTAAACGCTGATCTGGATCGGCGTCCCGCTCGCGTAGTCCTTGTGAGCCACCGCATTGAGCAACACCTCCCGCAACGCACCCTCGGGCACGGGATAGGTCTCCACCCGCTGC
>CAYPWB010000616.1:0-1682 GCA_964414315.1 uncultured Planctomycetaceae bacterium | reverse complement strand
TCCCTCGTAGCTGATGGCGGCCTTCAGGTACTTCGTCAGCAGCAGTTCCATGGTCTTGTCGACTTGCGTGAACAGATCGCCATGGACCTCGTCGTGGTACCGCAAATCGGCATCGTTCTCGAAATGGCCGATCTTGACGAACGCCCCGGTGATGAACCGTTCGGGGTCCTCGTGGAACAGCAGCACCGCCGCGCGTTTGAGGTACTCCCCGTCGGTCAGCCGCAACTTCTCGACCAGCCCGGCGTCGTCTTCGGCGAGGGCCTCGGAGCCGAGCCGTTTGCTCTTGGCCGCGCGCTGGCGAAAACGCTCCAGCACGCCGGCGTCCAGGTCGTCGACCGACACCCCGGGCAAGGGGACCGCGTCCCAGCGTTTGCCCGTCCGGCTGAGCAGGAAGCGATCCAGCGCAGCGCCCCGTAGCGTCTGCTTGGTGCTGCCGCTACGCACGTGATACTCGCCCCGATAGCTTACCGGATACGGATAGGGCTCGACCGTGATGCGCACGTACTGTTTGTCGCCTTCCTCCACCAGATCCACATCGGCGATGATGCCCAGCAAATCGCGCATCTTGTTCGGCAATTCGACCAGCAGTTGGGCGGCATCGCTCAGCCCGATGACTCCTCCCTTGTTGTTCTTGCCGATCTCCAGAACACCGCCCTGGGCGTTGGCGAACCCGCAGACCCATTTCAGGTACTCGTCGCGCCAGGACTCCTTCCATTCGACGTTCTGGTGCTCGCTCATGGATCGGCCTCCGGTTCGACCAGTCGGATCCGGCCGGTCAGCAACTGCTGCATCATGCCCTGCTTGATCTGCTGCGTCTTCTCGCAGCGGCGCTCCAACGCCTCGATCTCCGCGTCCATATCGGACAGGACGTTGGCGATGGCTGCTTGCTCATCCCGATCGACTGGCATCAGAACTTCCGTGCGCTTGATCAAATCCGTGTTGAGATTCATCTGCGAACCGGTTTGCCCGTGTTGCGACCATTCGCCCTCAATGGCCTTGAGCACAAAATACATGAACCGTGTTTCGACCTTAAGATTGTCGAAGACGACGAAGCCGTCGTGGATACACGCATCGATTGCGGTGATGACCGGACGGCCGACGGTCGCACAGATGCTCATCAGTAAGCTTCCGGAAGAAACTGGGCGGCTGTTCATCACGCCAAGCTCGGACAATCGCTGTGTTGTCGCTCGCAAAAACATGCCGGAGGCTGGGACATCGGAAATCCGCACCCACCCAATCTGTGAACGCTCATTGAACCAGATCGGGCTGTTTATGGGACGCGGTGACGCTCCCCTCTGTATCTGTGCGACAGACCCTAACAACCTCGTCTCCCATTTCCACTCGAATCCCGGCAGGCGGGTTTTGCCGGTGAGGAGTTGCTGCATCGCCGCCTGCTTGATCGCCCGCTTCTTCGCGATCAACGCCTCCAACGACCCAATCAACCCATCCACGTCCGACAACGCCCCGGCGATGGCCCGCTGCTCGGCGATGGGAGGCAGGAGTAGCTGTAGTGCCTTGAAGACCGGCATGTATATCGTATTGTGGGTGCTTCCTGCCATGAGCCTGGACCACTCCGGCTGCATGAATCGAAAGAGGTGCATCAGATACACATTGTGCAAGTGAGGACCACAGATATAGTTTGCAAAGTCCTGGCTCGTAGCCATTTCACGCCCAAGAATGGT
>CAYPWB010000615.1:0-3231 GCA_964414315.1 uncultured Planctomycetaceae bacterium | reverse complement strand
TCACGGGGTGGTTCAGCCTCATCAAGACAACCGCCATTGGCTCACAAAGTCTTCGATCAATCACGCCCCGCCGGCCGTGGCAACTGCTTCCCCCAAGCCCGCTCCGCGGCAGAGACCGTGTGGCTTTTCCGCCGACAGTGACCGCTTGCCGCCAGCCCCGGCACGAGAGCACCGGTGGCCCGGGGAATCGTGTTGTCGTGCGAGAGGATTCGTGCCTGGCCGACAAAGTACGTGTGGAAATCGGCTACAATGAGGTTGTACGTGGTTTTGGGGTCTACCACTCGGACGGTGCGGACGCCGTGGTTTTCGAGCAGCCCGTACAGGCGGACCCCCGGCTGGAAGTCCCGCGCCCGATTCCACCCCGTTCCGGACACCCAGAATCGATGCCCTCCGCTGGTTTCGAGGGTCTCGCTGTCGGTGGTGAACTCCACCATCTTCTCGGGCATTCGGCTGGTGGTCCGCACGACCGGCTTAAAGGCCAATTCCCCGGTATCGGGTTCCTGCGAGAGGACCATATCGCCGACTCGGATCTCCTCGATGGGCACCGGGCCCCGATCGGTCCAGACGAGCGTTCCGGCCGCGAGGCACTCCTTCGAAAGAGTCCCCCCGAAACGCCCGAAGCTCATCGCCGGCTGCACGGGCCGCGGACGGGGGCGGTAGCCGTCGACCACCACTTCCTCGCGCCGGTTCACGCGCACGAGCGGTTTCTCGCCTTCCACGTAGATCTCATTGTAGTCGTACCACCACTGCCACCAGTTCTCCGGCGTGGACTCGAACTCCTCTCCCGTGACCGCCGCGAGCACTTCGCATATGAGGATGTTCAACGGGCCTTCAGGAACTCGGTCCTGCCTTGCGATAGCATTTATCCGTTGCTGTTCGCCGGCCATGGTTCCCAGAGCTCTGCGCGTGGCTATCGCTCGATCGCCGGTGCCGAACGTGAAGACCCTGTCCAGAACGGCCAACTCTCGGTGCTGCTGACCTTCGCAGTAGTACATCTGCCGGTGCAGAAACCGTCCGTCCGGCGTTCGGTACACCTCCGCGCGGACTTGCATCGGCGTGCGCAGGGCCGCCAGCATCATCGGCACATAATGCTCCACCGGCCGAGATTTCAACTTGCCGACGGCCGCCCCACGAACTTCCGGCAGAGTGCAGAAGACAGCATGCCGGGCCAGCGATACGGCGGCCTCCGGCCCGCTGATCTCGCCGAGTTTGTCGATGACCATGTAGGGACCCGGCACGTATCGAGTGCTCGGCGGAATCGGTGCTTCCTTCAGCGGGGCCGACCTCGCCGGGCTGCGGGATGCCCCCGAGCGCCTCGAATGCTGGCGCAGCGCGGGGGGAATGGGTCTGGTCGAGAATACAACTTCCATTGCCGGGATAGCCTCCGGGTCGTGAATCGCTTCCCACTGCTCGATGGCCTTCTGCCGGATCAGTTCCCGCTTCCACGGCGGCCCGTCGCCGCCGGTGCGAAGCAGCACGCCAAGCCGTTGCAGTCGCGGACGCCACATCAACATCGCGCGAGCCGCGCGCACGGCGCGCCCGCGGGCCGCGGCGATCTCTTCCGGTTGGAGCCAAGCCCCGTTTACATTCACGTGGCCGAGCTGCGTTCGGGCGTCGACGTCGTCGGGCGTCTCCTCCAGCAACCGGGTGAGATGGGCTCTCCGTCGCGCGGGAAGCCCCCTTTGCCGACACCATTCGGCCAGCTTCCGATGCCGCTCTGCCGGAGGCAGCCCCTCGTCGGCCAGGACCTGCTCGCGAACCCTGCCATAAGCCAACAGCTTCTGGCGGTCGACGTTGCGCTCGGCATACTGCTCGACGTGAATCCAACGATTGTCGACGCGGACAAACCCGGCATGCCAACGGGCCGCGGCGTGGCCGGGTGACTTGGCGAGTGCGGCCTGCAGTAGCTCCTGCCGCTCCGCCGCCCCCCTGATCGCCGCACGGAGCGCCGCCTGTACCAACTCGTCTGCCGTGCGGTTCTCGTCGGCCTCCGCACCTCGGCCGGCCCGGCCGAAGCCCAGCGCAGCGGCCGCGAACGTGATGTACATTGTCGAACGAAGGATATTCATCTCCAGTCTCCTTTTCGATTTTCCGGATGTGGCTTCGGCTCCTCGAGGACATCGCTGGACTGCAGATCGTCCGATGCAGACGCTCTATTCTCAATAGGCCCGAAGATTTCCTCGGCCTCGCGGTGCCAGACCTTCACGTTCAACCAGTGTGCCACCGCCCACGGCACGGGATCGTCTGCGTTTCGCGGTGCCACTCTCTCCACCTCGGCGACGCCGAATCGGTACCACTTCCGGGCTTCTTCCTCTTGCCCGAGCGCGCGATAGGCCAGGGCCAAGGGGAATGCCGCATCGCTTCTCGGCATCGCATCAGGAGACAAGTCCATCGCTTCCTGCAATAGCGTCACCGTCTGGTCGAACTGGCCGGCTCGATAGTACGCAAGAGCAAGAGCCTGCAGCGTGTCCTTGTTGCGGCCTGCGCGGAGTGACAACTGTGCCCACTTCACGAGCCGCGCCGGGTCGAGACCCGACTTCCGATCCGATGAACAGACCACCACCAGGAGTCGGGCTATCTCAGGCTGGTTGGTCTGTGCGAACTTCATGGCCATGCGCTGGCACACACGGCGATAGCCCTCCTCGTCTCCCGTTAAGAGCAGTACGCGCGGATAGCAGAGAACATACGACTGCCCCTGGCTCCACCGGGCGTAGTCGGGCAGGGCCCGCTCCCATTGGCCTCGCAGGGCATAGTAATGGCCCCGACTGCACCACAGAGCAAGGTCGTCGGGGCGCAGCTCAGCGATCCGCGTGAAGACTTTCTCATGCTGCATTACGGAGTGGAACACCCCCGAGGTCGCCTTCCACCCCCACGGACTTGCCAACAGCTCATTGGCCCGGATGAAGTCGCGGGCCGCCTCGTCGAAGCGCTCTAGCCGCGCGTAGAGACGCCCGCGCTGGTGGAACAGCCCCACGTCGTCGGGGTCGGCTTCGATCGACTCGGTGACTTGGGCGAGCCGCTCGAGGACTTTCTCCTCCGGCCACAGGCTCTCGGACATCTCCCACAACCGCAGGACGTCGTGTTGGCGAGCGTCTGTCCAATGCGCCGAAACAAGATGAAGGTCGTCGGGGACGAACGCCGCAGCGTTGAAATGGCCGGGTGCCCGGAAGGTTGCCAGCTTTCGGCCGGTCTCCAGGTCCCACAAAAACATCTTGGTGTGTCCACTCGTCA
>CAYPWB010000614.1:0-3255 GCA_964414315.1 uncultured Planctomycetaceae bacterium | reverse complement strand
GCTCCGCGAGAGGGTCGCGTCGCCGTCGTGGACCTGCGGGCGGAAGTCTACTCCCGTCATGCCGGGCCATGGCTTGCTGCTCCGAGTTCTCACGTGTTCCAGCCAACCACGCCCGGTACGCCGGAGTCCGCGGATCGAAACGCACCGCCGCCGCGTAAGCCGCGCGGGCCTCGTCCGTTCGCCCGTTGTCCAGTAGACAGTGGCCGCGCGACGCCAGGAACATCGCCAACTCCTCGGCCGGCGACAGCGAGACCAGGTACCGGTTCCGCCTGGCTTCCTCCCGGGTGACCTTCGTCGGCCACGTCAGGTAGTAATCGTCCGGGAACGTGTTCATGCCCCGGTTGGTCGCCTCGATGTTGAAGCGGTCCTTCGGGCCGTCCCAGCGGCAGAACACGTGGCCCTTGCTGGTGACCAGCTTGACCGGGTAACCCAGGCGGCGAGCCACCGCGGTGTACAGCACCGGCATCGACACGCAAGTGCCACCGTTGTCGCTCCCGACCATACCGTGGATGAACAGGTCCTCGCTTCGGCGGAAGTCAACCTCGCGGATGCGATCCTTGTTGTAGCGGACGCCGCAATCCTGCTGCAGCACGGTCACGAGCGTCAGCGTGCGAAAATACGCCTCGGAGTCTCGGTAGTCGCCGGGCGCCTGGTAAAACCTGTGCAGGTACCGTTTGGTCTCGGAACGGACCCGCGCCGCCCACCGGTCGAGTGTCGCCATCGCCTGTTGCACGTCCAAGTCTTCGGCTCCCGGCAGGCCGGTGGCACACAAGAGGTTCATCTTGGCGATGTCGACCTTGCCGAGTTCGCCGGAAGAAACCTTCAACAGCCTCTCCAAGGTAAGCGGTCCAGAAGCATACGCCAAACCATCGCGTCCTGGGGCATGGGGCCTGCCAGAATCTCTCGGGTCGCTCATCACCAAAGCGAGAGTCAATATCACGGCGGCTACTCCCAGTCCCAACCCGAGCCAGAAAGCGTGCCGGTGAAGCCACGCCACCAGCGTGACACCGCCATCGCGTTCGGCTCGGCGTTTCTTGCGGTTGCGCTTGATGGTTTCTCGTTTCCTTCACACCCAACAAGCAAAAGCTCAGCACGGTCACAACTTGTGCGTGTGCGGTCTGTCCTTCCCCACAACCAGGCTGCGTTTCGGGTGTAGAACCTGATTCTTTGGCAGCCCAGAACATCACAATGTGTTTCCTAGCGGTCCTTCACAAGATGCGTTACTCCTTTGTGCCTTCTCCCCCATTCCAGGAATTCCCGATCTCGCCATTACCGCTGTTTCTCTACTCGATACCCGGTCCCTTGACGATATCCGTCAAGGGCAGGGAGCGCTTCAAGTCGGCCATGCCGTCCGCCGAAACCCGAGTGCCTGTCAGGCAAAGGTATCTGAGCTGCGTAAGGGCCTTTAAATGCGGAACTGATGCGTCCGTCACTCCGGCATTCATCGCAAGGTCGAGGCCGCGCAGGTTTCGCAAAGGTTTCAGTCTTGCCACGCCTTCGTCGCTGACGTTCGTCTCGCTGAGGTCCAGCTCCGTCAGCCCCGTAAGACCCGCCAGGTGCGCCAGGTCGGCGTTTCCGGTGCCGGTGGCGGCAAGCCCGAGTTCGCGAAGCTCCGAGAGCGGCTCCAGGCGGCCTAGCACTACAACGCTAAGTCATCGGCCAATAGCATTTTCGGATTCGGGTCAGTATGATGCCTAACTCGTGTAATCGACGAAGTTTGCGTTTGCGGTGGCTGCGGGCCGCCCGGCGGTTGCGTTGTTGGGTCACAAGCACGTGGCGGCTGAGCGCCTCGGCCCGGCGTCTGGAACAGCGGCCGCCCCGGGTCCACACGCCCACCAGGTCGGCGGTCACCCTCTGCAGCTGGGGCACCGTGAGGTCCGGATTTTTTCCCCCGATGGCGGCGGCAGAACTCCGCCAGGAACAGGTGACTGACGCAGCACAGGATCAGATGCCGCTGGATCGACGACCACTTGCGGACCTCGAAGTGGTCCATCCCCAGTTCGCTCTTGGTGTCCTGGAACATTCGCTCGATTCGCCACCGGCTGAAGGCCACGGCCAGGAGCGTCTCGGTGGTCGTGGCCGCCGGCGCGCCGGCAAGGAAGAATTTGACCTCGCCGGTAACCGGGTGGCGGGCCACGACCAGGATGTGGGGCGCGGTGGGCAGCCCGGCCTCGTCTTTCAGCCACACCGTCAGCCGCTTGGCCTCCCACACCACCGGTCCCCTGGTGGTATCTTTGACGTGGTAACGCTGCCACGGCACCCGGCGGAGCCGGGGCGAGTAGCGGAGGACGTTTCGGACCTCGGCGGTGGGGTTGTTTTTGGCCTTCAGGCGGGGCCGACGGGCCTGCGGGATCGGTCCCCGCTCCCTCGGGTGGGCCCGGTGCCGGAGGGCCGGCCGCCGGGTCCAGACGGGGACGTTGGCGGGCACCTCGGCCACGTAGTTTTGCCCCAGGGCGTCCAAAGCCCGCAAGAACGGGAGTTTTCCGCCGTAGCCCTCGTCGAAGGTCAACCAGGAGAAGCGAACCCCGTTCGCTACGGCCCGCCGGTACTGTTCCAGGGCCATCTGCCACTTGGGCCGGTAGTGGACCGTCTCCGGGACGCCGGCCAATCGGCACCGCTCGCGGTCGGCGTCCCAACTCTGGCGGGGCAGGTAGACTTCCCCGTCCAAGAGGGTGTGGAAGTCGGCCGTGGCGTAGCCCAGGTGGACGGTGACCACGCAGTTCTCGGTCTTGCCCGCGGCCCCGCAGTACTGCCGCTGGACCCCCGCGGTCCGGGAGCCCTTCTTGGGGAAACTGGTCTCGTCAATCAGCCCCACGCTGCCGGACTCGGTGTGGTGGCGGGCCACCCGTTGCTGGAGCCGGTCCCGCAGGGCCGCCTCGTCCCACCGGGCTCGAGCCAGAAACTCCTGGAGGGTCCGCGGCGGGGTGCCGGCCGCGTCGGCGATCGGCTCGACGCTCTTACGCCGAAGGTCCGAGAGCTGGCCCCCGACGTAGGTGTCGAGGTGCCGGCGGGTGTCGGCCCGGGCGAAACAGTCGTCGAACTCGTGCAGAAACTCGGTCAACTCGGGCCGAATCCTCAGAATCGTGTCCGCGTCCATGGCCTCGCTCCTTTCAGAACAGGGGGTTCTGAATGGAACCATCGGCTCGCGGCGTAACCGTTCTTGAGCCGACTTCGCGTTGTCGTGCTAGGGGGGCTGTATCTAGTGTGCCGTGTCGTCGTTCAGCTTCGTCAGCGTGCCGGCCAGGATGCGGAACT
>CAYPWB010000613.1:0-3258 GCA_964414315.1 uncultured Planctomycetaceae bacterium | reverse complement strand
ACCTGACATTGGGCGAGGTTGTGGACAGTTCCCAAAGCCGCTTGCGGAGGCAGTGGAGCAGCATCTACAATGGGGCAAGGATTCCACGATTTCCTGCCCGTAGCCGTGGGCGTCAGCCATGAACGACCGCATCGATCTCAGGACGCTGCTCGAAGCATCCCGAGAAACCCGACCCGAGCAGGGGGAAGGAATGGAATACCATGCCGGTGATCGCACGATTCTACGGGATATTGGTCAAGATGTACTTCCGCGAGCATGGCGTGCCCCACTTTCACGCCATCTATGCGGAATTCAACGGAGTGTTTGACGTCGACTCGCTCGAAATGATCGAAGGGGATCTACCGCGCCGGGCGCAGCGGCTCGTTCGCGACTGGGCTGAGCAGTACCAAGGGGAACTCCGGCGAATGTGGGAGACACAGGAGTACAAAAAGCTTCCGGGATTGGAGTGAGTAACCATGAAGAACGTTGCCACCTATCCGAAAATCACGAAAGTGCAGACTAAGCCGGGCAAGACGTTGCTGGTCGAGTTCGACAATGGGGATCGCAGGGTGTACGACTGCAAGCCGCTGCTGGAGAGCGAGGTCTTCCGGCCTCTGGAAGATGAGACGTTGTTCCGGTGCGCACATGCCGACACCCACGGCTACGGGATCATCTGGAACGACGCCATCGACCTTGCCGAATCCGAGATTTGGCTCAACGGGCAATCGGCCGGACCGGAGGAGCCAAGTGATACCTGATCCGGATGCCCATGGGTGCTTTGATGGTCAACCCACGCCCACGAGACTGGCTCGATACGGAAACGAAGGCGTGCCTACAGCAATCGCCACCCTCGAAGCTTGCTCCTTCGACGACAGGGACGTTCTCATTGGTGGTGCTTCGACGCGACCCGCTGACCGACCGGCGCAAGCAGGCTTTCGCGTTCGAGTGCGTTCTTGGAAGACCCTTGGGCGATGCCAAACGGCTCACCACGGCGCCGCTGCCTTTCGTTCTGAAACGGGGCCTGACCCTGGCGGACGCAATGCTCAAGCAGGCTCAACTGGTTTGCTGCGACATCGTGTCCGTCTTTCTGGCCGACGAGGTGACCTTGAGCGCCGAACCGAAGTATCTCGCCGATCTTTACCGCGACCTGCTCGACAGCGATGAGTTTGCTATCGTTACCGTGTCAGTGACCGCAATTCCTCCGGGCGTTGCAGGCGACGCGTTCGTGCAGTACTTCATCGCGGAAACGTCTCCGCCTTTGCCGCACCGGATGCGTGCGACACGCAAGAAAGTTCGGTTCATGCGTTATTGTGCCCAGGAACTGGGTGGAATGGTTTTGGAAGAGCGCTGATCCGGCCCGGGCCCCTCAAGACATGGCCCGCGCTGCAATGGTCCGGGGCGTTGCCCGCCGCGGGAAACTCGTAATCGGTGCCGGACGAGGCGTCGAGGATGGTGTCGGGCCCGAAGTCTCCCCAGAGTTGCGAAACCGAACCCTGTTGCGTTATCTTCAGCACTTGCTCCCCGGGAAATGGCAGAAGGTGATCAAGGACGGCAATATCGGCGAGGTCCACTATTTCGAACATGCCTCAGGGCAAGTGGCCGGCGTGAAGTTTCTTCCAGACTAAGGGTACGCCATGAACGAACGCATCGATCTCAGAACGCTGCTCGAAGCATCCGGAGAAACCCGGCCCGAGCAGGTTGCTCTGTTTGCGTTGATCAGTTTGGGAATGGTCGAGTCGCTGTCGAACGGGCTGGTCGGCGCCACGGAATGCCTTCAGATGTTCTTCCATGCCGACAACTGCTTGTACGTTCGAAAGACGCTACGCGTGAAGGCGGCGGATGAACTCATGAGCCACGGCGTCCAGTTGCCCGACCTGTTCGACGCCCTTCCGCCCGACGAGGCGCAGAGGGAATTCAACCGGGAATTGGTCAGGCTCCGGAATCTGGGCCTCGAATTGCTGCGGCGGAAGCGCTCGGCAGCGTGATGTCATCCGCGGTCTCCTCCCCCCGCCGGCTCCAGCCCGTGGCGCAGGGCCATCGTCTCGGGCGTCATGGCGCCGTTGCGCACGAGAATCTGGTCGGCCTGCGCGTCGCGCAGGCGGTCGCGAACGGCCAGGGTGGGCGGAACGGCGGTAAGGGCTACCTCGCGGCGAGCGTCCGGCGGAAGGCGGCCGGCCGCCACGGCGGCGTCGACCACCCGCCCGAGCACGGCGAGGTCGTCGACCACCAGCTCGTGCTGCAACCGCTCGAACATCCGCACGGCCGGCCCCTCGGCCACCATGGTGGAACTGTAGTTGGCGTTGCTCGCGTCGCTGGTGAGCATGAACTCGGGCATCACCAGCCGCGCGGCGATGGCCCGCAGCTCGGCCTGCAACACGGTCACGTAACGTCCGGCGTCGATGCCCGCGGCGGGAAACTCGTAGTCGGTGCCGGCCGAGGCGTCGAGAATGGTGCCCGGCCCGAAGTGGCGGAAGTGGGTGGTGCGGCCCGTGCCGGGGTTCGTGAGGCTGGCGTCGGCCGAGTTTGCCACGAACTGCCCGAGGCCCGCCGCCGTGGCCGAGGCGTGCTTGCGGATGATGGCGATGGCCGACTGCACCTCGGCCACCACGCTCATGTTCCGCAGCAGCTTCTCGGCCCGGCGCAGGTTCTTGCGCACCGGGTAGAAGAGCGGCAGCCCGCGCTTCACATTCGCGTCGACGCCCAGTTTCCGGTGCTGCATTTCCCCGGCCGGCACGAGCAGGCCGTCGATGTAGTAGCCCTCGACCGTTTCCACGTCGCCCCGCCGGGTGAGAATGCCCAGGCTGTGCTCGGGCAGGCCGGCGTACCGGGGCGGCGTGGCCACCTGGTCGGGCTCGACGAAGCGGACCTCGACCGTGCCGTCGGCCGCGGTGAACAGCCGCAGGAAGCACTCGCCGTCGCGGTCGCGCCGGCGGACGATCTCCTCCTGCCGCTGGTACCACCGGTTGCGGCGGCAGAAGTCGTCGACCGCGGCCTGCACCTCGGCCACCAGCGCCGGCGCCGGCCGCGTTCCCCGCTGCGGGCCGGCCCGGTACTGGTGGCCCGTGCCCACAATGTAGTTGATGCGGTTTTCGTGGGCGTTGATGGCGAACTCGTTCTCCAGCGCCAGCGTGCGGCACTGCGCGCGGATGTCGGCAAGTTGGGCTTCGTCGGCGAACGGGCTTGCCGCCGCGCCGCGTCCGCCGGGGCCCAGCGGCTGCCAGCGCATGCCGTCGGCGTCGACGAGCGCCTCGGCCGGATCGACGAATCCGTCCCAAAGCG
>CAYPWB010000612.1:0-3258 GCA_964414315.1 uncultured Planctomycetaceae bacterium | reverse complement strand
ACTTTAGCACGCCGGCGGTGGAGTGTCAACCCGATCGCTGCAGACGGACAGGCGCGCGGGAGCCGAGGGACCCCGGCATGCTCCACACCGGGGCAGGGCCTTCGCCCCGCCCCTACTGGCCCGGATGGTTCCGATCGAACTGCGCGAGCATCTCCCGCATGCCCGTGTGAAGGTGCGCGGCCGTCGCTTTCCGGGCTGCCTCGGCATCGCCCCGTTCGACTGCACGGAGGATCCGGCGGTGCAACCGGTAGGTGCGCGCCACCATCGGCAAGTCGAAGGGAAGCACGTGTGTGGCCAGGATGCGTCCAAGCAAACGCTTTTTCTGAACCGTGTCGGCAATCTGGGCATTGCCCGACGCCTCGACCAATACCGTGTGAAAGGCCATGTCGGCCGCCAGGTGCTCCTGAATTTCCTCGCTGGTCAGTCGCTGGCGGTTCGAATCTCGCAGAACATGCTGGGCATGCTCCATTTCTTGGAGAAGTTGGCGCACACGCTCGAGCTGTTCCGGGCGGATTCGCTCGACGGCTTTCCCGACGGCGTAGGTTTCCAGAGCTTCGCGCAGCTCGTACACGTCTACAATGTCGCGACGGCGCGGTATCCGAACCACAGTGCCGTAACGGGGAATTTGCTGCATGACGCCGTCGGAGTGCAACTGCCGCAGCGCCTCGCGGACCGGCGCCCGGCCAAGCCCCAGTCTTCGGGAAAGCGAGATTTCCGAGACCCGTCCCCCGGGCAGCAGGCTTCCGCTGAGAATCTCATCTTGAATTCGGGTGTACGCCTGCTGGAACAAACTCATGTTCTGCATCGACATCAACCCTCCAGCAGAGAATTCCCGATTCCTGCAATGGTGCGCAATACTCGATTTCGCCATCGCATGGCGCCAACGTTCCCGGCTCGTTGCAGGGAACCATGGTAACCCTTCACGACGACTGTCCCAGTTCTTGCACGGAGCAACACCAATGCCCCGATTCCGAGGCCATCTGCCACGAATTGTACCGTATTGGAGCGAGAACGACGAGCGGCCGGCCAAGAAAAGCAAGCGGCCCACGGGGTAACCATGGGCCGCTTGGTGATTTCCAAGGTGGTTGCTCTGCCCCGGATCGGGTCGGGGCGGGGCATTCGGAAACGCTCCTAGCCGCAGCAGTCGGTCGCGACGGCAGCCACGGGGCAGCACGTCTTCGGGGCGCAACGACGAGCCTGACGGCACGCCTTACGGCAGGCCCGACGTGCACGACGCTCGGCCATCCGCTCGCAAAGGCTCGGACGGCAGCAGGGATCGCAGCAGGTCGGGGCGCAGGCGGCGGGCTCGCACGCAGCGGGCTCGCAAACGGCCACGGGCTCGCAAGCGGCGACGGGCTCGCAGGCAGCCGGGGCGCAGCAGGCAGCCGGGGCGCAGCAGGCCGCGGCGCAACGGCATGCCTTGCGGGCGGCGCGACGGGCGGCCAAGCGCTGCAGCAGCCCGGGGCGGCAGCAAGGATCGCAGCAATCGACGGCGCAAACCGGCTCGCAAGCGGCCGGCTCACACGCGGCAACCGGCTCACACGCGGCAACCGGCTCGCAAGCGGCCGGGGCGCAGCAGGTTGTCGCACAACGGCATGCCTTGCGGCAAGCGCGACGCTCGGCCAGTCGCTGCAGCAGTCCGGGACGGCAGCAGGGATCGCAACAGGGATCGCAGCAATCGACGGCGCAAGCCGGCTCGCACGCGGCCGGCTCACAGGCGGCCGGCGCACACGTGGCCGGAGCGAAGAGGCCGGCCTGGGCGTGCGAAACGCCCAAGGCGACCAGACCCATGGCCAACATGGCCAACACAAAACGACGGTTCATGGGAGGTACTCCTTGTGAGGAAAGACCTAGAGGGAAACGGACGCAAGTTAGCGCGTATAGGCGTTCTGGCGAGACCTAAACGATCTAGTGGTTGCTATCGTCGGACAAACCACCGTTACTTTACCAGACAACCCATTTCCTCCATGACTCGTACACGACCCTGGTCCGGTCGTGCCGAACGGAACGGTCCTGGCGACTTTGACGGTCTTGGGCTCTGAAGTTTCTGGGGGCCGCCCTTCGGCCGAACGACCGGCTTCTGCCTGGTGCAGCGGACGACACGACGGAGCGTGCCCGCTACTTTGCCGCGGTCTACTCTCGCAGTATGGCCAATCACCACTCTCCCGGCGGGATAGAGGACGTGGCCCCGGGCCTTTCGGAACAGCTCTCCGAAGCTGAAATGCGAGGACCGGCCCGCGGGACGGTCGCTATTCGAAATCGGGGCGGGTCGGGCCGTCCAGCAGCAGCTTGCCGTCGCTGCGGTGCCCAAGCTGCCGGTACGTGCCCGGGTCGATCGAGTCGGCCACGCTGTGAACGGCGCCGTCGGCGAACAGGAAGTTGCTCACGCCCAGGTGTTCGCTGCCGAAGCTGCCTACCTCCAGCGGGGACGGATCGCCCCCCGTACCCATTCCGGGCGCCGGGGCGCTGTCGTCCAGCCCGTCCTCCATGGCGGTCGGATACCCGGAGCCGCTCTGATGAACCTCCCATAGCGGCTTGCCGGTGTTGCGAAGCGTATCGCGCGTGCCCGACATCCACCCCAGTTCGACGGGGTCGAGCTTCTCGCCCACCATCAGCGTGTGGGCCGCCCCGTCGGGAATCGCATGGGTGGCCACGCGGCTGTTCAGGTACAGCACGCCCTGGTTGTCGGCGTCGATGGGCGACTCGACGTCGTGGTGGCAACCGGCGTAGGTGCTCACCACGGCCACCACGTCGCCCTGGGGCCTTCCCCACGTGTCGTACTGCCGCGTCCAGGCGCCGTCCGGATCAAGTTCTTCCCATTCGCCGGGCTGCTCCTGCTCTTCGTCCGGCTCGTCGTAAACGTACACTTGGTCTGAGTACGACGGGCAGATGACTTGGTTGAGCCCGACCCGGCGTACCGCGGCATTCTCGGGTGCGTAGACGCTGTGGTCGAAGTCGACCTGCGCGAACGTGTTCTGCTCGTCGAGGTACGGCAGGATTTGGACGACCCAACTCATGTGGTAGCCCTCCGGTTCGCTGCGGATGGGCCCCTCGGCGTCGATGCTGCCCGGCGGCAAGGCCCCGTGCGCCAACTCATACTGGTGCAATGCCAGCCCGAGTTGCATGAGCTTGTTCACGCAACTCGCCCGGCGGGCCGCCTCCCGCGCCGCCTGGATGGCCGGCAGAAGCATGCCAATGAGGATGCCGATGATGGCGATGACCACAAGCAGTTCAATGAGGGTAAAGGCGGTTCGCGAC
>CAYPWB010000611.1:0-3273 GCA_964414315.1 uncultured Planctomycetaceae bacterium | reverse complement strand
CAAGGAGGCAAAGCCATGCACCATCTCGGATAGCATGGTTATCCCATGTGCCGCACGATGATCGCCAGAACTGGCACCAAAGCCTGGGTAATCTGGCGAAAACAGACCGGAAGGCGTCTCGGATAGCGGCCGGAAGTAACGTCCATGCCGATCCTTGGGAAATCAGCCCCTTGGGAGCAGTCACCATGGACGAACCCGCATCGGTCTACGACGCAGGATCGGCAATGTAGGAATCATAGCGAGGTAACGGGACACCCTTGTTCCGACAAAGCGGCGCATTGAACGCAGAGGGTCACGTAAGGGATGGCGTTCAATCGGGCTTTGGGAATCGATGCTCCACATTCCATGCACTTGCCGAAAGTGCTGTCCTCAATCCGTTCCAGAGCCGCCTCAACGTGCCGCAAGATTTCTTCGTCGTTCGCCATCAGGCGGAGCGTGAACTCCTGCTCAAATGCATCCGTTCCGACGTCGGCCATGTGAATGGGCATTCTGGAAACGTTGCCGTTTGCTTGGAAGTGGCTTTCATTGAGTGCGGCATCGGCCATTTGCCTAACCTCGCCCCGAAGGCGGGAGCGCAGGGCGAGTAACCGTTTCTTCCACATTGGCATTTCAGCATGCTTCATCGCATCTTCTCCAAGTGCTTCCTGGTCACCGAGCCTCCCGCCGTTGCCTCATGCTTCACACAAGTCCGCAATCGCTGGTTTCCAGCCATTCCTAGCGGCCTCTTGAAGCCACTGATCTCGCATGTGGGAACCGTTCAAGAGCCGTGCCACGTCGTACATCGCCGGCACATGGCCTTCCTCAGCGGCTATTCTCAGCCAGTACGACTTCTCCCAGGAATCATCCGTCTGGGACGCGAGGGCGAACATGGCCTGAAGGTGGCCTTCTTCAGCCGCCCTCTTAAGCCACAATCTGCTGCGTTGTGGTTCGTCGCAGTCCCTCCCATAGGCGTACATGGCTGGCACATAGCCTTCGTGGGCAGCCTCCCTCAGCCAATGCAGCCGCTCCACTGGCTCATCGCATTGCAGTCCGTATTCATACATGGCTGGACCGTGCCGGGCCTCGGCGGCCTTCCGAAGAAAGGCCGCCGGTTCGTTCGAGTCTTCGCCATCGAGGACGTGAACACTCGTTGTGTTGGTAAGTTCGCTCGAATGCATCATGCCTTCCTTTCGGCAGTCAGGTCACCTCGATTGCGTTCACCACATCAGCCCTATCAGCTAGCCACCTGACCGCTTCCTGAGCTACCTGTTTCAGGTAGTAGCTTGACAATCGCCCACGCAGGATGAGTGTGTCGTGCTGATGCTCGCAGACTACGTTTCGCACCGCGTGGTAAGGACTCTGCTTCAAGCAATCCTCAGCCTCGATCGCCAGATCGGATGGCACGCTCGAGTTGGCGACAGTTGGTTGTTCAGCCAAGACCACTCACTCCGATTCCGGATCGACCAAGGGTAGCCCGCCTGACGCTGTTTGCTCGTCACATTCTACGCCTGCTTTGTTAGCTGACGATGAGCATTTGACCAAGTTTTCGCAAGGGGCGGAATTCCCACAGAAGCTCATCCTGTCCCGCACCGGGTCTCACACTCGGCTAACAATCCTCGGCTGTTCTGGGGAGGGGCGAGAAACAAGATCGTGATCCTTTGCCAATCGGGGATCCCAAGAATAGATGACCTTCGACGACTTCGGGGTAATCCTACGGTTCTTGGCGTGGCCAGCCAGGTAACCGTTCACAGCCTGGTGGCATGTTTTCCAGAAAACTGATCTGGACGTGGATGCCGGTCTTATGCCACAACAGTGGGCATGGAACGGATTGTCACGGAAGAACTGATTGCTCGGCAGCCGCCGGACGCCCGGGCGATCATCTTGGCGCTGCTGGCCAAGATCGGGGAGTTGGAAGCGGAGCTTCGGGAACTGCGAGGGCAAGTCAAGGGGAAGACGCCTCAGAACTCCTCCCTGCCGCCAAGCACGCAGCATCCCCATGCCAAGCCGGAGCGGAAGAAACGCAAGTCGAAAGAGAAGCAGGGCGGTCAGCCGGGCCATCCGAAGCACGAGCGGCCGTTGATTCCCACCGACCAGTGCGACGACGTGCAACCGCTCAAACCGAGCGAATGCCGACGGTGCAGCGAGAAGCTGACGGGCAACGACCCGGAGCCGTTGCGGCATCAGGTGTGGGAACTGCCCGAGATCAAAGCCCACGTGACGGAGTACCAGTTGCATCGGCTGGCCTGTCCGTGCTGCGGAGAAACAACGTGTGCCCAGTTGCCCCCGGGCGTGCCGCAAGGCCAGTCGGGCCCAAGGCTGATGGCCTTCACCGCCCTGTTGATGGCCTACTATCGTCAGAGCAAGCGGCGGACGGCGGAGTTCCTCAGCACGCTGTTGGAGCAGCCCTGCTGTGCGGCGTTGACGGTCAAGATCCAGACGCAGGTGACGGCGGCCGCGCGACCGGCGTACGAGGAACTGGCGGCCCAACTCCCGATGCAAGAGCATGTCAACGCCGACGAAACGGCGACCAAAGAACAAAACGGAAAGGCCTGGCTGTGGACCTTCGTGGCCCCGATGTTCACGGTGTTCGCGGTGCGTGCCACCCGCGAAGCGACGGCGGTCGACGAATTGCTGACCGCCGATTTTCGCGGGGTGGTGACTTGCGACCGGGCCAAGATGTACTGGCGGGCCGGATGGCTGCAATGGTGCTGGGCCCACCTGAAACGGGACTTTCAAGCGTTGATCGACCGCGACGACACCCAAGCCAAGCGTCTCGGGTACGACCTGCGCAGGATGACCTGCAAGTTGTTCGAGCACTGGGGCAACTACCGCGACGACACGATCAGCCGGACCGCGTTTGTCCGCCGCATGGCCCCCGTCCGCCGCGAAGTGGAGCGTTTGCTGCTGCGCGGCATGGCCAGCGGCAACAAATCGATGGTCGGCATGTGTCGGGAGTTGTACGAGCATCGTGACTGGCTGTGGACGTTTGTCCGTTGCGAAGGCGTCGAGCCGACCAACAACGCGGGCGAGCGCGCCTTGCGTCACGCGGTCATCTGGCGCAAGCTCTCCTTCGGCACGCAAAGCGCGGGAGGCAGCCGCTTCGTGGAAACCATGCTCACCGCGATCGAGACCTGCCGCCAACAACATCGTAACGCCTTCGACTATCTCACCACTGCGGTCCAAGCCCGCCTCACCGGGAAACCAGCACCTTCACTGCTCCCCGAGGTGTGAACGGTTACCTGGGCGACTACCAAGTCTTGCGGTACAGAGGTATAGAACGCTACCTACACCTCG
>CAYPWB010000610.1:2110-3278 GCA_964414315.1 uncultured Planctomycetaceae bacterium | reverse complement strand
TGTGCGCAGCACCCGGAGGGCCGTTCCGGCAAATTGGACCTGTCCCGTTTTCCCCGAGACGCCGTGTGGCGTCGAATTGGCCGACGGGGCCGGGAACTGTTGCCAAAAGGCAACGTCCGTTTGCGCAACGCAACCCGGCCGGGAACCCTGGATCGCTACATGCGTTACAGGTCGTCGAGAGACGGAATTCGTTACCAGGCGGGCGCAGTGGTTTGTCCTAATCCGCCGGCGCGCAAGTATCCGATGACAGCAAAGCATGCGTCTTTCCCAACACACCATTTGCTTTGCATGTCGTGACGGATGCCAAACGCGACGCCGAAGGACGACGAGGTAGACTTTCAAGGATGGAACACGGCCTCGCGCGAGGAGACTAATCGGATGCACGTTTACGGTCCTACTCATTTGCATGGTCCTCAGTCGGTCACCGCGCCCCATCTTGGGCGGGAGCTGAGGCAAACCCCTTCCGCCGGACGCATGGCCGCCGGCGACGAGCTGAGCATTTCCGACGCCGGCAGCAAGGCGGCCGAGGCGGCGGGCCTGGTCGACCAGGCCAAGCAGTTGCCCGAGGTGCGGCAGGATCGGGTCGATCAAATTCGCGCCCAAATTGCCTCGGGCGCCTACGAAACCCAGCAGAAGCTCGACGTTGCCGTCGAGCGGCTGCTCGATGAACTTGGTTAGCCGGACCTGTCATGCCGGATAACGATTCGCTCGGACCGGTCGATGTACAGCTTGCGCCCGCCGAGCGCTTCCTGCAATTCCTGCAGGGACGCGGCAAGCGGCTCACACGTCAGCGGCAGTTGATCGTTGAGATGGTGTTCAGCCACCACGACCACTTCGACGCCGAAGAGCTGATCGAGCACCTTCGCCCGCTCATCGCGGCCCGTCAGGTCAGCCGGCCCACCATCTACCGCACGCTGGCCGAGCTGGTCGAGGCGGGGATGCTTCGCACCATGACCCTGCGAGGCCGCAGCGTGTACGAGCACGACTACGGCTATCCTCGGCACGACCACCTGCATTGCCAGAAATGCGGCCGGCTGATCGAGTTCCAAAGCACGCAGCTCGGCCGCCTGTGCGAGAAGGTTGCCCGGGAGCACGACTTCCACGTGACCGGCCACCGCATGTTCATCACCGGCACCTGCGCCGAATGCCGACGCGGGAGTTGACCTGC
>CAYPWB010000610.1:0-2010 GCA_964414315.1 uncultured Planctomycetaceae bacterium | reverse complement strand
CCCCGACCGTCCCCGCCGGGCTTGCCCCGGCCGGTCTCGTGACTGGTCAGCTACCCACCAAACACGCGACGAACGACGTTCCGGTCATAGGGCCCGAAGCTGCCAACGTAGAAGCTGAATCGCAGAACCGGCCGCATTTGCTGGACATACGCCACATTGTTCATGAAGCTCCTTCCTCAGGCCATGCAAGCATAGCCGGCCAGTCAGCAAACCGGCCGGGCGAGCCCGGCGGGGAAAGGCGGCAAGGCAATCTGCCGCAGGCATCCAACCTTACCATCGCAGCGCCTGGTTGTTCCAGGTGCCCTGTTTCCCATCTACACGCGCACTTCGGCCGCCGCGCCCAGGGCGGCGGGGTACTTCGCGCGGATCGGCTCGACGACGTCGGCGAGGAACTCGTTAACCTGCTCCGGGGCGCGGCCGACGAACTGCCGCGGGTCCATCGCCGCGTCGAGGTCGACGGCGCGGAACGCTACGTCGGCCCGCAGCCGGTCCATCAGGTCGTTCGCGCCACCCTGTTCCTTCACCACGGCCGCCGCCGCCTGGCTGTGCCGCCGGATGCACTCGTGCAATTCCTGCCGGTCGCCCCCGGCGGCCACCGCGGCCATCAGAATGTTCTCGGTGGCCATGAAGGGCAGTTCCGCCTGCAGCGCCGCGCCGATGACCTTCGGATACACGACCAGGCCCGAGGTGACGTTCCGGCACAAAATCAGTACGGCGTCGGCCGCCAGGAACGCCTGCGGCAGCACGAGCCGCCGCGCGGCGCTGTCGTCGAGCGTGCGTTCGAGCCATTGTACGGCGGCCGTCTCGACGGCGATGGGCGCCAGCCCACTGAGGAACCGCCCCAGCGAGCAGATGCGCTCCGAACGCATGGGGTTCCGCTTGTACGCCATGGCCGAGGAGCCCACCTGCGTGCGCTCGAACGGTTCCTCGATCTCCTTGCGATGGGCCAGGATGCGCACGTCGGTGGCCATCTTGTGCGCGCTCTGGCCGATGCCGCTGAGCGCGGCCATCACCTGGCCGTCGATTTTGCGCGGGTAGGTCTGCCCCGTCACGGCGTAGGAGGCGTCGAAGCCGAGCTTCCGGCACACCAGTTCGTCAAGTTGGCGCACCTTGGCGTGGTCGCCGCCGAAAAGCTGCAAGAAGCTGGCCTGCGTGCCGGTGGTTCCCTTCGCGCCGCGGGCACGAAGCGAGTCGATCCGGTACTCGACTTCGGCCAAATCGAGCGCGAACTCGTACGCCCAAAGACAGGCTCGCTTGCCCACGGTGGTGGGCTGGGCCGGCTGCATGTGGGTGAAGCCCAGACAGGGCAGGTCGCGATGCTGCGCGGCGAAGCGGCCCAGGTTGTCGATCACCCCGACCAACTGATCGCGAACCAGCCCGAGCGCCTCGCGCAGCAGCACCAGCTCGGCGTTGTCGGTCACGAAGCAGCTCGTGGCGCCCAGGTGGATGATACCGCGGGCGTCGGGGCAGGCGTCGCCGTAGGCGTGGACGTGGGCCATCACGTCGTGCCGGAGCTGCCGCTCGTACTGCGCGGCGGCGTCGAAGTCGATCCGGTCCACCTGGGTGCGCAACTCGGCAATCTGCTCGGCCGAAATGGGCAGCCCAAGTTCCGCTTCCGCCTCGGCCAGGGCCACCCAAAGGCGCCGCCAGGTGCTGAACTTCCGCTGCGGCCCCCACAGTTCCGCCATGGCCTGCGAGGCATAGCGCTCGATAAGCGGATTGTCGTAACGGCGATAGTCGTCGGGCATGAGGGTTCTTTCCTGCTTCGGGTTTCCATGGTGCCTCGAACCGCGAACCTCCCGCGGGCCGGCGGCGACGGTTGCGGCCTTCGACGGCACACACAATGGGCGGCGATTGCAGGCAACCAGTATAGCCGGTTTTGCACCGCGATGCAGGGCGGCTCTTGCCGGGTCGGGACGACTCGGAGAGTCGCCCTACAGTAGCACGACTCTCCGAGTCGTAGAAAGAGCAGCATGGCCCTCCGAATATGGAGTGTCTATGTGCTTCAGC
>CAYPWB010000609.1:381-3288 GCA_964414315.1 uncultured Planctomycetaceae bacterium | reverse complement strand
GTAGCAGCGCAGCCGGTGAGACTCAGCCGTCCATCCGGCGGCCTGCAGCATACGGCACGCTTCGCGGAACGGGTCAAGGTCTGCCGCCTCATCATACGCCAGCCAGATTACAGGCCGTGGCTTGAGCCCAGCCAACAGATCGACGTGCCACGGCTTGAGCCTTGCCGCATGCAACCCCCCTGTGAACTCCGCGCGGCGATTCTGGCGCGCCAGCATGGCGAACACCGCCCGGATATGATCCTCGCTGCACGCCAGCAGATTATCGTCCAGCACATTCCACCCGGCATGGATAGGCAACTCGCGGGCCGCGGCGCCGTCCCGTTTCCACGCCGCGCAGAACCAGCACTTTTCAGGGCACCCCCTCGACGTGATGGTGTAGCCGTCGCGAAGATACTCGCATGGCGTGAACGCGCCGCCGACCGTGCCGACCGCAGGCCCGCCTATCTCAGTCGGTCCGCGCTCCGCCCACAGTGCGGCGATCCTCTCCGCCTCCGGCAAGTCCCAGGTGAACGTCACGCTCACGTCAACCCGTTCCACGGCCTGGTCGAACAACCCCGGCTCACCAATCCGCACCCCAGCGTCCACGGGAGTTGCCCGCGTGCGCCTTGGGAAAACTCGGAGACGCCGAATAATAGAATCCTGAGTTTTCTTACCCCGCCGCATACATCACCTGCCAGATATCTTCCTGTTGGGTGCTTCAGGAAGCGGCATCCAGTGCGTAATCGTTTCCGATCCTGCATCATTCCTCAGCCACCCGCCGTTCTTTCCGCGCTTCCGCCGGGCATCCATCGACACGACCGTTCCGTAGTGTCTCGCCACCAGCACAACCAAGTCCGGCGGCGGCAGCCTATCTTCAACGCTAATCCACCCGGCGTTCTCCAACCATTCGTCAATCGCGCAATAGAGCGTTTCCTGATCCCGCCCCGCTGACCGCCGCAACAATGCGCTGGCCCGTTCCAACAGCTTTCTGCTTACTTCGTACATTTAGCCTCCATTCGGAGCGCCCAACAAGGAGATCCAGTTTACTTCGCTACGCTCGAAACTGAGCTTGGTCGTTTGTTTGCACGCTCAGCCCCTCGTTAGCGGGCGGCAGGTGCATGCCAAACAACGCTTTCGCCTTGCGGTAGCTCTCCCATGCGTCCGGGTGGATACCGTCTTCGTCGTGAGCCCAGGACTCCATGCCCTTCACCAGTTCGTCAATCAGAGCAAGTGCCGCGTCAAAGGGCCTGCCGCCGTGCTCGCAATCGGCGTGATGTCCGGTAAGCAAGCGGATGCGGTGATCCAAGTCGCACCATGTCGCACACTCACACTCGGAGCATGCCGAACAAGGCGCTGCACTCGTACCAACAAAGGCCGGTTTTGCGTTGTATTTCATGTCAATCCCTTTCTCCGGCCTTTGCTGGCCGGTGAGGTTGGACGTTGGGCACACAAGCGGTTGCCTCCTTGAGGCAGTCTGCGCAAGCGTTTGCCTCCTTGAGGCAGTCTGCGCAAATGTGTTTTGTCTGCCACGGAGACTTGTCGGGGCACTTCTCTGCCCAATCGATTCGGAACTCAATCGTGCGCGGCGTCTCGTTTGTTCCAACCGTTTCGCGTTCGCCGCAAATGTCGCAGGCGAACACCGTTGCTTCTTTCTTCATCGTATCCTTCCTTCCTGGCCGGGATCGTGCCTCACCAGGCGTTGAGCTCATGCACCCCATGCCACCATCGATGCGGCAGCACACGGCGATTGTCCGCTTTCCAGCATCGCAGCGGCAGTCGTCAGGTCGCACCCGTCAAACCCGAGCAAGTCGAGCCACTCGTTAAAGCGTGCCAGCCATGCCGCCGCCCGTCGTCTCTGAAAATCTGTCATCTGCTCGCCCCCTCTTCATCTCGTATTTCATCAGGCTTGCAACGTTCTGTTTCAAGCATGCCTGCACCCGTTGCCAAGTCGCACACCACGCGCACGGCGAACCGTCGGCATTCCAGCGGCCCCGGCGATAATGGCAGTGTCCCGGCGCGTCGTC
The DNA here is from genome assembly GCA_964414315.1 of uncultured Planctomycetaceae bacterium. Lineage (GTDB taxonomy): Bacteria > Planctomycetota > Planctomycetia > Pirellulales > Thermoguttaceae > PWXP01. The sequence continues at coordinate 1,285 of CAYPWB010000609.1, read as the reverse complement.
GCTGTACGGATGCACCTCGCGAAAATGGTCCCGCACCTCGCGGAGCAGAACCAACGGGTCGAGGCTATCCAAATTTGAATACGCCGAAAGTTCCAGCTCATACTTTTGCCACCAAAGCATCATTGCCCGGGCGGCGATATCATGTAGGTGTAGGCAATCTCTTTTCATACACGCGGCTTCTGCGTCGTCCATCAGATCAATCGCAATCTCGTCGGACGCAGCGGGGTCATCCCATCCGCGCTTGCCGCATTCAACCATATCGTACAATCGCCGCCGGCACTCATTCATGAACGCGGCAAGCGCCCTGTCGATCTCTTCCATTTCTTCTCGCTTATTCCTCGCATCAGCCGATATTTCATCTCGATGATTCATACTTGTTCTCATCCCGATGCTCTCGCCGAAGCCTGCGGCACAGCAACCGAATTTCGCGGCACTTGTCCACGACGCCCCGCGCTTCAGATCGCGCACCCCTCATAATCGGTCCATTCCCGTCGGCGCCCCATCGTGGCGCGTATCCATGGAGCGCCGCCATATCCTCTCGGCACTCCCGCTCGATCCGTCGCAGAACCTGTTCTACCGTCAGCATAATGCCTCCATCCCGTCATGCTTTATTCTGCTCCCGGCTCAGCGATGCTGGAAATCCCCTTCGTGTCCATCCGGTTTTGCGCTTGTCGAAAAAACACGGCGACTCTGCTGCCAGAGCTTTAATCCACGCATCATCACATCGCCTCGCCTTAGACCCTGTCTCCGGTCCCGCGATCACCCAATCCGGCATACACACTGCCCCAGTGAAACTCACAGGCCCAAGCATCGGCTCCACCGATACAAAAGCCACCCCACTCCAACGCCGTCGCAACTCATTCCACCGACATATTTTCGCTTGATTCTCCACCGTCACACCCAT
>CAYPWB010000609.1:0-371 GCA_964414315.1 uncultured Planctomycetaceae bacterium | reverse complement strand
TCCAGACGTTAGATGGAAACCGCCAAAACCTCAGCCAATTCGGCCGCTTCGTCATCACGATATACTGATGCCACGGTGCCGCACGCATCGCATTCGCCACCATTGTCTGCGCAGCCAACGTCGCGCCGCCCAAGTCACTCATACTGCACACAAACACCCGCCCAGGCTTGCTTACTTTCTCGGGTTCACCAAGCCGCTCAGGAATAAACACTGGCACCCCCCACGGCATACCAAACCGATGCGCCATTGCCGCCGCATAGCAATTCTCGCAACCCTCCGACACCGGTGAACATCCGACCACCGGATTCCACGTCCAATCACACCACTCAATCTTCGTCCTGTTCATGGCCTACGCCCTCTATATTCGCAAC
>CAYPWB010000608.1:0-3319 GCA_964414315.1 uncultured Planctomycetaceae bacterium | reverse complement strand
ATCACCGAACTCAAACAGGCCCAAACCAAACTGGAACGGGAGCGGCAATCGCTGCGTCGGCTACTCCAGGCCAGCGACCACGAACGGCAGACGATTTCCTCCGAAATCCACGATGGGCTGGCCCAGTATCTCGGCGGTGCGATGATGCAGTTTGAGGCTCATGATGCCATGAAGGCGGATGCTCCCCTTGAGGCGGCCGAGGCATACCAAGCGGCAGTGGAACTCGTTCACCGAGCCCACGGCGAGGCACGCCGCCTGATCAGCGAGGTCCGCCCGCCCGTCATCGACGAGAAGGGGCTTGAGGTCGCCATCGAGCACCTGGTCCGCGAACAGCGGCGGGATGAAGGCGTCCGAGTCGATTTCGAGGCCGACATCAAGTTCGAACGTCTGCACCCGCTGCTGGAGAACGACCTCTACCGGATTGCCCAGGAAGGGCTCACGAACGCCTGCAACCACAGCAAGAGCGATCATTTGCAAATCACCCTGGTTCAGGAGGGTCAGCAGGTCCGGATGGAGATTCAGGACTGGGGGATCGGATTCGACCCGGCGTCCGTTGCCGAAGGGCACTTCGGGTTGGAGGGCATTCGCCAACGCGTGCGGCTCTTGGGTGGGCGGTTGGCCATCGATAGTACACCGGGGACCGGCACGTTATTGCGAGTCGTGGTGCCGGTCTTGGAGCAGTGAATCTGTTTGCACAGACCGCGCACCAAGGACTCAAGCGGTCTGTGCCAACAAGTGGTCCACTGTGCGCAGAAGATCGTCGTACTTGGGCTTGGCCACCTGGGCGCTGGCCCCGACTTGCTTTCCCTTCTTCGCGTTGTCGCGGGAGGCGATCGACGAGAATACGACCACGGGCGTGGCTGCCGTAACCGGATGCTCGCGAACCTGCTTGGTCAAGCTGAGCCCGTCCATACGGGGCATTTCGATGTCGGTGATGATGCAAGCGACCCGATTGGCGAATTGTTGGGGATCGGACTCGTTGGCCAACTCGGAAAGGTAATCCCACGCCTCCTGGCCGTCGGCGAAACCTTTCAGGTTTGTGTAGCCGGCCTCCATCAGGGCGTCTTTGACCATTTCGCTGATCAATTGGGAGTCGTCTGCAAACACGATGGGCATCTGGGCTCGGGTGAGACATTCGACCTTTGGAACGTTGTCCAACGACGAAGCGGCACTGCCAATTCCGGTGCTGGCGCAGATCGACTCGAAATCCAGAAGAGGCACCAATCCTTCCTGCTGCCGCAGCACGCTGGTGATAGGTGAACTTTCGTCGCCAAGTTTAGGCGCTGGCAACGTGTCTTTCCAGGAAACCCGGAAAATCCGCTCGATCTGCTGTACGCGAAATGCAATGAGTTGGGCGTTGAACTCCAGGAGGATCAGGGTTCCGCACACATCACCCCCGTTTCCTTCGCCAGCAGCAACGGCACGGCACGGCTGGGCATCGGCCGTGTTGCCATACAGATAGCAGTCGAGGTCGACCAGCGGGACTACGGTTTCTCGAATCTCGACCAGCCCGTCCACGGCCGGATGGCTCCGCGGGATTTCGGTCACGCGCTCGATGGGTAGCACTTCACGAACCTTGGCCACATTCACGCCGAAACGACGGCCTCGGACACGAAATACCAGCACTTCAGCCTCATTCGTGCCGGCTTCCAAAAGGATCCCGTTGTCAAGAGTACTCATGCTCGACGTTTGGGTCATGCTGGCGGTTTGGTTCACTGGAGGGTCTCCTTGGAGGCGGGGAAATGGGAGGGGTATCCGCACCACGCCTGCACCTGCCGCCGGCGATTTGCGAACGATCTGAGGACACCTCCCAGTCTGGTAGGTACCCGACATTAAAGCCTGAAACGGGTGTTATCGGTAGTCTCAGTATTTGCAGCTTAGGGTTGCGCTGCCGATTGCTTTCAGGAGTCGCGTTGCGGAGCGCCAGCCAGTGCCACGAGGTCCTTCGATGGAACGTCGTCGGTCGGCGCCACCGGCCCTGAATCAACCTGCTGCTGTTGCGCGGCCCGCATACTGTCGCCGGAGTCATCCCATACCCTCACAACACTCAGCGTGGTGTTGTCGCAGCGGGCCCGGCCGGTGAATCGGCACCCGACCCGATACCACAACTGCCCCTTGTGCGGAATCTGACGGACATGGAGCACGCGGGCACAAACGTAGGTCAGGTCTCGAGGTTTGCCCAAGGCTACGACGTATTCCTCTGCGGTGGGTTCGTTGTCCAGGAAGAACGCAATGCCACTGCCCGAAACGTCTTCGCACGGCACGGTGCAAAAATCGCCCAAGCAGGGCATTCTGCCGTTCTCTACCGAGGCTACAAGCTGTTTGTAGGGGAACTCGTGCCGAGGGCTGGTTCGCAGGTCGTTGCTCATGGCGCGAATGCGGGTTCGGTGGTTTGTGGTGGTTCTGCCTATTGTTTCAGTGGATCCGGACCGGAAGAAGACGCTGTGGCATACCGGGCAACCGTGCTGAGCAGTTTGGCCCGATCGATCGGCTTCGTGGCGTAGTCGTCGCAGCCCGCGTCGAGGCACTTCTGGCGATCCTGCGTCATGGCGTGGGCCGTCAGAGCCACGATGGGTTGTGTGTAGCCGGCGTCGCGAAGCGTTCTGGCGGCCGTGTAGCCGTCCATCACTGGCATTTGCATGTCCATGAGGATCAGGTCGAAGGGCTTCCCCTCCGCCTCGGCTGCCAGTGCCAGTTCGACGGCCATCTTGCCCTGGTCGGCAATGACGACCTCCGCTCCCGCCTTCTGGAGCACAAAAGAAATCAGCCGCTGATTGTCGGGCCCGTCCTCGGCCAGCAGTAGCCGGCAGCCGAGCGGCGTCCGTCTCGCCGCGTGCTCCTGTTCGGATCGCTCCGCCTCCAGTTCCGCCTCGGTCAGGCTTTCCAGCAGCGTGACGCCCTCCAGCGACCCGGTGGCGACGCTCAGGCGGAAGGTGCTGCCCCGGCCGGCCCGGCTTGTTACCGCGATGGCGCCGCCAAGCATCTCGGCCAGCCGCTTGCTGATCGCCAGCCCCAGGCCTGTGCCGCCGTATTCCCGGTCGGTATAGGGCACCGCCTGGCTATACGGCTGAAAGACACGGGCAAGCTCCCCCTCGTTCATGCCGATGCCCGTATCGCTCACTTCGACAATCAGTTGCGGCTCCGGACCATCCTGTTGCAGATGCACGGCCACCCGTACTCGCCCGGCCTCGGTGAACTTTACCGCGTTGCTGATGAGGTTCACCAGGATTTGCCGCAGGCGTGTTGGGTCGGTATGGAGAGTTTGAGGAATGGCCCCTTCGAAGGCCACCTCCACGGGCAGCCCCTTCTTGGCAGCACG
>CAYPWB010000607.1:0-3340 GCA_964414315.1 uncultured Planctomycetaceae bacterium | reverse complement strand
GTTCCGGCAAATCGGGCCTGTCCCGCTTCCCCCGCTCCGCGCCGCCGACCCGTGAACGCTGATGCCGCAACTTGCTTCAGCCATCGGTTCATGCTGCGGACCCTGCGGGAGCTACGGAGGCTGGGCAAAAAGAGCGAACGCTCCGGCCCGTCGCCGGAAACTTTACCCGTTGCGTCGGGTTGGCCGAATCCTTACCGAGGGATGCGCGGCGATATCGGGTCGGTTTCCGGCGGTGGGGCCGGGCTGCGCGCCTTGCGGTCGGGGGGAATCGACGGTGTCTTGGAACTGCTCCAACCAATTCCGGCGAAGCGGTCAGCGCGACGACCGCCGGCGGCTTCTGCTCAATGACGAGTTGTGCGGCGGTGCCCGCCGGACGTCGGCCCGTTCGAAATCGGGGGGGTCGCGCGGCCTGCCCGAACGGAAATCGCCCCACTACGGCGACGAGGCGATGGCGGAGCAACCGCGGGTGACCGACCTGGTTCCCCGCCGATTGCCGGCCTATTTCGCCCTGCTGCTGTTGGGAGCGGCATGGATCGGCGGGATTGCCGCCCTGGCCGCTTGGGTGCCCTCCTTGCCTCTGTTCGCTTCCGAGGATGGAGCCGGTGCGTTCGATCTGGCCCGCAATGGTTGCCTGGCCTCCTGGTTCTCGGCCATCACGTTGCTGGCCGCCGCGGTGGTGTCGGTGCTGGTGTACTCGGTCCGCCGTTACCGAACCGACGATTATCGCGGCTACTACCGCATTTGGCTGTGGGCCGCCACATGCTGGTGCCTGCTGAGCCTCGACGCCATCGCCGGACTGCGCGGCGAGTTCCAGCACGCAATGACCCGGCTTACCGGCACGGCGCTGTACGGCGACGGCTCGCTCTGGTGGGCCGTCCCATACCTGGTGCTGCTCAGCGCCGTTGGTTCGCGGTTGATCCTCGACACTTGGCCTGCTCGGCTGTCGACTGCGGCCCTTTCGGCCGCGGGCGGGTGTCTGACCGTCGCCGTGGCCGCGCAGCTTGGCTGGATCGTCGCCCAGGAGCACGCCCACCATACGCTGCTGGCCTTGGGCGCCGAGATGTTGGGCTGCTGGATGCTTCTGTTGGCGACGGCGTTGCACGCCCGGTACGTGGTGCTCGACGCCGAGGGACTTCTGCCGCGTCCTGAGCCGAAGGACGAAGCGACGGCTTCCGACGCATTCGAGGAGGCGTACGACGAGGAGGTCGCCCCCGCAGCACGAGAATCGGGCGAGTGGATTGCCGTCGATTCGCCGCACCAGTCGCCCGCGCCCGTATTGCGACGAAAGGCGTCTGCCAAACCGGAGCCTGAGTTCGACGCCGCCGAGGCGGCCGCCAAGGTCGGCCGAAAGCTGACCAAGCAGGAGAAGAAGGCGCTTCGGCTGCGGCTCCAGCGCGAGCGGCTGGAGCGCGAAAAGGCCCAGCAGCAGAAGTGGTAGACGGTGGTGCGTCCCCTTTCTCCTCACGGCCGATTGCCGTTATACTCATGCAGTAAGGGTCTGTCCGAAAAGGGGGACAGGCACCCTATGTCTTGTACTCGCGTCGCGGGGCAAGCACGACAACCGGGAGCCAGTCCCCGTTTTCGGACCGCCTTTAACTATCTGCGATACCTCCCTCCGACGAAGCCCCCCAAGTTCCATGATCCGCACCCGATTCGCTCCCAGCCCGACCGGTTATTTGCACATCGGCGGCGTCCGCACGGCGCTGTTCTGTTGGCTGTTCGCCCGAAAGCACGGCGGACGGTTCGTTCTTCGCATCGACGACACCGACCAGCAGCGGAACGTTCAGGAGGCGCTCGAACCGATCCTTCACGGGCTGCGGTGGCTGGGGATCGACTGGGACGAGGGTCCCGACGTGGGCGGGCCGCTCGGGCCGTATTACCAGTCGCAGCGGTGGAAGCTGTATGAGGAAGCGGCCGAGCGGCTGCTGGCCTCCGGCCACGCCTACCGCGATTACGCCCGAACCGACGAGGTGCAGGCCGAACGCGAGGCCGCCCAGCGGGAAAAACGCCCGTTCGTCTACAGCCGTCGCTTCATGGCCGAAACCGACGCCGACGCCCGGCAGTTCGAGGCCGAAGGGCGGCAAGCGGTCGTACGGCTGAAGATGCCCCGCGAAGGGAAACTCGTGCTGAACGACCTCGTCCGCGGAACCGTCGAGTTCGACTGGGCCCAGGAGCAGGACCACGTCGTGCAGCGGGCCGACGGCTCCTGCCTGTACCACCTGGCCAGCACGGTCGACGACCATGCCATGGAAATCACCCACGTGATCCGGGCGGAGGAGCACCTGTCGAACACGCCACGGCAGGTGTTCATCGCCCAGGCGCTCGGGTACGAGTTGCCGCAGTACGCCCATCTGCCGTTCGTGGCCGAGCCGGGCAGCAAGACGAAATTGAGCAAGCGGAAGCTGGCCAAGTACCTGAAGAACCGCGAGTTCGCCCAACTGCTCGAGCACGGGCAACGCATTGCCGACCACCTCGGGCTGCCCAACGACCCGGACGGGTTCAACCCGGTCATCGTCGGTTTCTACGAGCAGGTGGGCTACCTGCCCGAGGCCCTGTTGAACTACCTGGCCCTGCTGGGCTGGTCGCTCGACGAGCGCGCCGAGCACTTTTCGCGGGAGGAACTCGTCGAGCATTTTTCGCTGGAGCGGGTAAACCGCGCCCCGGCCGGCTTCGACCCGGCCAAGCTTTCGGCCTTCCAGCAATGGCACTTCAACCAACTCGGACCTGAACGCAAAGCGGCCTTGGCGCTGCCGTTTCTGCAACGAGCCGGCTTGGCGCCCGCCCCCGCCGGCGGCGACATGGAGCGCCTCATCGAACGCGTGGCGGCCGCCGCCGGCGATCGGCTGCGCGTGGCGGGCGACATCGTCAGCTTCGACGAGTTCTTCGTGCCCGACGACCAACTGACGTACGACCCCAAGGCCGTCGAAAAGCGGCTCCGCAAGGAGGGGGCGTCGGAACTGCTTCGCAAGTACCGCGATCGGCTGGCGGCTGTCGAGCCATTCAACCCCGAGACGCTCGAACGCGATATGCACGCCTTCCTGGAAGCCGAGGGCATCAAAGTCGGGGAGATTATCCACGCCCTGCGCGTCGCGGTGACGGGCAAGCAGGTGGGGCTCGGCATGTTCGACGCCCTGGCGCTGCTCGGCCGCGATCGCTGCCTCCGTCGGATCGACCGTGCCCTGGCACTGGCCTGACTCGGAGCGGTGAGCAACGGGCTTGCCGCCGAAGTTCGCGATTCAGTGCCCGCGAGGCGGACCGTGCTTCCTGCCGCTTCGCGGCTACCGGCACGATGGAAATGGGCCACTCGTAGGGCGGGCTGTGCCCGCCGCATTTCGGGCAA
>CAYPWB010000606.1:2655-3342 GCA_964414315.1 uncultured Planctomycetaceae bacterium | reverse complement strand
CGCGTACATCCGTTTGTTCTGCCTTCGTGCCGGGGTCGATGATTCGATCTGCCACCTGAGTCCTGCGATCATTGAACATCGCGGCCAATTTGCGAACATCATGGCCTGCGGCACTCGACATTTCTCTTCGCACCCGCCGTACTTCGCTGTAGCTATCCATTGTCAATTCTTTCGTTCAGAAGTTCCAGGGGTGTTACCAACGCCGGATTGCCTAATCCCAGTATACCATTGACTCGCCGAATGTGAGCAAACTTGTTGGCGTTTGCGATGTGTTGGCAGTTCCAGGTGACGAGAAAGTCGCAGCGATGAAACGAAGCGATTGCCAAGTGAAAGGCATCACCCCCCGGATCGTTTGGCATCACGTGACGAGCTATGTATGCCTCGACCGCTTCGATCACGGCATCATTGACATCCAGCAGAGGGAGACGCGATACCAATGCCAGCATGTCGCCCTTCTTCGGGAACTCGCCAGCCCTGAGTTCGGTTTCGACTGCGAGGCTCGTCACGAGTTCGTCAACTCCTGACAGTGCAGCGTCGAGCCATCGGCGCGACCAGTGCTCACGAGCCACCATTTCCGGCTCTGGGCGAGCGTTGAAGTAGAAGCTGATAACCGTTGTTTCAATGTAGATTCGTGCCATCGTGCTGAGGCTCGAGATGTCGTGGCAGAACGAATTGCGATCTATCCGG
>CAYPWB010000606.1:0-2645 GCA_964414315.1 uncultured Planctomycetaceae bacterium | reverse complement strand
TGCCGGATCCGGTTGTTTCAATGTAGATTCGTGCCATCGCGTTGAGACCCAAGATTCCTTGAAAGAACGGCCCGGATCAGCCGGCCGGGAATTGGGTTGCCGAGCGCAGCGAGCCCGCTGGCTGTTTTCGGCTCGGCTGCATCCGTTCGTTCTGTCTGGTATCGGGATTAAGCTACAGGTTATCGTAGAAGGAAATCAGATCCTTATAAATCGTGTCCTTGTTCAGCCGTTTGATGATCTGCTCCATGGGCTTGGCTTCATCCGGACCATAGTCTGCAACACTCACAATCAAGGCAATGTCCCCGCCGAACGTTCCATCATCACGGAGGTCCTGCAAAGCGAGCCCGAACATCTGCAGCACGCGGTTCTTGTGGGCCACGATACTCTCCTTGCCATCCTCGCCCCTGTATTCCCGCAAGAGACGATTGACGGGCTCAAAGATCTTCTGTTCGTCCCAGTAAGCCCACTCCGCCGGTACCCATTTCACTTCGGGATCATGGTGTGCAAACACGTCTACGCCTGACAGATCGGCCCCGTCTCCAAACTCTTCGATGATCCATTCCAAGTCGCCCGACTCTTCGGCTTGGCGCATCATCGCTTCTTTGCTGTTTGCGACACAAGTGACTGTCGACACATCGCAATCAGTTTGAAGCGCGAATGCATAGAAGCTCTCATCCGCATGCTCTGTACGCATCGTCGAATAGGCATTGCGAATGGCATCTCGAACAAGACGGCGCAATTCGTCTTCCATGGACGCATCTCCTTGAATGTGTGGCGCATCGATCTCGGAATCGCTGCCTTTCTGTATGGTCAGGGCAGAAAGACCCGATGGCGACTTCGAATCACCGGGCTCACAGCCGCTGCCCGACAAGCTCACAACTACCAAGATGCTGAGTACAAGTTGACCGACCAGCGTATTCATCTTATCTTCGCCCGTCGCATGCCCATGACGCGATCCTGGCCTCCGCTGCATCTTTCCCGCGCAAAGCGTCGCCTTCGTTCCGACAGGTCTCGCATTTATCCCGCTCGCCTTTGGCCGCGCTAATTCATTAGGCCCGCCGGTTCGGTGGGATAAGAACCCCCGAGTCAACGCCAATTCTGGCCCGTAACCCGTTGCCGGTCAAGACCCTGCCATCATTTCGCCCTTTCTCGCTGTCCACGTCGTATCGGGTCCGCCTGGCACGCCAAGCCCCGCCCCCACTGCCCCCCCCGGGACACGGGCGCCATTAGACCGAGCACGGCATCGGGTCGGTCCCGGCGGGATAAGACGACCTGCCAAGACGGGCCATTGACGTGCAGCAAGGTAAGAGCGGGGTGATCGGCAGGCCGGTGCGCGTCAGCCGAAGGGGGCGCGGCCCCGGACCCAACCCTTGCCGACGGCCGCCGCCGCTTGCATCCAAGGCTCCACCCGCCCGGCCGCACCGGCCCACGCGCCAGCGCATCCCCCGTCCCCCAGCCCCGAACTTCCACCCTCTCCCCCTGGCCCCTTTTTCGCCTTGCAATCGGCGTCTGATCTGCTAAGCTTGGATATGTGTACGTATGTTCATATTCCGGGCGGACCCGAACGAGACTTGCCATGCGACGAAATCAGAAAGGCAGCGCGGCGACCGCGTTGTCCAACTCGGCGGCCCTCGCGCCGCAAGATGCCGGACGGACGGCCCGCAGGGGCGGACCGGTCGGCCAGCCGGCGTGGGTTCCCGAAGACGTCGACTTCCACAAGGTGCCCGAGGCGGTGCGCCGGGCCGTGGCCGAGGTCATCGAGCCGGCCTACCGGCAACTCGTCACCGAGGCCGAGGATCCGCTGGAGCGCTCCGTCGGCGTGACCATGGTCCACCTGATGTGGCTGGAGATCCTTGAACAGCACGAGGCCAAGCACGAGTACCTCAAGACGTCGATCCTGAACCTGCCGCAAGACCGATATGACATGATCGATCAACATCTCCGCACGTTGCACACCAAGGTCAAGGTCGGTTACTTCCTCACCCGGCTGCGCGAGATGCGCCGTCGGTCGGAAACGCCGGCTGAGGCGCAACCTGCGATCGAGGTGGCGCCACCGGCAAGGCCGCGCGTGCAAACGACGCGGACGGACCGAAATGTTGATGGTTCCGGCGGCGCGGCCGAGGGGTAGAAAACTGGGGGTGAGTGTGGGAAACCGGAAAATTGCCACCCAAAAAATCGAGGCCCGTTTCGAGCAGGTCCGCGCGCAAATCCTTGCCCATGCGGCATTTTTCGTTGCGAACGGCTCCGTGGAGGCCACCTGGCGAACGTATCGCGGACGCCGCCTCGGCCCCTATTTTCGCGTGGGTTGTCGGCAGCGGAGCGTACAGCACGCCCTCGGCACCGGGGCGGCGCCCCGACAGACATCGATCTACCTCGGACACAGCCCCGAGCTGGCGGCGCGGGTTCGCGAGCTGCTGGACGCTTTGCAGCAGCACACCCGCTGCAAGCGGCGCTGCGAGCAACTGCGGCGACAGGTCCGCCGCAGCCTGACTCGATCCGAAAAGGAACTCCGCCGGCTCTTGGCCGAACGCGGCGCCGAGTTAGGGAAACAGAAAGGGCCGTTTCAGCGGCGGCCGTAGGGCTCGTCTTCCCACTCGTAGTCGGCCACGAGCCAGCGGTCGTCGTAGCGGCGAAGCGTCAGGCCG
>CAYPWB010000605.1:986-3358 GCA_964414315.1 uncultured Planctomycetaceae bacterium | reverse complement strand
GACGGAGTGCTGCGCTGGCAAACCGATAGAAACTATTAAGGTGTTCTTGCGTGGTCATGCCGGCATCCTCCCCTGAAGCTCCTCTACCTTAGCACGGCTCGGCAGCCCGGTCAATCTTCGCACCCGGATTCAGGTAGGCCGTCTCTCCGCCCGGCATCTCCGAGTCTGTTCCAAAAGTAATCGTTCACGGGGACTGTCCGCATTTTCGTGGCGGAGAAGACGTCCAAACCGGATCACGCTATTTCGCCGCGAAAAATCGGACTGTTTCCTTCGGCTGGTCAGGGGACAGGTCCGTTTTCGGACAGCCTCTCAGTCGAAGATCCCCGCCCCGAATTGGTCGGCGTTCGAGGCACGGGGTTCCGCGTGCTCGCGCGCCGGCTGCGGGGCGGGCGTGTGGGGCCCACGGGGCTTTTCGGCGCCCTGGAGCTGGGCCGGCTCGACGGCAGAGCTGGGCTTCGACGGCGTGTCGTCGTAGCTGCCGTTGCCGTCGTCGTCCCCGCCGTCGTAATCGTCGTAGGTGGAGACGTAGCCCGGCTCCGCGGCCCGGCGCCGCTCCTCCTCGAAGGCTTCGATCACGCGGTTCTGGATCATCTCGCGGCACGACGAGTTGATCGGATGGGCGATGTCGGCGTAGAGTTTGGCCCGACCGTCTTCATCCTGGATCATATTCGTCTGTTGCAATCGGCCGCCACACTGGTTGCAATACAACGCCCGAAGGTGGTTCTTCGAGCCACACTTCGAGCAGTGTGCGGTGAGCTTGCGGCTGGGCATCGCCACGAACGGGCCGGAAGTCCCGTCAATGATCTTCAGGTCGCGCACGACGAAGGCGTCGTCGAACGTAATGGAGCAGAACGCCTGAAGCCGTTCCCCCGGTTCATCCATCAACTTGACGCGGACCTCGGTGATTTCCACGGCCGTTCTCCTTACATGACAAGCCACTCGCCGGCGCCGCCCGGTTGGCGGCAGCTCCGTACTGCAAAGACGTTCCAAACGCCGTTTGCCCGTAAACGCCGTGCGGCGCGCTGGGCGTCGCTTGCACGGCGGCATAGTCCGAAATAGGCAGTTCCGCTTCCGCTCATGCCGTAACCCGGCAGGCCAAGCTCCGAAAATATGCGGTCGAATCGTTCCACGTCGGGACACAGGGCGGCGGCGGTCGGTTGCAGCCGGTTCATCATCAGGCGACCGACTTGCCCCAGGTTGCCGCGGCAAAGGGCCTCGTACAACGGCTCGACCGGGCGAGGTTCCGCGGCCGGCCGGCACGCGGCGTACACGGCCGCGGTCGACAACCCAACGTCGGGCCGGGCGACCACGAAGTGCAGCGGCGTCGGCTGGTGCAGCGGCTCGATCCGCTCGCCCCGGCCCCGGCAGATCGCCGTCGATCCGGCCAGGAAAAAGGGCACATCGCTTCCGAGTTCGGCGGCCATCGCCAGCAGTGTGTCCGGTTCGAGGTTCAGGCCCCATCCGACATTGGCGGCCAGCAAGGCGGCGGCCGCGTCGGCCGATCCTCCGCCCAGCCCGGCGGCCATCGGAATCCGCTTGACCAGCCGCACGGCCGCGCCGCGCTCGATGCCGGCCGTTCGCCGCACCAGTTCCAACGCGCGGACGACCAGGTTGTCCTGTCCCTCGGGCAGCACGCCTGCTCCGGCGGCCGCAGACGGTCGACGACGTCGGCCGGCAGCCCCGAAAACCTGCTTGCAACTCAGTTGTACCTGCCCGCTTGCGTCCTCCCGAAACGTGATGGTGTCGTATAGTTCGATCGGGCACATGAGGGTTTCGATCTCATGGAACCCGTCGGGTCGCTTGGCCAGCACCTCGAAGAACAAGTTGAGTTTCGCCGGAGCGTGGACGATGACGGCCTCCGCCGCCCGGCCGATATGCATCGCGATAGGGCCCGGTAGTTACGAGACGAACGGAAGGGATCGGCGAAGGCCGGGACGGCCGAAGTTCCGCCGTAGGAGGGAAAAGAGGACAGGCGCCTCATGCCGGAACGGCCCGGGGAAGCCGCCCACCCCAACGCGACCGTGCCCCTTCTCCTCGCCTATTCCCTGCCGATTCTATCCGAGCCGCCGGGCGGCGTCAACCGGGGATTGGGGCCCAGGCGGCGAAAAGTGGCGACCCAACCTTCCGGAGGATTGAGAATGGGGAATATGGGCATTCAAGGAGGGCGGTTCGGCCCGCCGAACCGGCCTACCACGCCCGCAACCCCGTCGGGCGCGGTGGAGGAAACCGCGAACTCGCCGCAACATTCGCCACAGGAATGGCCATCCCTCCGCCATCCCTCCGCCATCCCTCCGCCATCCCTCCGCCGCGGCCGGCTAAAGTCGGACGCCCCAACAGACGATAACGGTTGTACCGATTGTAGCGACCCGGGC
>CAYPWB010000605.1:0-976 GCA_964414315.1 uncultured Planctomycetaceae bacterium | reverse complement strand
AGCGTGGAGGGAGTTGCCGGGGCGTTTAGGGGCACTGGAAAACATGTTGAGGTAAACCATGTCGGCATCAAAGAACCGACGGGGTCCTTGGTCTGCTCTTCTGCTCGGACTGGGACTGCTTTCGATCCTCGGACTGACCGGCTGCCAGGTCGATGTGGGCGGGCAAACGCTGCCGAGCCCCTATTACCTGCAGGACGACGTGCAGTACTTCCCGACCGGACCGCAGTTCAAGCTCTCCAACGAAGCCGCTGCCATGCGTGCCCGAGCCGAGGAAGAGGCCCTGCAACGCTAGGGCCCGGACCCATTGCGATCACGCCGAACGTCGACCGACGGCCTTAGGCCGCTACGGGCAAGCAGGCTGTCTGCAGCCCTGCCTGTCCGCATTCGGTCGCGTTGTTGGGGGGGACGGCGACCCTGCGTTGCTGACGTCCGAATCGCGTTGCGCCCGCTCGCGCGACGACGGTTCAGACGTCGGCAGCGCGGGGGGTTTTCTTTACGTCGCGACCCGGGGAAACCAACATGCCCGAATTCGAACTCTCACAATCCGCGCAGCACTGGGTGGGCGTGGTGCTGATATGGATCGGGCTGGGCACGGTTGCGGGCCTGGTCGCCCGCGTGTTGCTCCCCGTCCGCGAGCCCGGGGCCGTCGGTACGCTGGTGATCGGCATCTTGGGTAGCACGGCGGGTCTGTGGACGCTTGCCCTTCTGTTCGCGCGAGCGCCGGTCAACCCCATTAGCCCGGTGGGTTTCTTCGCCGCCTGCCTGGGCGCCTTCGCCCTGCTGCTTTGCCATCGTGCCTGGCAGGCATGGCTTGCTCGGCGCGCCGCGCGGGAATAGCGTCGCCGCACATGGCCGGCTTACGCAATCCCAGCCAAGCGAGCGGCGGCCGTGAGGCCCTGTTTCTGCCGTGGCGGGGGCCGCGAAAACGAACACTCGCCGAGTTCTCGGCCGCCCCTGGGGGTTGGCCGAGTGTTCG
>CAYPWB010000604.1:0-3362 GCA_964414315.1 uncultured Planctomycetaceae bacterium | reverse complement strand
CATGCCGCAGCGTGGGCGTTACGGTGGTGGGACTCGTTCCACTCGGCCCACCCTAGAGCCTCCGCCCGCATCCACGCCGCCGCTTCGGCGTACGTGAGCGCTACCGGCCGGGCCGCTGCCGGGTGCGGCCCGACCACCGCAAACAGGAGCACCGCCAGCGCAGCCGCCCCGATGCCCGGGGCGCGAAAAGGCGATGCTGTGTTGATCCTGTTCATGCGGTAATTCCCTCGATCTGGCGGGCGGCATCGGCGACAGCCGGTGACGCCTTACCCTCGAACGTCGCAACCTAACACGCAACGCTCACGCTGCGAACAGTCTCGCTGGCCCAGACAAACTCTCCTGCGTGCCTCAACGACACGCAGGCCATGCAGGTTACCCAATATATGCGTCTGTCCCCTTCGTTCAACAGCCCCCGGGGCCGTCGAAAGTTGACATTTTGGGCTTGCCCCCTGACGGCGCAGACCCCTGACTGTGCAGTCGCCAATGCCGGCCCCAACCGGTCTTCGTCAATGATGGAACCGGGCTGCCCCACCCAGCAGCAAGCCCCAGCCGCTCCTTCAGAGAAACGCCACGCAGCTATTTCCTTTCCTATTTCCCAATTTTTCCTTCCTGTTTCCTATTTCCAGCCGGCCGGCGGGTCTTGCAACTCGTTGACAAGCTTGGGCGGGTTTGTTACGCTCCAGGCCAATTTGACCCGTTTGCGGTCGTTGTACCGAGGCAGGAAGCACACCAGGCATTTACCGATGAGCCCAGAAGCCAAGCCGCACTCCCGCATCAATCTGGCTGCCTGGAGCATGCTCGGCGGCCTGGTGCTCATGGCCGTGACGGGCGGGCTGTCGAGCTTGCTCGGGGGTACGGTGCTGAATGTCGCCTTTCTGTTGTGCCAGACGTTGGTCATTTCGCTCGTGATCTGGCAAGCCTGCGACCCGTTCGCCGAAGCGGCCCAGTGGATCGGCCGGCGGTTTCACGTGCCCGGCAGCGTGCGCGGGGCTACGCTCGACGCCATCGCGAGCAGCATGCCCGAACTGTTCACCGGCATCTTCTTTGTCCTGGTTGCCGTGTACGCGCCGCGGGAAGCGCAGGAGAATCTGGCCTCGATCGGAGGGGACGGCTACGGTCCGACCGTTGCCACCTGCGCGGGCAGCGCTATCTATAACATGATCCTCATTCCGGCCATTTGCACGTTGGCCATTTCCTACGTTCGCACCAGCCGGCCAACGATCGAGATTGCCGACGCCGTCATTTTGCGCGACGGGGTCTGGTTCCTCGGTTGCGAGATGCTGCTGATTCTGTTCCTGTTTCAAACCTCCATGGCCTGGTGGATGGGCGTGGTCTTTCTGGCCGTCTACGGCGTTTACGTCGGCGTGCTCGTCCGCGCCGCCCACCGGTTTCGCCGGGCGATGCTGGTCGTTCATAGAGCCAACCCTCCCGGGAGGGCCGTTCCCTCTCCAGAGAAGATTGCCGAGGTGCTCGAGGCGGCCGGGATTGGCACGAACCAAACGCTCGTTGCCGAAGTCTGCGAGCGGCTCTCCAGCGGCGCAGCCGAGGACGATGCCGAGACCGAGGATCGGGGCCCCCAATCGGCGGAGATCCTGCTCGGGCTCTTCCGCGTCCCGCTGGGGATGATCTCTTGCTGGGCGATCATCCTGGTGGCCACCTGTGTCGCCGCAGCGGCTTGCTACTGGCTGGTCGAAGTGACCCGCGCCACCGCCGAGCAGCTTGGAGCGCCCGTCTTCTTCGTTGCCGTGATCCTGGCCGCCGCCGCCTCGAGCGTACCCGACACGTTCCTCTCGCTCGGCGCCGCGCGACGCGGGGACGACGACGGAGCCGTTTCCAACGCCTTCGGCTCCAATATCTTCGATATCTGCGTGTGCCTCTCGATCCCGCTGCTGGTCATTACGGGCCTGAACGGCTGGCAGCCGATCACCTTGACCCAGAACGGCGAGCCCATGCCCGGCCTGGTCGGCATCCGCGTGCTCCTGTGCGTGTTTTCCATCGTCACTTTGCTGATCATGTGGGAGGGGAGGCAGTTGACGCGGCGCAAGGCCCTGGTGCTTTGCGGGCTGTACGGCCTGTTCGTGTTGTACGCGATTGCGGGTTCATTGGGATTTACTTTTGGTGGTCTACTTGCCTAGGCCCTGTCGGATCGGGGTGGGCACCTTGCACCCGCGGTCTTCCGTAGAGCGCGGGCCGGGGGCCGACCGCAGGTTTCCGGCAGAGCTTCCAGAACAACCGGGGAGTATCCTTCGATGTCGGTTCCTACACTGCGGCAGCGGTTACGCTATACGTTCGATAGCTTCATGGCTCGCGGGGGCAGTTCGATCTTCCTTGCCCTGGTCGTCGTGTTCACGACGGCCATCCTTGTCCTGGGCACGATACGGGGCCTTGTCAACTCGTTCGTTACCACGGCGGCGGAACGCGAAGGTGGATTCCTGCATCAGGTTTACCAGACGTTCAATCATCTCAGCGACCCGGGCACGATGGCCTACGACATCGATTCGTCCCCGTGGTTCAAACTGACGGCAATCCTGGCCGGCATGGTGGGCGTGGTGATCTTCTCCTCGCTCATCGCGTTCATCACCACGGCCCTCGACCAGAAGATCCGCGAACTGAAGAAAGGGCACTCCAAGGTCATCGAAGAAGGGCACACCCTGATCCTCGGATGGAACGAACGCGTGGTGGAAATCCTCAAGGAATTGGTCATCGCCAACGAAAGTGAGGACGACCCGTGCGTCGTGATCCTCTCGGATCGCGATAAGGAGGAGATGGACGACTACCTGAAGGTGAACCTGCCCGACATGAAGAACACGCGGGTGGTCACCCGGTCGGGCTCGTTGTCGAACCTGGCCAATCTGGACATCGTGTCGGTCGATCGCTGCAAGTCGGTGATTGTCCTGGCCCACACCAGCCAGGGCGCCAAGGGGGCCGAAAAGGCGGCCAGCGACGCGATGGTCATCAGGACCGTCCTGGCAGTCGTTGCCACCCGTCCCGACGATACCAAACTCAACATCGTGGCCGAGGTGTTCCACGAACGCAACCGCGAAATTACCAAGCAGATCGCGCCGGACGAGGTCTCGACGGTGGACACCGACGAAATCCTGGCGAAGATCCTCGTGCAAACCTCGCGGAGTGTCGGGCTTTCCTTGGTCTACAGCGAAATCCTCTCGTTCGACGGTTGCGAGATGTACTTCCACCATGCCGACTGGGGCGAGATCCGCTTCGGCGATCTGGCATACCACTGGCCGGACGGCGTGCCCATGGGCCTGCGCCACAGCGACGGAAGCCTGTCCGTCAATCCGTCTCCCGACACAATGGTCCGGCCCGACGACGACGTGCTCATCCTGGCCGAAGACGACTCGACG
>CAYPWB010000603.1:0-3363 GCA_964414315.1 uncultured Planctomycetaceae bacterium | reverse complement strand
CTCGGGTTGCGGGGTCGGTCGTTCGGCCTCGGGTTGCGGGGTCGGTCGTTCGGCCTCGGGTTGTGGGGTCGGTCGCTCGTCTCCGGGTTGGGGCGTCGGTCGCTCGTCTCCCGGTTGCAGCATCGGTCGCTCGTCTCCGGGTTCGGGCTGCGTCGGTTGGTCGAGCGGTATTCGGCCTACCCGATGTTGTCGGGGGCCGTCCGGCGAACGAGTCACTCTCGGCCGGGGCTCAACCTTGGAATCCGGTTCGGGAGTCGAGGAGGTTTTCGGGGCAGCCTGTTCTTGGGCAAGCTCCGCGACGGGACTCGCCACAATCGGCGACCGGGGAAACCGCATTCTGGCCGGCTCAAGTTTTCCCGCCTCTGGGCCGGTTGCGGAACCCGCCACTCTGGCTTCCAGCTTCTGCCGCTGCTCGCGAAACTGATGCATCTCATGCCCTCGCTTCGCCAGGGTCTGTCGCTCGGACGCGTCGACCTGCTGGAACCGCAGCGGACTGTCTTCGCTGCTTGTGACCTCGGAGTAGCGTGCGGCCATAACGGGCTGCCGTTCCCTCGAAGTCGGGTTGGCGGCGGTCAGCGCTCGTTGGGCTGTCCATGTGCGCGGCGGCCGCATATGCTCGTACTCGCGGCGGTTTTGGAACTCCGTTGCCCTGTGATGCTCCCAGCGAGGGTCCTGGCGATGCTGCCAACGCTGGTGCGCGTAAATCGGATCGTAGCCGTAACGGCTGGAGTGGTACGAAAACGAGGCGTAGAACCCCGCTGTTTGGTAGTTGGCGGCATAGTAGTCGCCGAAGTAGTAGTGTTGGTACCGCGGGCGCAAGAAGAGATGGCTGATGAACACGTTCGGGTTGATCATCGTCATGGGCGAGTAGCGGAATCCCGGCCGGGAGTAGACGTTGCGCTGGAAGTGCACCGGCGCAAACAGCACGCCGCGGCGGCCGACGGAGTAATCCCAGTAGCCGTCCACGAATACGTAGCCGCGAGGAGCCCAAACGTAATGGGCCGGGGTCCAAACCCAATCCGGCTGCGCGACTGCCCAGAAACCGGGACGCCAGGCGTAGCGGTTCTGGTGCCACATCCAACAGCCCGGCAGCCACGTGTGGTCCACCGAGGGCGCGGCGATGTTGGGGCCGGCCTCGACGGTCGCTGGGGGCTCGGGCAGGTATTCCACCTGCTCCACTTGGGCATCGGCCCAGTACCCGGAAGTCCACTGGAACCCCTGATCGGAGCGGCCCCAATACCCGGGAACCCACTGACGGCCGGGCGGCAGGTCGCGCCAGATGCCGCTCACCCAAAGGAAGTCGTCCCACTCGTCGTCCCAGGCCCAGTAGCCGGGAATCCAGGCCACGTTGCTCCCCTCGGGTCGCTGATCCGGCGGCAGTTCCTCGATGGCCGCCGGCGGCGCCGCCGGCGCTACGACACCCGGCTCGGGGTCGAAGGTTACCGTTCCCGCGAAGGCCTCGTGGACCGGTCCTCGCGTTAGTACCTGCACCCCCTCCTCGCCTTCGGCCGCGCCGGGTTGCGCGAACAGGGCGGTGCTGAGGCCGACGCTCAACCCCAGGACCACCAGTGCGCTCGCTGCGCACCATTTGAAAACGTAACGTACTCTCATCCTCGTTCTCCCGTGAAATGGGTGGGCTTTGCCGACTAGCTGCCTGCAGGATGCCCGGTTAATGTGACAACAACACAACTTCGCTTCAGGCGGCTTGACGCGCTCCCGCGAGAATCTTCCATCCAGTTTGGCCAACGACGGCGGCCAGTTTCCGACGCTTCCTCGAAAGGGCTAACACGGCAATCCCTCCGCGGTCAGCAGTCGGTCGTCCGGCCCACTCGCGTTCCAGTCCTCGATGGAGATCCTGCCGGCGAGTTGGAACACCTGCACCATGGTTCCGGTGGTGAATGCATGGACGACAGCGCCGGTCATCGTTTCCACTTCGGCGGCCGCTTCACCTACCGACACCCCGGTAATGCGCCGAATCTCTTGTCGTAACAACTCGACGGAGTTCTGAAAGAGCTGCCGGTGAAATTCCTGGACCTGGGCGGCCCCCTCGGGCGTGCTGGCCAACGCTTTTTCGGCGGGCGACAGCGCCTCGTGCAGCGTCACGACCAGCGTATCGTCGCTGAGCACCAGCGTCACGGCCTTGGGCGGGTGGCCGGTCCGCCGCTGTTGGAAGGCGGTCACTGCCTGCGCAACCTGCTGCGCCATGGTAGGATCGAGATTCTTCATGGGATTCCCCCACTCGCGTTTGGGCGAACATTGTCCGCCGCCAAGAACAAAAAAAGCCGACGTGGCGGAATACCCCGGGGGTACTCCTCCACGTCGGCTTACTCATCACCGAGCCCACCCGCACGCCGCGGGGTTGCTCTCTATCTAGTCGTCCGACAATTTCATTGAACGGGGGCCGATCCTTCGGACCGGACCCTTCCAACATCTGCATTGTACGCCGCCGAGTCGGAAAAGCAATGGGGGCTTTTCCACATTTCCCACAATAGGTACAATAACTGCTTGGTTGCACGGCCGGCATTCCATCCCACGGTTGCCGTCACGTTGCACCGGTTCACGCGGTGCCGCCAAGTGGTTGGCTTTCTTTCGGGGTTTCGCGGGGCCGGGGTAGGGACTGCAGGGTATCGTCATGAGAACACTCGGAGAACTCGAAGCCGCGATTTGCGCGGGCGTGACTCGTTTCGAGCAGGAATACATGGGCCGGGGGCCCAAGAGCATTCATACGTACCTGCTGGGTGATCTGCTGGTGGTCCGCCTTCAGGGTGTTTTGACCGCCGCAGAGCAGCAACTGGTCAAGTCGCTTCCCCAGGAGAAAGGGCGGGACCTGATCAAGCAGGTACGCACCCACCTCGTCGAAACGGCCCGGCCGCTCCTGGAAGCGATGGTCCAGGAGGTCACCGGAGTGAAGGTGCTGAGCCTGCACCACGACATCAGCACCGTCGCCGGCGAGGAAGTCGTTCTTTTCACCCTGGCCGGCGCACCCGCTTTTCGTGAGACCAAGCGGAACTGACCGATCCGGCCAGCACCGACGGGTACGCCTTCCACCCAGGTCCAATTATGCTTCCTTCCACCCCTACGCGGGCCATTCCCCACGTCCTTCAGCTACATCCGTTCCTGGCTCCAGTTCCCACAGGCCCGGCGGGATGGCTAAAGGAACTACTCGCGGTCGGCCCCTTCGCGGGAGACGCCCTGCCCGCGGCGGCGCCGGCGTGGCAACCGCTGCGGGCAGGGACGTCTGGCGGCACGAGATGAACGTGCCGTCGTCCTGCAAAAACCAAGCGAGTGACCCAGCTTGGAGGGCTCTATCGTCGGCCAATTCGCCGTAACCCTTTCTGGAATCGAGACTTAAGTCACGATGGC
>CAYPWB010000602.1:0-3363 GCA_964414315.1 uncultured Planctomycetaceae bacterium | reverse complement strand
TCGCCCTTTGTGCCGCGAAAATCGGGACAGTCCCCTGTGAACGGTTACGGGACCTGCTACACGGCGCCGGGCCCGCGGCGGCCGTTGTCTATCTGAATGGCCTCGCCGGCGGGGAGGACGAAGATTTTTCCGTCGCCGATGGTGCCCTCCGGGCCCGTGCGCGCGGCGCAGATGACGGCGTCGAGGGCCCGGTCGAGGAAGTCGTCGTTGACCACGATTTCCAGCACGACCTTTCGCAACAGCAGGGTCGTGTACTCGCTGCCGCGGTACATTTCGGTGCGGCCGCGCTGGCGGCCAAAGCCCTGGGCGTCGGCCACCGTCATGCGCAGCACCTCGACCTTCCCAAGCGCCTCGCGCACCGCACTGAGCTTCGGCGGCTGAATGACGGCGACGATAAGCTTCATACGGGGCTCTCCGACGGCAGCGAATCAGTGACTGTCTGAAAAATCCCCTATTCCTCGGGGATCCGGGAGAGGGTTAGGGTGACGGGCATGCGCCAAAGACTGTGCTCCCATTCTTCTCACTGAATCCCGCAGGCCCTCGCCCCCAGCCCGTCGGCCAAAGGGAGAGGGGGAGTCTTCGGACAGTCTCTCAGTGTACCCGTGTGCGGGCGGCGGGGGCAATCCCCCGGAACTAAACGTCGAGGTTCATGGCCGGTCCCAGTCGGCCGGGGCCGCGAGGCACCAAAATGGCGACCAGCCGGCCCTGCGTGTCGATGCCGGCGAACTCCTCGCCGCCGGGCAGGTCCGGCGGCCCGGAGATCGCCTTGCCCTGCCTGATCGCCTCCAATGCGCCGGCGTCGATCCTCACTTGTGGAAGATGCGCAACCGCCGACAGCGGGGGCAGTAATCGTTCGGCCACATTCTCGCGGGTGAGCTGCTCGGGCAGGACGGCCTCGGCCAGCCCAAACGGCCCGATCGCCGTCCGCTCAAGCGCCGACATCACCGCCGCATTGCCCAACCGTTCCGCCAGGTCGCGCCCCAGCGAGCGAACGTACGTGCCGCTGGAGCATTCCACGTCGAGCACCAGTTCCGGGTAGTCGTAGCGGGTTATCGAAAGCCGGTAAACCGTGACCCGCTGCGGCTTCAGCCGAACTGCTTTCCCCAGTCGCGCGAGTGCGTACGCCCGCTGCCCCAGCACCTTCTTCGCCGAGTACGCTGGGGGCCGCTGGAGGATTTCGCCGGTGAGCGCGGCGGCCGCCGCCTCGAGTTGCTCGCGCGAGGGCACTGGGGCGCCGGGCATCTCGGTCACCTCGCCCTCGACGTCTTCCGTCGGACTGCTGCGGCCCAGCAGGAACGTGCCGGTGTACTGCTTGGGCATTTGCTGCACATACCGGACGAGCCGGGTAGCCGAGCCGACGCCCACCACCAGCACGCCGGTGGCCAGCGGGTCGAGCGTGCCGGCATGGCCCGCCTTCGCCGGCCGCACCACTCGAACGGCCGCATTGACCACGTCGCGCGAGGTCACCCCGGCGGGCTTGTTCAGGTTCAAGAGTCCGCACAGGTTTTCCATGGGATCATTCTCGGCCCGGTGCGGAGGTTGTTCAAGCCCCGGGCCAGAGCGGCGAGCCGGAAAGAGATAGCCGATCAGGCGACTCGGAGAGTCGCCCTACAGTAGCACGACTCTCCGAGTCGTCGAAATCCATTAGCACCGCTCTCCGAGTCGTGAGCTTCTACTACCCCAAGCGTTTTCCGGCTCTTGCAGAGCCGTGGCGACTCGGAGAGTCGCCCTACAGTAGCACGACTCTCCGAGTCGTCGGAGTACAGTAGCACGACGCTCCGAGTCGTGAAGCATTTCAGCACAACGTTTTGCGTTGCTACCCGCCACCCGAGTTGTTACGCTGTTGTGAGGTTGCCTCAGCAACCCTGGCCGTCTCCTTTCTCCCATCCCGGAGGACCGTCCATGGCCTACTCACCTTGGTTTCGCGTGTTGTGTGGGACAATTTGCTGCCTCGCCCTGCTTTCGCCGGCGACCGGCGTCGAGTTGCGTGTGGCCACCTTCCAGGCCGATGTGACGCCCGCGCTGGGCACGCCCATCTACTCCGGCTACCAGCCGCTGGCCACCGTGGAACATCCGCTGCTGGCCAAGGGGGTGGTGCTCGACGACGGCGGGCGGCGGTACGTGCTGTGCGCCGTCGACTGGTGCGTGCTGTCGAACGATACGCACGCGGCGTTCCGCCGGGGTCTGGCTGAAGCGGCGGGTACCAGCGCGGAGTACGTGGGCGTGCAAACCGTGCATCAGCACACGGCGCCCATCGCCTCGCGCGATGCGCTCGTCTTGCTTGAGCAACTGGAGAATCCGCCGCCGCATCCGCCCCCTTCGATGATCGACGACGCTCTGGCGAACGTGGTGGAAGCGGCCCGAGCGTCGGTCGACCGGCTGCAACCGTGCGACCGCATCGGGCTTGGCCGGGCGAAGGTGGACCGCGTGGCCTCGACGCGGCGGAACGTGGTCGACGGCCGGATTGTGGTGCGCTATAGCGCCGGGGGCAAGAGCCCCGAACTGGCCGCGCTGCCCGAGGGCAAGATCGACCCGTACCTGAAAACGCTCACCTTCGCCCAGGGCGAGCGGCCCATCGCGCGGCTGCACTATTACGCCGTGCACCCGCAAAGCTTCTACGGCGATCCGCGGGCCGGCTACGACTTTCCCGGCATGGCCCGCGAGCGGCTGCAAGCGAAGGAGGGCGTGTTCCAGGTGTACTTCACCGGCTGTTCGGGCGACGTAACGGCCGGCAAGTACAACGACGGCACGCCGGAAGCCCGGGAGCAGTTGGCGGCCCGCCTGCTGGCCGGCATGGAGGCGGCGGTTGCCGCCACCCGGTACGTTCCGGCGCCGCAGCCGGTTTGGCGGCGCGTGGCGGTACGGTTGCCGCCGAAGGCCGACCCGGCCGACATGGCCGACACAGCCCGCGCGGCCCTCGGGCAATCCGAAGGAGTTCCGTCGGTGCGCATCTACCGGGGGGCGATGCAACTGGCTTTCCTCGCCCGGCTCGAAACGCCCCTGGAGCTGAGCAGCCTGCAGCTTGGCAATGCGTACCTCGTGCATCTGCCCGGCGAAAGCATGGTGGAGTTCCAGCTTCACGCCCAGCGGCAGCGGCCCGACGGCTGGGTGGCCGTGGCGGCGTATGGCGATGGGGGCCCGGGCTACATCTGCACGGCCGAAGCTTACGGCGAGGGCGGCTACGAACCGTCCGCCTCGCTGGTCAGCCCGGAGTCGGAGGCAATCATGAAAAAGGCCATCCGGGAACTGCTGGAAGTGCCCCATTAGGGCCGGGTTATTCGTGAGAAGCAGGGTGATTCACGTCGCTGCTGGGTAGGTGAAAACACCCCGGTTTGGCATGACACTTGGGTGACGCGTTTTGTT
>CAYPWB010000601.1:0-3379 GCA_964414315.1 uncultured Planctomycetaceae bacterium | reverse complement strand
GAGCGTCTACCGGTGGTGGTGAGTGTGGCGACGGCTCTTCTCGTGGTGATCGACTGGAGGACGGTTCAGTTTCATCGAAACTGCACTGGGACCTGTGCCGCAGTCGGGATTCGGCATGTCTTTTCGGAAACTCTCAGGGGCGCTTGAGCCGCCAGCGTCGATACTCCGCTGCGAAGTTGCCATCGATTGCCTCTTGGCGAGCGACACCCGATGGCCAAGCGGCAGATGGTATTTTCTGTGCCGACGGCATGCGTGCTGCCTGCCTGCGCAAATGCGATTCTCGCGATTTCCTGACCACGCCGGTGTATGCTCGATGGATTACGAGTTGTGCCGACAGCTCCCGCTGACGAACTGCCGGGCTGAGTCGGAGCCGGCAGCCAATCTGACCCACTAGCCGCAGTTACGGTACGGCTAAGTGGGACGGTACCGTCTCACCCTTCCGCAGCCGCACAAACCGAACCAAATCGCACGCAGATTCGACATAATCACTACCTCTTGCTGTTGCGTGGTGGCCGCCTTTAGCGCAAATGCTCCCCTTCACCGGAGTTTATGTCACGTTTTTCGGCCGCGCGAGCCCCCAGCCGATCTCAGTGAAAATCCGCGACTGACCGGAAAGCAAAGCAGCACCCAGCGCCAGATTATCGCAAGCAAATCTGTTTGCCTCATCACAACCGGAAACCTAATCTTTGGGGGGGCCAGGAATCACACGCCTATGCCCGCACCCGTCCGCGAACCTGCTATTTGAGCCAACGCCTTCGCACGGTTCGGTTTCCTCGCGAAACTAGCCTAAGATCCGACTTGCCATGAACCTACGTATTCTCGTAGCCGACGATGACCCGCTGATACGAACACTTGTGGCCATTACCCTTGGCGAAATAGCCGAGGTGATCGAGGCCGGTGACGGCAACGAGGCGTTGCACCTGCTGCGCGAAGGCCGGTTCGACCTGCTGTTACTCGACTGGGATATGCCCGGAGTAAGCGGCCTCGAAGTGCTCAAGACCATGCGCCGCCAGGGCTGCGACACGCCGACGATCATGGTGACAGGCAAGAACGAGCGGGAGCACGTCATCAAAGCCGTCCAGGCTGGCGTATCGGATTACCTCATCAAACCGTTTGAGAGCGATACCCTTTACGGGAAGGTGAGAAAGGTTTGCGCATCGATATCGGCACGCAAGCCATCTGCCCCCAACTGCACGCCAAAGGCGATTGACGAAGGAAGATCAAATGCCGGAACAACCGTCTTTCCGTAGAATCCCGCCGACCGCGACGTTTACCATGCGAACGCCCAAGCCAGCCGCGGCGAGGCCCGTGCTCCGCCGGCTGATGCTACCGCTGGCTGCCATGCTACTGCTGCTTATCGGCGGGTTCGGCGCCATACTGGTCAGCCAGCGGCACGAGCGGCTGAGTGACGTGAGCCGGAAGGCTTTGAAGGAGGCGGCCGGCGACCTGGAGCAACTGCTGGCCGAGCAGTCCAAGGGGCTGGCGGCGGTTCAAGAGGTGCTCATTCGCGAACCGAAACTCGTCGCGGCGCTTCGGACACGCGAGCGCCGGCGCCTGCTGGCCGACTGCCTGCCGTTGTTCGAGCGGCTGCGCGCGGAACATGCCGTCACGCGTTTCTGCTTCTCCGACCCAAACAGGGTTTGCCTGCTGCGCGTTCACAAGCCGAAAAAACACGGCGACCGCCTCGGCCGGTTCACGGCCCTCGAGGCCCAACGCACCGGCCGGACTGCCGCGGGCATTGAACTCGGCCCGCTGGGTACCTTCACCTTGCGGGTCGTGCGGCCCGTGTTCGACGAGGGTACGCTCATCGGCTACCTGGAATTGGGCAAGGAGGTCGAGGACATCCTGGACAGACTCAGCCGCGCCGAAAAGGTGAAGCTGGCGGTCGTCATCCGCAAGAGCACTCTGGACCGTGCGAAGTGGGAAGCCGGCATGAGAATGCTGGGCCGCGAGGCCGCGTGGGACCGATTTGCCAACGACGTGATTATCTACTCGTCCCTTACTCCATTTCCGGCAGAAGCCGAGCGATTTGCTGCAACACCCTTGACTGAAGCAAAAGTCAGTACCCGCGCCGGGCCCCGTGAACCGTCACCGAAAAACACAATGTGCAATCACATTGAGTTCGACGACCGCCATTGGCACATATTGGCCAGCCCGCTGGCCGACGCCTCCGGCGCCGCGGTAGGCCGGCTGATTGTGCTCAACGATATTTCGGCACGGGAAGCCGCGCACAACCGGCTGACGGCCATTGCGGCGGGCGCCACGCTGGTGCTGCTGGCCGCGTTGTTCGGATTTGTCTTTGTCATGCTCCGCCGTACCGACGCGGGCATCGAGGCGCAGCGAAAGGAACTGCGCGAGAGCGAGCAGCATCTTGCAGCCACGTTGCGCTCCATCGGCGACGGCGTGATCACCTGCGACGGCCAGGGGCGGGTGACGAGCCTCAACCGGGTGGCCGAGAAACTCACCGGCTGGAGCACCACCGAGGCGGCGGGCCGGCCCCTGGACGAGGTCTTCCGCATCGTCCACGCCCAAACCCGTCAGACCGTCGACAACCCGGTGGCGCAGGCCCTTGCCGAGGGCGTGAGCGTGGACCTGGCCAACCACACCGTGCTCATCGCCCGCGACGGCGCGGAACACCAGATTGCCGACAGTTGCGCGCCCATCCGCGACGCGTCGGGCGCCGTTACCGGCGCGGTGCTCGTATTCCGCGACGTGACCGGGGAGTATCGGCGGCGAGAAGAATTGCTGGAAAGCCACGCCCGCTATGAGGAGGTCGTCTCGAGCGTCAGCGACATCATCTGGCGTTATGAGATCGATGCGCGGGGCCAGTTTGTCAGCAGCTACATCTCGCCGGTCGCGGATCGCCTGTTGGGCCTGCCCCCCGGCACGATTGGCGACGACTTCGACAACTATTTCTCCTATGTTCACCCCGAGGACCTGCCTGCAGTTCAACAAACACTGGCAGCGGCCGTGGAATCGGTTGGAGAGCAGCCCCCTTCTCTCGAATACCGCCTGCAAACCGCCGACGGCAAGACGAAATGGGTCTACTCCCACGGAGCGGCTCGCCTTCTGCCCAGTGGACGCATTGCTCTGTTCGGCACCACCTCGGACATCACCGAGCGCAAGCGGGCGGAGGAGGCGAATTTGCTGGAACAACACCGTGCGGAGGCTCTGCTTGAGCTGGCTCAGATGGGCGCCCGGTCGGAAGCATCGGAAGAAGAGATCATTGCCACGGCGGTCGAGAACGCCATACGTCTCACCGGAAGCCGCATCGGGTATTTGGCCACGCTCGACGAGAACGAGTCCGTCCTTACCATGCGGTACTGGTCGAAGTCGGCCCATGCCCAGTGCAGGATGGCGGATAAGCCGATCGTCTATC
>CAYPWB010000600.1:0-3385 GCA_964414315.1 uncultured Planctomycetaceae bacterium | reverse complement strand
GCTGGCGCCGGGCTTGAAAAGGGCATCGTTTTCGGGCGGCAGGTGGGCATCAGGGGCTTGGGGGTGACGTCCTCCTTCGGCGCGTGTCCTTGGCGAAGTCTCCTTCGGGTGTGTCCTTCCCGAGTGTCTTTTCTCTTCCCAGAGCATCTCTGGTACGTATCCTTCCCGGTTTCCTTCGGACGGCTTGACAGCGGGCATCGGCGGCAGCGAGCATTGAATCTGCGCCCTTGGCAGTTTCGGCGCGGGGACCGAGGCAGGAAGAAGGCTAGGGCAAGGGCGGAATGGCACTGTCGATGATGGCCGAATTTCCATTTGCGCGCGACGATGACGCGGCGGCCGGATACGGGGCGGGTGATCCTGTGTACGCCCCGTCGCGATGCACCGGGTAATCGACCCCGTCGATCGTCGCCGCCGGGGCGGGAAGAGGAAACGGTGAAGATGTGCTTCGTTGGTTTGGGTAGTAGCGGCTATTGCCTCGGGTTGGCGGGCAACAAGGCAGCGTGGGGCATCGGGAATGGCAGAATTGGACTTCAGCAGGGTGAGGGATAATGGGATCCTCAGAGCCACGATCGATCAATCGCGACAGGATACTCGAATTGCAGAGAAGAAACGATGGATGAATTAACCGGACGCTTTCTTGGGGCTTTCAATGCGATTGACGATCACCTGCGACAACTGTGTAGGGTGGACAAAGCACCGTCGTTTGCGTCGGTGGTGAATCAATGTGCACGTAGCGTATCCATAGTGGGCAGATTCAAGGTCGATCTGATTGAGTATAATGAACTCCGCAACGCAATTGTCCACAGGTTTCAGCCCGACGCGCCAATTGCAATACCTAGTGCCCAGACGACCACCCGCCTAGAACAGATGCGAGACCTATTGTTGTCGCCACCTCGGGTTGACGCCATCATGTCGAAGCCCGTCCATAGCTGTACGCTCGAAGACAAGGTAGGGACAGCCGCACGGAATATGCTCGAGAAGAACCTCTCGCAGATTCCGGTGTGCAGGGACGCGGAGGTTGTTGGCCTCCTGACCACAGATACAATAGCCCGCTGGTTGGCACAACGGCTAGCGACTGGAATCGGACTCCTAGAGGAGGAAGACGTCGAGAGTGTGTTGAGTCACCAGGAGGATCGGCGGAATTGCACATTCTTATCACGACACGCGACCGCTGCTGATGCTCTGGCATGCTTTGACCGGTTCCATAGCCAGGGACACCGGCTAGACGCAATCATCGTAACCAACTCGGGGAAAAAGAGGGAAACACCGTTAGGCATTGTCACGATCTTCGATGTCCGACAATTGCACTCAGCCCTAGTCATTTAGCATTGGGTGTTTCATGTCCCAATGTCACTCACGACGCCACCAACAGCCGCCGCCATTCCGGTTGCAGATTCCGGAAGACCCCTTTGACGACCCACACCTGAGGTGGGCCGCTCGGTCTGTTCGTGCGCCCACTCCGCAATTCGCACAGGTATGACCGTCAGTAGAGCCAAGGTCTGCAATCCGACCAGCATTTTGGCCCCACAAATGCTGCCGACCAAGACGGCGTACGGCCGTCTTGGAATCCTGTCTCGACACCGCCTTCGTCGCTCACCCTGATTGTCGATAATCAAGTCGGCGTGTCGCCGTCTTGAACGCGTGCCGCCGATGCTGCGCGAGCCCATCCCCCACAGCATGCCTGCCGACCAAGTCGGTGGGTCGTCGACTTGATATCGTGCCGCCGACGCTGTCCGGACCCGTCCCCAGCATCGAGGGGTATCCAATCGGCGACGGTTATGCAGGAAGAACCAAGACGGCGTGTCGCCGACTTGAAAATGTGCCTTCGATGCAGCTCTACCGGCAAGTGGGTGACGAGTTCTTCTGGTTTCCCAGCCCCGCCATTCGACGGATGCTCGAGCATTCCCCGCAACTGGTGTAGTCGAGCGTGCCCCGGAGGCGGTGCTGAAGGCCGCATTCGGGCGTGATTGCTGGGGCCACGACGGTCGATGCTTGCCCGCCGATGCCTTTTCTGCGTCGCGTGTGCCGCCTGCTTGGGAACCGGTGGCGGTCCGGTGTTTTGCGACACGACGGGGAGGGGCGGCGAGCGCGCCATGCGGACGGCGTGCTTGGCGACGATGCTGTTTTCGAAGGGGTTCCAGAAACTGACTGACAGCGGTCGGCTTGGCAACTTCAGGGCAGTACGGCCGCACGGGCGCGACCCTGTCGAAGCCGGCTATCGCCACTTGTGGCTCCTATCCCTCTTGGCGGTACGAAGAAGAAACGGATAATCATTTCGTTCGGTTTCAAGATTCTGCCCAACCGTGCGAATAACCGGGTGTCGGACAACCGACATTACGCATCGAGAGGGTGTGAGGGAACCGGCCCGACGACCACCCGGCAACCTGGTTTAGCCGCCAAGGTGCCAAAGCCGGCCTGCGGGAAACGATGCGGCTCGCGTGGAGCAACCAACGGCTCGCCGCTCCGCCTTCACGGCGGTTTGGTTTCTCCCCGGCCCGCTCTGGCCGCCGCAGCCGGTCCTCACCCGATGTGAGGGCACATTGGTCGACCTGCGATCGTAGCCACCGGCGAAGCCCGTACAGTCGTTTCGAGTTTCCGAAATCCAATCCTGGTGGAAGTGGACCATGAACGAGTACCGTGCAATCCTGGAACACCGTATCCGGCAGTTCGCCTACTACCTCCGGCTGATGCGCACGCGGCAACGGGGCATCACCAGCGGCCACAGTTTCATCATCTTCGCGGAAGGTCGCACGGGCACGGCCGGCAGCGGCGACCAATTGGTCCAGTCGGCTGCCAAGAGCCTGAAGGCGGTCACCGGTTACTTCGACAGGGAGCGAGACACGCCCGGAGGACCGGAGGACGTCTTTGCCGACCTACCGGACGCGTATTGGCGTGAGGATGATTCGAGCCACCGTTTCATTCAGCTCAGCTTCAACCCCCGGTTCTTTGACATCGACATGCCGAACACGACGCTGTACCGTGCGGAGGCAGAGGAGATCTTGCGGCGGCGGCCGGGGTTCTTCTACGTCAAGGACCGCCCAAGCTTCATGTACCCCTCCGAGGAGGTGCCGACGTTCAATCCCGTACGCAAGGCCTACGTCTACGGTGACGACCAAATGGCGGCCGAAGACATGGCCTTCGTCTGGTTTCAAGTCTGGAAGTTTCCGGTAGATTGGCGGTTCTACGTGTCGGCTGCCGCGTTTCACGAATCGACGAACTGGGAACGCGATTGGCCGCTCGACGCCCAAGCCCCGGTCGGTGATTGAAAGGGCCGCTATGGAGGGCGGCGTGTTGGATTCAAGTACCCTTTTACGAGGAGCATCTACCAATGTCTTTGGCGTTCAGATAAAGTGACCCGGCGGTGCTCAGAAGAATTGAGCCATCG
>CAYPWB010000599.1:0-3391 GCA_964414315.1 uncultured Planctomycetaceae bacterium | reverse complement strand
CTCTGGTCGGTGGCGCACCGGGCGTAATCCTTGCCGCAGATTTCGCATCGCTCCGGCGCCGGTGGGCGAATGTCGGCTGCCAGGTCTTCCAGGGCGTCGGCCACCACAGCGGCGTCGACCTGCTTGCAGCACACGGCGATGTTCGCCACCGCGACCCGCCAGTCGCCCCACTTGTCCCACAGTTGGGCGTGCGCCTCGATCAGGCCATCGGTGTCGACCTGCTTGTTGGCGTGATCGTCGACGGGCTCCTGCTCGACCGGCTCCTCCTGCCCGCCCAGCGGTTCTTTGCAACTGGCGCAATCGCCGTACTCGTCGCGCGTCCGGCAGCCGCAGTTCGGGCAGGGATGGGCTGGGCCCGGGGCCTGGTCGACCGGCTCGATCACTTCCGCGGTCTGCCGCCGGCTCGCCGCCGTCTTGCCGATCTTGGCGGTTTCGATGACACGCCCGTCCTTGCCTTCGCGCTTGGTTTGACTGGCAACGTTGCCAGTCGATTGCATCGCCCGAACCTTGGCGACGAACGTATGGGATACGCCGACGTGCTCGGCAATTTTCCGGTCGCTCATTCGCCTGCCCTTCCGGTGGCGAAGGGCCGACGAAACGGCCTTCTCCTTGTCGTCACGCGACCGACGCAGGCCGTGTGTCTGGTTCACGGCGTAAGAGAACCAGCGTGCATCCTCCGCCGTGCCCGCATGGACGATGCACTTGATTTTCTCCATCCCTGCCTCGTGCGCAGCCCACCGACGGTGGAACCCATCGGCCAGCCAATGCTGGGCACCGTCGGTGAACACGACCACGGGCGGCAGTTCGACGCCCGCCAGATAGGCGTCCTTGTACTCGGCGATGACTTCCTGGTTGAGTTCGGCGCGGGGCTGGGTTTCGCCGTCCAGGCTGATTTGGTCGATCCGCAGCGTTTTGCGAGCCGGCTTTGCCGCGCCGGTTCGTTGCTTCGCGTCGGTTTTTCGTGTAGACTTCATTCTCGATCTCCGTGTTCTGCCCCGCGCCGGCCTCTCCCCCCTGTGCCGCGCGGGGCTTTTTCGTTGGTCAACTGGTGGAAAGAGCGGCGCCGACGGTGCGCGATTCCAGGTAGCGGTCGAGGTCCGACTTCCGGTAGCGAATCTGCCCGCCCACGCGGATGAACGGGAGGTGCCTCGCGTCCATCCGCCACTTCGCCAAAGTTTGCTGCTTGACGTTCACGTACTCCGCGGCCTCACGAGTCTTCAGGAACTCTTTTACTGCCACGACGAACTCCCTTCGGAATGAGTGTTGGTGTTTTTCAAACGCTCCGAACGGGAGTCTAGCAGCGTCGATGGGTTCGACAAAGCAAAATTGCGACTTTGCCAAAGTACATTGGCGCAAGGTTTTCGGCGCATGAAAAAAGCCGATGCGGGGCGATGCCTGCACCGGCTCGGTCATCGATAGAGCGTTCAGTCCGAAATGTATCGTTGGAAGGTTCGGAGAGGGATGCCGTGTTGCTTGGCGATGCGGCGCTGCAGGGCGGTTCGCTTGGCGGCCGGCTTTTCGGCCAGTGCCTCTCGGTACGCTGCGACGGCTCTCGTAACGGTTTCCTCGGAGTGCTTCCGTAAGGCAGCGCCCCTGCCCGCTTTCGCAGCCGCGGCCGAGGCTACACCTTCCTCGTGCTCGACCCGGAGCCTCATCGCCATGGCGGCCTTCCCGAGCTCAATCGCCTTGACCGCGATGAAGTCGGGGGGCGCATGGCCGATTGCCGCGCGAAGTGACTCCAGCATCCGGAGCACCGTTTCGGCGTGGTCACGTTGGCGGGGCGGGGCTGCGGATTCGACAACCTGCCGGGCGTCGGCCTCGATGGCGTCGAGTTCGCTCGCCAGGGTGGGCGGCGTCTTCGGAAACATGGACGCGAGCACCCGGTGGGCGTCGCGCACGCCGGCCTGCCCGACATCGACCCGGAAGCTTTGCGAGCGGAACATGCCCGTGCTCGTTTCGGTCAACCGCACGCCCTTAGAGATTTCCGCGGGCTCGACGGGTTTCTTACGCTTGGGCATCGGCGTCCCCTTTCTCGCTTTCGAGGAGTTTTGCGTCGTCGAGCTTGCCGGCGCCCATCATGGAACCGACCGCGGCTTCCACAGCCACGCGCACGGGGTCGACGTTCAGCCGGGAATAGACCTGGGTGCTCTTGAGGTCCTTGTGCCCGAGGCTCGCGCCGATGATGCTCAGCGATACGCCGGCGGTAGCCTGCCACGACCCGAGAGAGCGGCGTAGATCGTGCATCCGCAGGTCGGGCAGGCCGGAATCCTTCCGCACGTGCTCCCACGCCTTCCGCGGGTCGATGACGTGGCCGGTAGCCGAGTCGGCCGGGAACACGTATTTCGACCCGTTGGCCGATTCGCGTCGGTGATTCAAGATGGTCACAGCCGGCGGGGGGAGCACCACGACGACGGGCAGGCCATTTTTGGCGAACTGGCCGGGCAGATGCCAGCAGCCGCGCGGCAGGTCCAGGTCGGCCCACCGCATGGACGCCACGTTGCCACGGCGAGCACCGGTGAACAGGGCCAGCAGGAAGAAGTCACGCCAGGTCGGAGGCTGCTTGCGAACCGCCGTGAAGAACTCGACCATTTCGCTGTCCTGGAGAAACCGCTCGCGGCTCGACTCCTTGAACCTCTTCACCTTCGTAACGGGGTTCTGCCCCGAGAAGCCGATATCGTCGGCCACGTTGAACATGGCGCTGAGCAGCGCCCGCACGCGGTTGGCCATGACCGGACCGTGCTTCTCGCCGATGGTCGCGTGCCACGCCGCCACGTCGCCCTTGGTGATGCTGGAGAGCTTACGCGAGCCGTGCTCAGCCAAGTACTTGTCCCACTGCCTTTGATCGTCCTTCCAAGTTTTCTTGTGCCGCTTGGCGTGGGCAATCCAGTGCTCGAACAACTGCTGCAAGGTTGGCGCGTTGCGTTTGTCGCGGCGATGCCCGACGATATCCTTCCCCGCGGCCAACTCGCCAAGCTTCCGCTCCGCGGCGTCTCGGGCCGCCTTCACACCGACGCCGGGAAACGAGCCGAGCCGGTAGCGCACCGGCTTCCCGGCGTTGGAGTCCCACTTGTACAGGTACCACGACTTCGCGCCGGCGGCGGTGACGCACAGCGCCAGGCTGCCGACCTTGGTGTCGTACACCCACCGCCTTCCGGAGGCCGGCGGCCTCAGCTTCTCGGCCTTCGAGGTCGTGAACGTCACTTGCTCTTTCGCCCGGGTTCCCATGGCTTCTATCCCTCCTGCTGGTGGTTCGGCGCTAGGCGGTGCTAGAGCCGTGCTAGAAGCGGTGCTAGAACGGCGCTAGGAAAATCGACAACCGGTATCAATGACTCGGAATCAGATTCACCGGTTCTAGTAAGCCGATTCTCGCAGAAACCGCCTTGCCCGTCAA
>CAYPWB010000598.1:0-3404 GCA_964414315.1 uncultured Planctomycetaceae bacterium | reverse complement strand
CGCCCTCGACGTCGGGCAGGATGCCGGCTTGTTTCAGGGCGTCGGCCGGTGGCGTGCCGGAAACGACCGTCCCTTTGCCCAGGGGCCGCGCGCCGGCCGGTCCGTCCCACAGTCGGGCCGCCAGGCGTCGCAGTTCCTCTTCGCCCTGGCCGCGGTCCTTCAGCCCAGGCGTGCATTCGGGTTTCCGCTCGCCCAGCACCACGGTGGCCCCGGCCTCGACCAGCTCGACCACCTTGCGCAGGGCCTCGACCGGCATAACGGGTTCGTCGAGGTCGAGCACGAGCATTCGGTAGCGCATGCCGTCGGGCAGGACTAGGTCGTCGCCGGCGGGCCCCTCGACGGTTAGCCGCTCGGCCAGCACCTCGGCGTTGAGTTGGTCGTAGGCGTAGCCGGGCGGCGGGGCGAGCGTGGCCTTCTCGCTCCATTGGGGCCCGCGCGTCCACACGATGTTGTTCTTATGGCTCGTGTACACGCACAGGTCGGCCACGAAATGCCCGCGGCGCAAAAGGGCCTGGCACCGGGCCAGGTAATCGACGAACCCGCGGGAGTAATCGAACCACGTCACCTGGCGGTTGAAGTGGGTGCCGGCGAAGTAGACGATGCCGGGCAGGCCGAACTCGTCGGGCGAGGCGGGGCTCGTGTGCCAGACGAACTGGTTGATGCCGTCGCAGAAGGCCATGTCGGCCGCCCCCTTCAGCGAGGCCGGGTACTGCGACCAATGGTGCCGCATGTGCGTGAACGCCTCGACCGACGCGAGCCGCCTGCCGTAGAGGTGCGCGGCCGCGGCGGTGGGCCGGGCGTTCGACCGGTATCGCACCACCCAGAACTCGCCTTGCGGCATGTCGTTGCGGCCCCAGAAGGCAAGCTGGTCGGCCTCGCGGAACAGGAGCGACCGCTGCGTCCACGGCCCGCCCGATTCGGAATGCCAACGCAGCCCCGCCTCGCGGCACAGCGTGTCGAACCGGGCGTAGCAGTTCTCCATGAAGCAGTCGGAGATGGTCCGCGAGTAATCGGCCAGGAAGCGTGTGGTGGTGTCGGCGTCGGTGATGCGAATGCCGGCCAGGGCGGGCAGGTAGGGGCGAATGTCGTAGCCGCGGAACTTGCGGAAGTCGCGCTCGAAGCCGGGGGTCCAGGTAGGCGTTTCGCCCTCCCAGCTTACGTTGTAGAAGTGCGTGAGCGTTCCGCCCGCCAGCGGCCCGGCGTCGGCCAGCAGGGCGCGGCCCATCCGGTCGAAATGCGCCTCGACCGCCTGGGCGTTCAGAATGTCGACGTCCTCGGTCCGGTCCTCCATGACCACGCAGGCCAGCCGCACGACGCGCCAGCGGCCCGCGGGCGCCTGCCAGCGGAGCCGGCCCGCGGCGTCGACGCGGTCGCTGAGGTCCACCACCTCGGCGGCGGTCGGCGCGTCGTCGGGCAAAGGGTCGGCCACGGGCGACCAGTCGCTCGTCGGGCCCACGCGCGGCTGCTCGCCCGCCGGACCGATCCGCGCCGCCACCACCGCCACGGGATGATAGTACGGGGCCGTGCACTCCGGCCGGTCGAGTTCCACGGCGGTAGGCCCATCCACTTCGGTCGACGCCCAAACGAGCTTCTTGACCGCGTGCTGCTCCATGCTCCACGGCGCGCGGAGGGCCCCGCCGCACGTGCTCAGGTTGATGCTGGCCTGCAAACCCAGCCGGTGCGCCTCCTCGAGCGCAAAACGGACCAACTGCCGCCATCGCGGGCTCATGAACTCGACGGTTCGCGGCGGGGCCGCCACGATGTGATGCCCGTAGGCCGTCACGTCGAACAGCAAAAACCCGCCGACACCCTGCGCGGCCAGCGCCTCCAGGTCGGCCGTGATCGACTTCTCGCTGACGTTTGCGTTCAGCCACCACCAGTACACCCAGGGGCGAACCGCCGGCGGCGGTGCGGCGAAGGTAGGCTCGATGTCGAGATCATGCCCGGTCGGGGCCGCCGGCGCGGGTGGTTCGGCAGCATGAGATTCAACCCCGGAAACACCGGCTGTGAGAACTGCCGTCAGGCAGACGGCCGGCAACCATCGCATCGATTGCATGCGCATGATACGCTCCTTGGTTTACTGGTGCACGACACGGTAGCACGACACAGTAGCACGACTCTCCGAGTCGTCTTCTTCACGACTCGGAGAGTCGCGCTACAGTGCTGTGCTACTGTCTTTCGACGACTCGGAGAGTCGTGCTACAGTAGGGCGACTCTCCGAGTCGCCATTTGCGCTGCAAAGGTCCGGAAACTCGGGCTGCATGAATTCACGACTCGGAGAGTCGTGCTACAATGTCGTGCTACGGCAGCAGGTGCACTCCATCGACGGTTACGTAATCGTCGGTGCCGGTGTTGTCGATGCGAATGCTTGAGTTGTCGTCCATCGTGAACGTGCCCAGCGAAACGAACCGGCCGTCGATGGGCGGTTCGCGCCGCTGGTCCACGCGCACCGTGGTGGTTCCGTCGGCGTGGGCGATCGTGACCGGCACGTTGCTCGCCCGATTGTTCGACGCGATGTACGCCAGGCGGATCTCGAAGCGGCCCTCGGCGCCGGGAAAGAACTCGAGCGCCGCCTTGCCCTTGTTTTCGTTGTTGTCGTGCAGGTAACCGCGGCCGAAGAACTTGCGGAAGTAGGTCGACTCGGTCCAGAAGCCTGTCTCGACCGCGTCGAGGTCGTCGAGGAAGATGCCCGGCAGGTCGGGTCGCTCGTGCTCGACCGCCGCCAAGGCCAATTCCGTCCGATGGCGGATTGCCTCGACAACCCTCTCGGGCTCGTCGTACAGGCGGATTTCGCACACGGCGGCGGGCCGGGCAAGCACCAGCCGCACCTGCCGCGTTTCGACCGGCTCCAGCGGAATCACGTATCGCCGCCGGTCCGGGCGCCGGATCGCCCCGACGGGTCGCCACCGGTCGCCGTCGCGGGCCTCGACGCGCACCGGCACCGCCTGACGCTCGAACGTCACGTGCGCCACGTTCGGCGTATGCGGGGCGTCCCACTGCATGGCGATCCAGTGCGGCGCCTTGCCCGAGGCAAGCCACGCGTTGCGGTCGTCGCCCACGATGCGACCAAAGCCGCCCGCCACTTTCTCCGGCGGCATGCCGTCGGCGGCCGACGAGGCGGTGATCGCGGCCGACCGGGCCAGGTCGCGCGGGTCGTCGTTCGTCACGCCCAACAGGTAGCAGCCGTCTTTCAGCAGCGTCTGCTGCAAGGCGTCGAGGTGCCGCTGGTACACGCCGGCGGGCGTGGTGTCGTGGGCCGCGGCCAGCGCGGCCGCCGTGCCCGCCGCCTGGCCCATGGCCATGCAGGGCCGCATGACGCGGGTACCGCCCATCGCAATGTGCGTGGCCGAGTGATTCCGCCCGGCCATCATCAGGTTGCCGATGTTGCGCGAGTAGAGCGTGCG
>CAYPWB010000597.1:0-3408 GCA_964414315.1 uncultured Planctomycetaceae bacterium | reverse complement strand
GTCCAGGTTGCGCAGCGTGACGCCCGTCTGGTTGGCGGCGACCACGGCCCGGCCGCGGCCCCCGCTTAGCACGAAGCGGCTGTCCTCGACGAGCAGGCCGCGGGTGCCGGGCGGCGCGGCGGCGCGGTGCGGAATCGACGCGGCCACGCCGGCAATCGACGGGTGCAGGAATCGGCAACGGCGCACCTCAATGCCGTACGGTACCGGCCCCTCGATCCGGTCGTTCAGGAACGCGTGGACCCCGTACGCCACGCCGTCGAACGTGCAGTCGTTCACCGAGCCCGGTGGGCGCAACAGGACGGCCGTCTTCAGTTGCGAACCGAACCGGCAGCGGCTCACCTCGGCCTCGTTCGCGGGCCGGGGGAACGCCAGGTCGCCCGGGGAAAGCCACGGCACGTTCCGGTCGAGGATTACCCACACCTCGCGGTATCGCGTTCGCCGGACTTCGAGCACTTCGGCGAACGCGAGGTGCCGCCGCTGCTCCCAGCCATAGAAGGCGAGCGCCTGCCCCGGTTCGATGACAACGTCGTTGTAGGCGATATCGCCGTGGTTGAGTCTCACGCGCCGCCCGTCGACCTCCCCCACCACGTTCGACGATATCTTGATGTGAACGGAATCGTCCATTAGGGCGTCGAAGCGGCAGTCGATGAGCCGCGGCATGATCGTCAGGCTTTTCAGATGGCAGCCGTCGCTGTTGCCCGCAATGAATCGATCGGTTCCCGGCTTGCGCCGCACCTCGCAGCGGCGCAGGCGCACGTTCTCGGAACCGTGGGCGTTGAAGGTCATGTTCGGCGCGGCGTACGAGGTGATATGCTCGAGCGTTACCCCGTGGCAGAAGGCGACATTGATGCTGGCCGCGCCGGTTGCGGTGAACCGTCCCTCGGGCGTGCGGCGGGGTGTTCCCGGCGGGTAGAGCATCTTGATCGCGATCCAATCGCCCGGCCGGTGTCGCTGGAGGGCCTGCCCGACGCGCGCCGCGCCGCCGTGGAAAACGGCCTCGAACTCACCGCTGCCGGCCGGCTCGATTCCGCGCAACCGCAGCCACGCATGCGTGAAGCGCCGGGTATCGGCCGCGAGGAACACGCAGTCGGACCACTTGAAATCGCGGTAGCGATCCTCGCCTGCAATTACCGGATCGTCATACCCTTCCGCCACTCGGAAACGGACCCGCCCCTCGGGCAGGTCGACGCGAGTCAGTTGCGCCTGGGTGAACGGCAGCGGATCGTAGTCGAGCAGAAAATCGCGGACAAGCACGTCGCGCGAATCGTGCAGAGCAAGGATCCGATTGGTCGGATGGGCCAACAGCGTGGCGCCACGGCCGTCGACCGTTAGTTTGCGGGCGCCTTCGACCATCAGCATGCCGCAGCCTTCCTTGCGGGCGGCCAGGCGGTAAGTTCTTCCCGCATCGAAGGCAACACGAGCGCCGGGTCCCGAGGCGACTCCCGCCCGGAGGGCTTCTTGGATCGCTTGCCAGTCGTCGGTTCGCCCATCGCCCACGGCGCCGAAGGAGGCCACTTCCATTGTGCGTTCCGCATCTTGCGCCAAGGCCCGCGAAAACGCGGCCGCGCCCCCGGTTGTGAGTGGAACAGTTCCCAACGCGGTCGAACGGAGGAATTGCCGGCGTGAGAGAATCGCTGTCACAGGAAGCCCGTATGTGTTTAGTGCCGCTCTTGGGATGCGTGAGCCAGGAGTGTCGGCCGGTTTGCACCATTCTCGCAGTGAAAGTCTTTCTCGCTCGATGCGATCATGGGGTTGGGGGCATCTGAGGCCACGGTTGGAACCGGCGTCAAGTACGTTCGCATTTACAGCCGCCGGTAGCGAATGTCCTTGAACTGGACGGTCATCGGCGGGCCGGTGTGCACTTGCAGGGCAAGCACGCCGCGGAGGAGGCGCCTCGGGTCGCGGTCGTCCAGTTCGCACATCGTCGCGCCGTTGATCTTCAGTACGATCCGCCCACGGTGGGCCAGGACGGTGTAGTCGTTCCACTCGTTCAGCGTGACCGCCTTGAGCAATTCGGCCGGATCGCCGGTCGTGCCGACCACCTGCCGGTTGCCCTGCTCGTCGATGACGACCTTTTCGCCGCGTTCGGCCAGGACGCCGCGCAGCAGGTACTCCATGACGACGCCGGTCCAGCGCCCGGAGGCGTCGAAGTCGGCCTGCATGCCCACGATCGGATCGCGGAGCGTTTCGCCCTCGGCCCGCTGCTTCGCGCGGAAGTAGACGCCCGAGTTGCCCCCTTCGAGGCGGAACTTCAGCCGGAGTTCGAAGTCCTCCACCTCGTCTTTCCACACGAGAAAGTTATTCTCCGACAGCTTGGACTCGGCGGTCGTTTGGCCGGTGATGGCGCCGTCGCGCACCGACCAGACGGCACGGTCGCCCTCCCAGCCGTCGAGCGTTTCCCCGTTGAAAAGGGAGATGAACCCGCCGGTCGGTTCGACCGGGGCTTCCAAATCGCCGCAGGCGAACTGGATGGCGTCCAGGTAGAACTGCATGACGGCCGGGTTGCGGTACAACTCGGCCCGATGGCCGAACCCGGTGTAGAAGACGCGGCCCTTGCCGTGCGGCTTGACCCACGCCTGGGCGAACTCGCCCTCGGGGTGCTGAATCCACTTCACCCCCATGTTTGTGTTCGCCTTGTCGAGCGAAAGGAGCACGCGCAGCTTCGACAGGTCCTGCGGTTTCCGCCGGTCGGACGGATGGCTGTGCTGGTAGATTTCGTCGGCCAGGCGGAAATCTTCGCCGCCGAACGCGGCCACCAGGGGATGATCGGGCTCGTCGACCCGAATGCCCACCTCCTCGTTCCAGGGGTGCCCCGAAAACCGGCCGCCCAGCAGTTCGTGGAACTCGGGCCAGTGGGGATTGCCGCCCGTGGCGAAGTGGTACGCCACCAGGCCGCGGCCGCCGGCAAGGTAGTCGAACAGGCTTTGACGCAGCACCTGCTCGACCGCGTCCTTGTCGGGCCCGTGCT
This sequence comes from uncultured Planctomycetaceae bacterium, assembly GCA_964414315.1. Classification (GTDB taxonomy): domain Bacteria; phylum Planctomycetota; class Planctomycetia; order Pirellulales; family Thermoguttaceae; genus PWXP01. The sequence continues at coordinate 440 of CAYPWB010000597.1, read as the reverse complement.
TGCGGAACTCGGGCTGCTGCATGTCGGCGTCGGAGGGAGTAATCCACGGCCCAGCCGTGTTGTTCAGCACGATGGCGTCGAACCGGTCGATGTTCCCCGGCAGGAACATGGCCAGGTCGTCGGTCACCACCGGCTTGTAGACCCCGCTGCGCTCGCCCAACGCCCGCATGGCGTAACTGCCGTACGGCACGCAGTAGCCCGCGTGCGGGTCTTTCTCCGGGTAAAGATGGTCCGGCGTGTTGAACACCAGCACGGTCCGGGCCTTCCGCGGCTCGACGCGCGGCCGCTCGGGCGCGGCGTCCCAAATACGCTTCTGCTGATGCTCCGGCAGCTCTTCCACCTGTGCCAGTCCAACCAGAGGCATCAGGGGAATGACGGCCACCAGCGCCGACAACACGGACAGCATTGCTCGTTTCCTGGTCATGGCTCCACCGTCGAGG
>CAYPWB010000596.1:0-3434 GCA_964414315.1 uncultured Planctomycetaceae bacterium | reverse complement strand
GGCTGCAAAGCGCAGGCTAACCCGCTCTTTGGACCACCAACACCCATCCGCCATCCACCCTCCACCATCCGCCATCCACCATCCCCGCGCGTCACCACTTTAGCCCGAAACTGGCCCCGCCGGCGGTGCGGCCGAGGCCGCCTTTGAGCGGCTGGTTCGGGTACTGACGTTTGGGCGGCTTGTCCGGCTCGGGGGCGGCTTGCGCTTCGTTGTCGTCCTTCTTGACCGGCTCCGGCTGGGTGAGTTGCTTCATCGAAAGACTGATGCGTTCGGCCTCCGAGTCGACCGACAGGACGAGCACCTCCACCTCCTGGCCTTCGCGCACCACGTCGCTTGCCCGCCATACGCGCTTGTGCGACAGTTCGGAAATGTGCACCAGGCCCTCGACCCCCGGCTCCAACTCGACGAACGCGCCGAACTCCATGAGCTTGGTCACCTTTCCCTGCACGGTGGAGTGCTCGTGGTACTTCTTCTCGGCGTCGGTCCAGGGGCTTTCGAACAGGTCGCGATAGGTGAGGCCGATTTTGCGGGTTTCCGGGTCGATCTTCTCGATCTTGACCTTGATGTGCTGGCCCTCGGTGACGACGTCGCGCGGGTGCTCCACGCGGCCCCACGAAAGCTGGCTGATGTGCAGTAGTCCGTCGACGCCGTCGCCCAGTTCGACGAAGGCGCCGAAATCGAGAATCTTTCGCACCACGCCCTCATACACCTGGCCCGGCTCCAGTGTTTCGAACATTCGCTGTCGGGCTTCCTCGCGCTCGCGCTCGAGCAGGGCGCGGCGGCTGAGCACCAGGTTACGGCGATCGGGGTTGGCTTCGGTCACCAGGCATGGCCACTGCTCGCCAACGAACTGCTCCAGTCCCTCGACCCGGTACAGCGATACCTGACTGACGGGGATGAAACCGCGAATGTGGTTCACCTCGCACTCCAGACCGCCCGTGTTGTGGCCGGTGATTCGGGCAGTAACGACCATGCCTTCCTTTAGGTCACTCCAGTCGGCCACGTCCTCGGCCTGGCCCGGGATGCTCAGTTCGTAAAACCCGTCCTCGCCGTTGAGACTGCGAACGATCACCTCGACGGCGGCACCGGGCTCGGGTGGCTCAGCGAACTGCCGGAGCGAGGCGATGCCCTGCTCCCGGCTTCCCAGCTCGATGAACACGTCTTCCCGCCGTACGGCCACAACGCGCCCGGTGTGCTTGGAATCGGGTTCCAGGCCGCCTTGGGTGGCCGCCGTGTCGCCGCCGGTCATCAGGTCCTCGGCCGAGCCGTCGGCCAAGGCCGCGTTTAGTTCAGCCTCCAGGTCGTCGGGAAGGGCCTCGCGCAGATTCGGTAGCGGTACCCGCTCGGTCGCTTGAACCGGCGGAACCGGCGTTTTCGCCTCGGGTGCCTCCGGTGGGGCAAGCGGCTCCGAGGCAGGAGCACCCTCTTGCGCCGCAACCGGCGGAGGTTCGCTGCGAATTTCCGGGGACGAAACCACGGGAACTGCCGGCGGTTGCGCGCCGGAATGGCCGGGCGAAGATGCCGAAGGGGGTGGCGTCGGGGACGGAGCCGGCTCTGCGGGGGGGGCGGTCGCCTGCCCTTCGGCCGGTGGGCGTGCATCCGCCGCCTGCTCCGGCTTTGTGCCCTGTCCAACGTGCCGCGACCGCTGGTCGCGATGGCGACCCCTGCCCGCCTTCTCTTCCGGGCCCACAACCGGCGCGCGGGCCTGACGCGGCTTGGCCAGGTAGGCCGCCGGGTCGCGTTGTGAACCGATCAGAATACGGCGCCGATGGGCTTCGGCAGCCGTCTCGGCGTCGGCCGTTTCCTGGGGGTTGGGCGTCTGGTTCTCGGCCGGTTGGTTCGACAAGGCATCCGGTTGCGCCTCGGGCGACTTCGCCGCGTCGCTCGGTTCATTACTCATCAGCGCACATTCCAGTTTCCGGGGAAGGGATTTCCGCAACGCGCCGCCTTTCGCCGCGCTCGAACCTTCCAGTGTAACACGGCAACCCTCGATTTCCAGGGGCAGCCGCGCAACTTTGGGCGGAACCGGTTGCCGGGGGTCGTTGACACACCAACCCCAGACTTTAGAATACGGAACTCTTTCCGGGACCAGCGTCGCAAAGCGTGACACAAACTCGATCGATCCACCCGTTTTTAGGAGATTTGCAGATGGCAGAGGAGAAATCCGGCGGAATTGTCAATGTCATGAAGGAAGGGCGGCTGTTCCCCCCGCCCGAGGAGTTCTCGAAGAAGGCCCGAATCGGCTCCATGGAGCAGTACCAGAAGATGTGGGACGAGGCCGCCGGGGACCTGGAAGGCTTCTGGGATCAGTTTGCCCACGAACTGCACTGGTTCAAGCCTTACGACAAAGTGCTCGAATGGAACGAGCCGTTTGCCAAGTGGTTTGTCGGCGGGCAGACGAACGTCTCCTACAACTGCCTCGACGCGCATCTGTCGACGCATCGGGCCGACAAGACGGCCATCATTTGGGAAGGCGAGCCGGGCGACGTGCGCCAGTTCACCTACCGCGAATTGCAACAGGAAGTGTGCAAGTTCGCCAACGTGCTCAAGAAGCTCGGTATCCAGAAGGGCGACGTGGTGGCCATGTACATGCCCATGGTGCCCGAGTTGGCCATCGCCATGCTCGCGTGCGCCCGGATCGGCGCGGTCCATTCGATCGTCTTCGGCGGGTTTTCGGCGGAAGCCATTGCCGACCGCAACAACGACGCCTCGGCCAAGCTCCAGATTACCGCCGACGCCGGTTGGCGACGCGGCAAGGAGCTGCCGCTGAAGGCCAACGTCGATGAGGCGCTGAAGAAGTCGCCCACCGTCGAAAAGTGCATCGTGCTGAAACGCGTGGGCATGGACGTCGAAATGCAGGAGGGACGCGACCTCTGGTGGCACGAACTCATGGCCGACGCTTCCGACGACTGCCCCGCCGAACCGCTCGACAGCGAAACGCCGCTGTTCATCCTGTACACCAGCGGGTCGACCGGCAAGCCCAAGGGCATCAAGCACACCACGGCCGGCTACAACCTGTACACCAAGAAGACGGTCGAGTGGGTGTTCGACCTCCGCGACGAGGACGTCTACTGGTGCACGGCCGACATCGGGTGGATTACCGGACACAGCTACATCGTGTACGGCCCGCTCTCGGCCGGAGCCACCGTGCTCATGTACGAGGGCGCCCCCGATACGCCCCAGCCGGACCGCTTCTGGGACCTCGTCGAAAAATACAAGGTGAGCATCTTCTACACCGCGCCGACCGCTATCCGCGCGTTCATCAAGTGGGGCGACGAATGGATCGACAAGCACGACCTTTCCAGCCTTCGCTTGCTGGGAACCGTCGGCGAAGGGATCAACCCCGAAGCGTGGATGTGGTACCACAACACGATCGGCGGCGGCCGCTGCCCGATCGTCGACACCTGGTGGCAAACCGAAACCGGCGGCATCAT
>CAYPWB010000595.1:0-3435 GCA_964414315.1 uncultured Planctomycetaceae bacterium | reverse complement strand
CCTACGGCGTAGCCTCCCATGACCAAGCTATCCGAACATGAGCGAGTCGGATGCCCAAGCTGCAGTTCGTATCGCCTCCGGGATCCTTGACGGCTCCATGCCGGTCCTCTTGGGTTGCCGACGGATCTGTGGTCCGATCCATCGGCTAGGCCTCGGTCGTGAGGAGCCGTTCGTCACCTTTATTGCGGTCGAGTCGGAGACGGATCACCTCCCGATCGAACCCGAGGAACGGAAGTTGTGGAATGCTCAAGTGCTGATCGAGAAAGACAGAGCAATCGAGCATGCGACCGAGTGGGCAGAGAAGATGGTGCGAGATGCGAGTCAGGCCGTCGTGCGGCGGTTCGGCGAGTACGGGTAACCATGAGGCAGCGGACCGGGCGGGCGTCACGGTCCTGGTGATTCGAAAGGGTGGCCGGTGCCCGCCCGGCCCCTGAACGTCGGTCCGTTCCATCGTTGAGGATCCCACGTAATGCGGCGACCGTATTCAGTTATCGGCTCTCTAATGATTGCGTGCGCGTATGCCGGACTCGGGCTACTGCCGCCGAATGCACGTCCGCTTCCGCCGTCCGACGTCCTGCAGGTGCTGATCATTCCCGCCACTCTATTCGGCATTCCGTTTGCGATTTGGCTTCCCCATGCGCGGGCTGGGTCAATGGGAGATCATTGGCACGTGCCACGCCACACTTTTTTGGTGCCGCGATGGGTTGTGTGCACGATTGGGACGCAGATGATTGGCGCAACTTTGGGCACGCTGATTCTTTTTGCGGCGACCGACAAGCGGTACGGATTGCTGTTCTTGATGCACTTGTTCCCTGCAATTGCCCTTGTCTGGGCCGCACGCCGGAGGTTCTCGCGTCACCCATCGTCCGAATTCGTGCTGGGGTTGCTGTTGCCGTTTCCATTGCGAAAACGCATTTAGCTGCATTCATGCGGTACACATCCCTTCAGTGCGACCGCCAGGAAGCCCGAGGGTGTATTCCCGGCGTTTTGTGCGATGTCGATCTGGTGGCACTGCTAGCGTTTCCTGGAATAGCTATTGATCTGTTGACCGTTTCTGTTACATGATTTCGCCAGCGCGTGCTCTGAAGCAGCATTGCTTTCCCACCCCAGGGCATTCTGGGGAGCCTCGCCGGTGAGTGCCTTTCCTCAATCCAGAGTACTTCGTTCGCCAGTGCGGCATTGGCCGCTGACGACGGGAACGGGCGTGCCGCTCAGGGCGTGGGCGGCCGGCGAGCCGTCGGGGCTGCGCATGGGAATGCGGCTTGCCGGCGCCGCCGTGTGCCGCTCGATGGGACCGCGCCGTAAACGCCATGTCCAGCGGAGCAGCAAGGGGACGGTGCGAAACAGACCGTAGATGCCGGCTGCCTGAATGGCCGGGTCGGCAAGCCGGGCGACCAGCTTGCGGCGGATGCGGCGCGCGAGCTTCGGGGCGCGGTGTCCGGCAGGAACGGCCTCTTCATCGACCCGCGCAATGCAGGTCTTCGGAAACAACATCGCCGCGAGGAGCCGTAGCGGATTGAAGAAGTAGGCGTACGCTGCGATGAGGTTCAGTTGCCGGGTCCACGGCCGCCCGTGGCGCGAGGCGACCACGTGCAGGGCACTCATGTGGCGTCCCTCGACCTTCTGGCCGCCAACGCGCTTCATCGCCAGCGAGCTGCGGAAGCAGTCCTCGTACGACGTGGAGCCGGGCGCCGGCGTGAGCATGAGCACCTGCATGTACACCGCCCCGGCCTTCCGGAGAGCCTTCAGTTGATTGAGCAGTCCGGAATGATCGCGCAGCGAAACCAGCGGTTGCTCGTCATGGTGCATCAACATGGGGATGGGAAAGATGCCGCTTTGGCGCAGCAGATGGAACGCTTCGATGGTCTTATTCTTATTCTGCCCCTTCTGCACCAATGCACCGGTAAGATCCTCGACGCCAAGCCACAGGGCTCGGAGCCCCGCCGTGCGGAATAGCGGCAAGTGCTCCTTCATCCGGATGGCGTCGTGGACGGTCGCCTCGGTGGCCCAGCGCACCTTGCAGTGCGGCCGCGAGCCCGCATCGACCCGTCGCACGAGTGCTTCGGCCACGTCCAAAGCCCGGTCCGGGTCGGCGAAGAAGTTGTCGTCGCAGCCGAAGAACAACCGGATATTGAACTTGTCATAGATCTGTTCGATCTCGTCGGCAATCCGCTCGCCGCTCTTGGCGCGCTGCTGTCGCTGGTTGTACGCGGGAATTGGGCAGTACGAACAGCGGAACTTGCACCCAAGCGTCATCACGATGGAGCTGACTCGGCTGTACTTGCGGACACGATCGGCCGGCAGAGCGGCGGACGCCAAGGTCGGCCCGGAACTCGGCGCTTCCAGGACCTGGTAACCCAGTGCGGGCTGAGGCAATTCGTCGAGATCGCCCAGCAGCCGCTGAATGCCGGTATCGACCAGTTCCTCGGCACGGCCGCGGGCATCGTTTCGCGGGTAAACGAGCCCGGGAACGGAGTCGAGGGCTCCGCCGTCGCGGGCGCGGCAAAATGCGGAGCGTATCGGCTCGCCTTGGGCACGCGTCGACAGAACCGCCTCGAGCAACTCGAGCAGAACATACTCTTCGCCCGTCACGGCCGCATCGGCTCCCCAGGCATCGTCCGGCTCGGAACTGAACACGTCCCACGGCTCGTAAATCACCTTCGGTCCGCCGGCAAGGATCAGCGGCCGGTGCTCGGGGGCTATCCGGCAGGCATCGCGGATCAACTGCCGGCACGGTTCGGTGTGCAGGAGCATGCTCGACACCATGAACAGGTCGGGAATCCTTCCGTCGAGCCGCATCTGCGACGGCCGGAAATTGGGGTTCCATTGCTGGAGGACCACGCGGGTCTTCGGAAACCCCGCATCGACCATCGCCGAACCGATCGCCCGCACGCCGGCGGGCGCCATCTGCATATCGGCATACAGAAACGGCAGCATGCGAGTGCGATGATCGAACGCACAGGCGATGACGCTCGTCAGATCGTGGCGGTGAGCCATGTTGCGCAGGCGCGCCGTAAGCCGCGTCATTTCGCCCGGCTGGAGAAGCTGGTCGCCCTGGGAGCGAGACGGTAGTTCCATGCGATCTCGACCTTGTAGGCGGTGTCCGAACGACTCGTGCCACCGCAGGCTTCCCGGCCCACCGAACTCCTCAAACCACGGTGCCGTGCACCGCAATGACCAGGCCTTAACCGAGCGAACTGCGAAGCGTGCGCTTCAGCGGATTGTGGAATAGACTCGACAACCCTTGGCGACTGTGGGGTGTAACAAGGGGGCTGTTGCCATTCCCATGACCCAAAGCACGGAGGTCTTCGAGGGAGTCCCAAGGTAACCGTTCACGGGGGACTGTCCCGATTTTCGCGGCGCAAAGGGCGATCTGCCCGATCGGCCGCCTGCCGAGGCCGCGAAAATGGGACTGTCCCCTTCGCATACAGCGGA
>CAYPWB010000594.1:0-3438 GCA_964414315.1 uncultured Planctomycetaceae bacterium | reverse complement strand
CCCCCTGCAACGAAAGGGCAACTGGCCCATGCTCATGATACTACTCGGGCCCGGGCCCATTTGCAAGGGAGAGGCATGCCCTCAAAACCGACTGGCGTCAACCGGCTGACCGGACGTCCGGTGCCCCAACCGCGAATGGATTTCGCGGTCGATGCTGTATGAAATGGACCGCACGCTCCCGTCGCAGAAGGCCATGTTCAGCCCGGCCGAGTGCGCGCTGCCGAACCGGTTGGGCGACTCGACGCCCGCGCGGTCCTGTATCGGATAATAGTCCGGGTGGCACCAGCGGTACGTATCGTAGGCGGCGCCCTCGTACATTCCGCAGTCGTCGTCGGTGGCCCAACCGTCGGTGTAGTTGTCGGTATTGAGGTACTTCTCGCCCAGCAGGTACGTGTTGGTGGTCCCGTCGCGGATGTCGGCTACGGTTATTTCGCTACGAGCATACGACACGCCCGTATTGCCCTGCGCGCCATTGTAGTTCCAGTCGTAGGTGGCTGCTGCGCTCATGCTTCCCGGGCCATCGTACCAGCGGGCGTTCGTGTTGCCGGCGTTGATGGCGTAGTCGACCGAGCCGGCGCTGCTCACTTGGCGGCCGTTGTGGTACGCGTGGCCCTTGGGGCGTGGGTAAACGGCAGCCCGCCGGCGCGTGGGGCACACGAAAGCGGACAGGGGGGACTGGTCGCGCTGCCAAGCTCCTTCGCGCTGCGCGTCGGTGATCGTATCGCGCTGTCCGTCAGTGCCAAGCATCCACAGGCTCTCCTGCTCGATAAAGGGGAGCACGTCGTAGGTCCAACCGCCGGGCTGCTCCCTTCCGAATCCGCGATCCGGGTCGCCCGTCCATCGCCACCCCCACCCGCCAGACGAAATGAACCCGTGCGCGCTTTCGTGATTGAGGACGCCTAATGCCAACTGCTTGAGATTGTTGGCGCATTGCAATCGCCGCGCGGCCTCGCGGGCGGATTGCACGGCCGGGAGCAGCAGGCTGATCAGAATACCGATGATCGTGATGACCACCAGAAGTTCAACGAGGGTGAAACCGCATTCTGTGTTGCGGATTCTGGATTCTGGATTCTCAGTCACGATTCTCCTCCCTGTTCCGCGGCGCCATTCCGCCCCGCAGGGGCACGGCGTTTGCCTGCCGCAGTACACGCGGCAACTTGGCACACGACGCGCGCCTATGCACTCCTCTTCCGTCACTCCTTCTCACCCCCGCCGGCGCATCAACAGCAGCCCGAGCATTCCCATCGCCAGCAGCACCGCGGTGCATGGTTCGGGGACCAACTGGAAACCGGTAATGGTGTTGAAACCATTTCCACCGGAGGAAATCGCCAACTGTCCGCTTGCGTCGGCCGCCACGTCTTTGAAGTACCAGAAATCGGACCCCGGCACACCATCGAACGCGTCCTGGTACGTGTTCGCCATCAAGCCGATGTGGTTGGTCGCCGCTTGGCCGTTGACGGTGACTGTTTCACTTGGATAATCATCGGCGTGATAGACAAGCAGATTGTAGCCGACGCCAGGCACAAGGCCGCTTATGGTCGTGGTAAACGACTGATCCTGTGTTGATAGGTACACGCCGTCGCTAACGAGGTCGTCGTTGGGTGTACCGGCTGTCCAGTCCATAGCAGCAGAACTAACCGTCGTCGAGTAGGAAACGCCGGTCACGTTCCGATCTGCATCCCGCAGCCCCGTAGCGTTGTAACCAACGTAGTTCCACCAGTTTTCGGCTGCCAAGCCGTTGCCCCAAACGCCGATTTGGTCGTCCGTCGAGTTCTGCCCAGCGGCGTTGACGTCGCCTACGAAGTGGCCGCCGCCAAGGTCGGTGGACACGGTGGCCCTATACCCCGCGTGAATGTCGACGCTGATCAGCGCGGCATTGGCCGATCGGGCCAATAAGGCCAAGGTAGCCACGGCCACGAGCGCCGTAACTGCCGCCGCCGGCGGGACGGACCGCGAAACTCCGCATGAACTCTTCATCGTTGTGTCTCCTTTAGACTCCGCTTGAGGCAATCTTGATAGCGCCGAGTGCGCAAAAATGGCCCTAACCGTTCACGGGCCGGCCGGGAACCCGTTCCCTTACCGGCCACGACCGTTCTCTACACTGAAGCACAACAACATCCAAATGTCAAGGAAACTGCTCCGGTTAACAAAAGTGCCCACCGTCCCGGCGGCTTTCACCCGGGGCATTCGCCCAATTTCCGTTGATGGGCAATCCCATACGTATCCATTGTATGCTAAAACGGCCGGCGCATGCCCGTCAACCGGACATATTTTCACTGTACGAATTTGCCTGCGCGGGTGCAAACTGTCGGAACACGATGGCCGTCAATCGGTAGGGGCAAGCTTTTCGGCTCGGTACGTGCTTGGCGAGACAGCAAACGCCGCGCGAAAGAGCCGGGCAAAGTACTCCGGCGAGGAAAAACCGCACGCCATCGCCACTTCCGTGACCGTTTCTTCCGGGTGTCGCACCAGCAGGCGCTCGGCGGCTTGCAGACGGCAGGAATTGAGGTACTGCCCGGGGGTCGTATTGGTGAGCTGTTTCGTGACATGCGTGAAGCGGGTAGTCCCCAGCTTGCACTGCCGGGCCATGCGCCCGACGGTCCATTCCGCGGCCAACTGGTCCATATCGTCCTGAAGCGACTGCCAGAAAAGCTCCACCGTCCGCTGACTCCCCGTGAGCGACCGGTCGAGCGCGACGGGGCGCAAACGGAACATGTTCAGCAGAAGCAGGAACAACTCGTTCAGGAAGATGGTTAATGCCGAAACGTTGCTGCCACCCTCGTCAGTCTCCACCGCCTCGGCAATCCGGCGGAAGCATTGGGCCATTTCCGGCATCGCCGGCCAAACCGGATTCTCGTTTTGCCGCAGATAGCCGGTCAACTCCTCTCGGTCCGCCCGCGTCAGAATCAGCCAGCGAGGCCACTGCCACGGCTGGTGCGGGCGGCGCACGTTCACGTCGAGGATCAGGAAGTGCAATCGCCCGGCGGTCACGTGCGGGCCGCCCACGCGGTGCGCCTGCCAGGGTCGGGTGACGGTCAGGTCGTTGGCGCGCAGTTGGAATCGCTCGCGGTCGACGGCGAAGGGCAGATGTCCGCTTTCCAAAAAAGTCAGTTCGATGCCTTCATTGTGGTGCCATTCGAGCCCCCATTCCTGATCTAAGGCCGCGTCCCAGTATCCGAGCATTTTCACACCGGGAAGCGTGCCGCGCGGTAGCGGACGGCCGGGATAGTGGCCGTGTACGAGCGTCTCGAGCCGCACACGCCCCGCCGCCGCCCCTTCGATGAGCGGACGGCAGGTGTCGGCTCGGTAGGTTTGGTCGGTATTCTGATAGAGTGGGGGGCGCATGTGGGATGACGAACCGTACCGCTTGAGCCGTCTTTCCAGGAAATGGTTATCCCCTTGACTCCAGTGCCCCCAACCTGTAGTGTTTCGGGGTAT
>CAYPWB010000593.1:0-3462 GCA_964414315.1 uncultured Planctomycetaceae bacterium | reverse complement strand
GGCTAAACCCACTTCCAAGCCTTTTCGGCCAGTTCACGAATGGAATTCTGGGCGTCCATCAGCGTGCCGCCAGCACGAACGATTTGGCTCCAAAGCACCTTCCACTGCTCCTCGCTGCGGCGGGCCTTCAAGCATCTAAGATATCGGCTACGTTTGGCCTCCGGAAGGTGCTTCAGGAGGATGGGTACCAATGCCTCTTCCACGTTGTAGATGGGTCGATCAGCCAGTTCCTTCAAACAAACCGGCACAACGCATGCCGTAGACACCGCGAGGGCGTCGGCCACAGTGCGGCAGGCTTCGGCGATGTTTCGGGCTTTGGCACGCTCGTCGCGTTCCATGTAGTAGGGAGGGTTCCATTCCGTAAGCGGGCGAAGCTGGTCAACATGGGTCACCGCGACGACCACCGGCGGCATCACCCGCCGATAGTCGCCGTCGAACGTCCGCCGCACGCGGTCGAGCAAGCGCCGGTCGGCATCGCGGGCGGCATGGGTCGCGGAGCAAACCAGAATGACCAAGTCGCTGGCAACAATCTCCTCCTCCAGTAGCCGGGCAACTTCCACCGCCTTGGGATCTTCGTATCCCGAGGTATCGATCAGGATTGCTTGCCGCATTCCGTCGCGGATCAGTTCATAGGTGGCGATGTCAGCGGTACAGGGTAGCACGTCGGTCGCGGCGCGAGGTTCACCGAACAACGCATTCACCAGGCTCGATTTTCCGGACTTAACCTGCCCAAGTACCAAGATGCGAAGCGGTTCACCGACTGCCGGTTCTTCCGCATCGCCCGGGCGATGCGTCTGGACGCTGTCTCTTTGCGAGCGGCGGGTAACGTAATCGTCGATCAGTTGCACATCAGCAGCCAACTCGCCGGAATAGAGTCGAATGGCGTAGTATCCAGCCCGCAAGACGGCATAGCGCACCGCGCGCCTTTTCAATTGATCGCTTACGGCGTCGATGCTGCGGCTGGTAGCGGCGTTGCGTATTTCGCGCAGGAGCGCGTCGCCGGGATTATAGAGAACTGCCGCCCCTCGATAAAACCACCAAAGCAACCTACCCCACCTCCCTAGCTGCTGCATCCGCTGCACGTCGGCGATAGTAAGCAAGTGGGAGGTAGGGACGCGGTCACACGTGACGCGGCGGAGGTCGTGTGCGACAAGCTCGACGACGCTGAGCACCTCAGGTACTGTGACTTCGAGAACTGCTCGCTTCGGGTTATTGGGTCGGTAATGCTTGGCCACAACCACAAGCACCTCCCACACGATGTCCCAAAGCTGCTGCGGACGGTTCAGGGACAGGTTCGCCGCGGCGGCCTGTTCCGCAATAGGCTGCACGTCAGCCCATGCGCGTTCGCCCACAGGGGGAAACGGCAGGGGCGGCCGCCCAGCCGCGTCCAACCCCTCGTCCGTGAAGGCCGGCCGTATCCGGGTAATCATCCACCACCCGAGTGCCACCGCAACGGTCGCGGCCGCGCCCCAATACCAGAGAAAGAACATGCCCCCACGTTGCCAGAGCCAAACGAAACCGAGCGTATAGGCTATCAGGTGCGGAATCGCAACCAGTGCCAGTGCGACAACGACCAGTGTGATCCGCCGGGGCATGAACAATTGCCAGTGATTCACGACGGGAATTCCTGCACTGACGGCTCGGGGGCGCTCTTCGCCAGATTGGACCACGTTTTCCAGTCCTTCATGCGGGAGAACTGTTCTTTATACACGCGGCGCAACTGTTCGGGCCGGAACTGATCGCCCGCCCGAACGCGGCTGAAGTACACGCACAGGACTTGGCCCAAGGCATAGGTACTGGCGCCGGAAAACGCCGCACTTACCGGCATACCTAGCGGCGGCCAGAGCTTCACTGGCCAGCGGAGAGCATAGTTCCCCACGTAACGAAACAGAAAGCCAGTCCCCAAAGCGCTGGAGACTTCCGCCATCTGCGCCACGCTTATCGACTGCTGATATACGGACGCTAGAGCGTGGAACATCTTGGCCTGGACAGCCAGTGTCAGCGAAAGGTCGATTGCCGGTACAGGGAACGCGCCTGCCCCAGCGGCAACGATCGAGTGAGCTAATACCTGGCGGTGCGCTACGCGAAAGAACTCGTTGCTGAGTTGCTTGCGTACCGCGCGCATCTCGCGGAGCATCGCCCAAATGCCGTCGGGCACCGAGTCGTGGATCGCTTCCCACAGCGCCTCCACGCCGTACATTACCGGCTGAAAGCCGTCTTCCGGTTGGGTGAAGTCGATCGGAACGAAGCGGATCGCCCCCCTCCCGAACCAGTCGCGTTGCGCGGCGAGTGAACGACGCAGATCTCCAGGCAAGGTGGCAGGCAGTGCGTCGTCGCCAAAGGGATACGGCATGACATGCGGTGTCTTTGGCGTGGGATAACCCTCATGAAGGCAGGTCTGGACAACGATCACCGGCCAGTCGGGGTGCGCTTTACGAACGGCCTGGAGCGGCTCCACGATGCATTGCTGGGCGTGGTCCATTGCCTTCATTACCACCAGAACCACGTGAGCCTGTTCCGCGAAGATGCGAATGTCGTCGGTAGGATCGTAGTGAACTTCCCCTAGGCCGCGGGTATCAAGGAAATTCAGGAACGCTTCCTCTTCTGTGGGAAATGCATACAGCGACGCCGATTTCGTACAGGGGCGGAATCCGTTGCCCACTTCGGCCTTGGTGCTGCCCGTCAAAGCGCGAATGATCGATGTCTTTCCGGACTGCGTCTTCCCCAGAAGCCAGAACACTGGGGTGGGAAGTGAGTGGCGGGCTTCCTCCAACTGATGGTTGATCGTTGCCTGGTCCACTCCGGGCGACAGCGTTTGCTCCCAGAGCCACTTCCAGTAGTTCTTGAGCAATTGCATGAGGACCTTCCGTCACGATCCGATTTGGCTCTTCCGTTTCTAATCGCGAACCGCAGGAAAACGGCAAACGCCACGGTCTGCAGGTGCGATCCACTCTTGCGTTCGCACGGAGGGCAAGCTGTGCCACGGCCAACAGCCCGACTGCTAGCATAGCGGCAAGTCTAGCAGAAACTGAAAAACTTTTCCACATGTGGGGGGCAGCAGCGGAGCCTGGCAGCAAGGCCCCCAAAAACAGGCACACCTGTTCAAACGGCCAAGATGTCCGTTTGACCGAGGAGTCCACGCCCACGGTCCCCGACTCCGTCGTTCGTTGTGAACGGGAACTCGGCAAGGTATCCAGAAACAGGCAGACCTGTTCAAATGGCCAAGATGGCCGTTTGACCGAAGAGTCCTAGGCCTACCAGTATGACCCGCACGTTGCTGTTTCGACTTCGCATGTCCGATCTGCTGCCGGTCTTGGCAAGGCGAAGTAGCGGTGCAGTCGGCGGGTCGCCGTCTTGAAATCGTGGCGCCGGCCTTGCCCACACTCGCACCCAGCATGCTTCCGACCAACACGATGTGTCGCTGCCTTGAAATGGACCGTTGAGCATGGCAAGGCCGACACC
>CAYPWB010000592.1:0-3472 GCA_964414315.1 uncultured Planctomycetaceae bacterium | reverse complement strand
CGAACAAGCAGGGGCTCTTGCGCCCACCGGCCGTTGTCGGTAACGGCACGGAGCAGCCTCACGCGGAGCGTGAGGAGTACGAGGACCAGGCGACGGCAACGACCAGCAGAAGAGCGGAAAGGATGACGATCATGGCGCCGGTCGGCAGGTCCGTAACGGCTGAGATAAGGAAGCCGCCCAGCCCGCTGACGGCGCCCAGCAATGCGGCCACCGTCAGCACGCGGCCGCAGCCGCGGGTCAACTGCGAGGCAGCGACGGCCGGGTTGGTGAGCAGGGCGTAAATCATCAGCCCACCCACCGTCTGGAAGTTCACCGTAAGCACCAGGCTTGTGACGATGAGGAACAGGGTCCACACCACGGCCACGCGTACCCCGGCCGCCGCGGCGTGCGTGCGCGAGAACAGGATCGCGCGCATCTCCTTGTAGAATACGACAACGAACACCAATTCCAAAACGGCGGTGCCGGCCATGATCCATACGTCGCGCCAGCGGCAGAAGGCCAGGCTGCCCCAGAGCAGGTTCCGTACCTCGTTGTCCGACACGCCGAAAACGCTGAACAGCCCCAGCCCAAGGAACGCCAGGCCCATGCTCAGCGAGAACAGTACGCCGAGCAGGACGCTCACGTCGGCCCGGGCGGTTTGCGGATCGATCACTCCCAGCAGCAGGCCGGCTAACAGGGCGCCGGCCAGAGCGGGCAGCAGCAGAGTCCCGCCGGTGAGCCCGGCCAACGCGCCGAATACGGCGCCGGCCAGGGCGGCGTGGGCGACGCAGATGCCGAGGAACGGGATGCGCATGCCCACGATGTACACGCCCAACATGCCGGTCGACGCGCCCGCAATCACCCCCGCAAACATCACCGGGGCCCAAAAGAGCAGATCCATCACACGCCCTCCTCGTCGGCCGCGGGCACGAGCAGTCGACGTCCGCCCACGCAGATTGCCTTCAGCCCACGGCCGTACATGGCCGTGACGCGGTCAGGCGTCAGCACGTCGGCCACGGGTCCGCACGCCGCGACGGTCCCGCCCTGGAGCATCAGCACGCGGTCGCAGCTTGGCGGGATGGTTTCCAACTCGTGGCACACGAGCACGATGGTCATGGGCCGCTCGCGGTAGAGGCTTTCGAGGGTGGCGACAATTTGCTCGCGCCAGAACAGGTCGAGGTTCGCCGCCGGTTCGTCGAGCAGCAACACCTCGGGCTGCTGGGCCATGGCCATCGCCAGGAGCGCCTTCCGCTGCTCGCCGCCGGAAAGGAGGCTGTACGGCTGCCGCGCGAGCGAGGCAAGCCCCAGCCGGTCGATCCAGTGGTCGACGGCGTGCCAGTCGTCGCGTCGGAGCGGTCGGAACAAACCGGCCACGCCTGCACGGCCCGTCGCCACGACCTCGCGCACCGTAAGCGGCATTTCGCTTCCCGGTGCGAGGATTTGCGCCAAGTAGGCCACCCTTCGGCGGAGTTTGGCCAACGGCGCCGCGTTCCGGCCGGAAACCGCCATGCCCAGCACCCGCACCGCGCCGGAGCTCGGCCGCACCAGCCCGTTGAGGCTTTTTAGCAACGTGCTCTTGCCGGCCCCGTTCGGCCCGAGAATGGTCACTACCTCACCCGGCGCGACGCGGAAGTGTTCTACGTGCAACAGCGTTCGGCGGCCGCGCACCACGCGTAGTTGCTCGATTGCGATGGCGTCCGTCATGGCCCAACCGTCTCGAGCAGCGCCGTCACGTTCCCGCGAACCAGCCGGTCGAACGCCTCCGGGTCGTCGGCCTCGGGAAAGTTGCCGAACACGACCACCACGGCATCAAGCCGGTCGGCCAGGGCGTCGGCCAATTGGCGGCCCTCGGGCAAGTTGGCGACGACGAGCGTTACGCCCGCCTTCTGTCCTTGTTGCACGGCCCGGTTGATTTGGCTGGGCAGGGCCGTGTCGGCAGCGGAGAAGGTGCCGACCACGTCGAGGCCGAGGCTGCGGGCGAACGCGGCCTGATGCCCGCTGGTCAGCACGGGCGCTCCTTCGAGGCCGGCGGCGGCAATCTGCCCGGCCGCCCAATCGGTCAGGGCATCCATGCGAGCAGCTATGTCGGCCAGCCGGGCGTCAGCATCGGCACGTTGCAGGAAGCCGTCGGCGACCAACGCACCAGCCACCTGCCGCGCGGCTTCCGTGTAGCTGGCCGGTTCGCACATGCCGCCCGGCAGTTCGACGGCGACGACCTGCGGCGGGGTGTGCCCGCTGCCTGCCAGCCTCGCGTCGAGCGACTGCTGGAAGGCGAACCGCACCAGAAGCCGGCATTCCACGGCACGGCGGATCAGGCTGGGCCGCAAGTCGAAGTGCCCGGGACACATGCCCGGCTCGGCCAGGACGACCATCGGGAACCCCTCGCCGAGCAGATCGCCGACGACGGCCGCCAGGTAGGGGCTCGACACGGCCAAGGCGGCCGGATCGGCCCCGGGCTCCACCTCCGACGGCTCCAGGGAACCGCCCGCCGGCCCCGAACAGCCCGCAGCGACGGCAATCAGCGATCCGAGGGCAAGGAGGCCGTGGGCGAACCGCGACCGCCCCTCCCGGCAAGGTTTGCGAGCGAGCGGTTTGCCGCGGAAAAGCGTTTCGGCCATGGGGACCCCTTTGCGTTTGGGCTGTCGTTCAGTATTATGACCTGATCGTTTGTAATACTGCAACCCCCGTGTCCGTTTGCGGCCCGGCTGGGTCCACCCTTATCCACCCCGTCGAAGGGAAAAGTCCCCTGTCGACGGTTACCAGTCCCAGGAGTCGTCACCTGATGGAAGCCGCGCCCGATCCGCGAATCGCCTTCTTCGACAACCTTGCCGGCCGATGGGATTCCGATGGCCAGTCGCCCGCGGAAACGGTCGCGCGGGTCGCCGTGCTGGCCGAGCATTTGGCCATTCGATCCGGCGAGGCGGTACTCGAGGTGGGGTGCGGAACAGGTCAGTTGACCGGTTGGCTTGCCGAGCAGGCCGCACCGGGCACCGTTGTGGCCGTCGACTTCGCCCCGGCCATGATAGCGCAGGCGCAGGCGAAAGCCATCCCCGCCGAGTTCCGCGTAACCGACGTGTGCCGCGACGACCTCGGCGCCGATCGCTTCGACCTCGTGCTGTGCTTCCACAGCTTCCCGCACTTTCGCGATCAACCGGCGGCGCTGCGGAACCTTGCCCGGGCGCTGAAGCCGGGCGGACGACTTCTGGTCATGCATCTTAGCGGCAGCGAGGCGATCAACGCGTTTCACTCGGGCGTGGGCGGGGCCGTTTCGGGCGACCATCTGCCAAATGCCGACGCCTGGCCCGCGCTGCTGGCCTCCGCCGGGCTCCGGCTCGTTTCGCTCATCGATCGCGACGACCTGTTCCTGCTGCGAGCCGAGTAAGAGAAACAGGGGCCGCACGGCCCCAACTCGCCTCGGGGAGGGCAGCGTTTCGCCTCACGCCTCGATACCGGTTCGGGCCAGCACGCCTCGTCGGTAGTAGTGCTTGACCTC
>CAYPWB010000591.1:0-3482 GCA_964414315.1 uncultured Planctomycetaceae bacterium | reverse complement strand
ACACGCTTGGTGGCATTGTGGTAGGCACACGCCATGCGTCGAAACTCGCGAACGGTACACGGCGTGTGCGAACCGCCTTGCAGTCTTCCTTCAAGAAGGGACAGACATCATGGGGAAGCACAAACGCCTCACAAGGCGACCCGGCCGCACCATCCCCGCGTTCCCACCCTCCAGAAGCTGGGACACACACGTCAAATCCGGCATCCTCCATGTCATGGTTCTGGCTCAGTTCGCCCTGACCTCCCGTCGCAGTTGGACGGCTGACAGCCGCAACCAGCGGGTGCGGCTGAGGGCCGAATGTGATCGCCTTCAACAAGAAGTGAGCCTTCTGCGGGAGGAGATGCGGGCCAAGGACGCGCGGATCGCCCAGATCGATCCCAAGCGACGATCCCACTACCCGTCCACTGCGCGCCCGGCCATTCTGGAATTGCGTACCAGCCGAGGCTGGTCCTTGGAGCGATCACATTCAGGCTTTAGCCACGGGCATTTAGCCATCGAAATTCCGCCAGGACGATGATAGGGAAGTGTATGCCGTGTCGACAATCGTGTGAATCAACGGGGTCAAGAAGGGTGACGCTCTCATACGCTTCCTTTTCCGTCGCTAAGAAAGTGCTGCTCAGTGACTCGGCGTCCACCAGGCCGCATGGGGCAGTATCGCTTGACGCATTTCCGAGACGGCAGTACCAGTGTAGGGGATCGCTGCCGACGTGTCCAGCGCCAGAGTCTGAAGGCCATTTTGGCGAGCATTGTGTGAATCGGCCCCGACGCGGGCGGCGACGATGGGCGGTCGCAATGAAAAGACAAGAAGCAAATGGCCAAGATGGCCATTTGAAACTTCGCCCAGGATCGCCGTGTCTCTTCCAGAATGCGACGTCCGTCGGCCTGTAGACCGGCAGGCTCCTCTGCAGATGGGGCTGGATGCAGGTCTCGCAGCCGGGGCAACTCCAGCGGTCGGTGGACTACCACAACTTGCCCTTGTAGCCGCACCGGGTGCAGGTGAATTCCCGCGGCTTACCCAGCAGGGCCAGAAGGCGAGCGACCTAAGGGCCACAGCGACCGCCGTGCACAGGCCGCCGCACTGTGTCACTCCTCCGTTTCCAGGCGCATACCATTCGGCCGAATGACCGAGTTCTGCCCAGTACAGCGGACGGCACGACAGAGCGTGCCTGCTACTTTTCCCCAGAAGCGGGAGGGCCAAAAACTTGCCGCCCCTGCGTTGCTCAATTAGACTGGTACCAATGACGTAACTGTGCTGCGCGAGTAGCCAACGCTCTCGATCCAACCCCCGGAGATGAAATGATGCGAAGCGCAATCGTTGCTGTAGGCCTGATCTCTATCGGTATGCTGTCGACTAGGCTCGTGCAAGCCGAAACAAGAACTTGGAACGCGGTGAGCGGCGATTGGTACGCTCCGGGCAACTGGAATCCGACCGGCACGCCCGCCGCCGGCGACACGCTCAACATCGCCGTGGGGACGGCCAACCTGACCACCGGCCCGGACCTGACCATTAGCGGCGGCGGTTCGATCCACCTTTCGGGCACCGGCGCGATTAACCGGTCGACGACCCATTGGACGCGCTTCGGCGAGGGGAGCGACGGTACCTTCACCCAGACGGGCGGCACATTCACGTCGAACTCCGGCCAGTTCTATATGGGAAGGAGTGGCGGAACGTTCGGTGCCGACATCGGCAGCGGCACGTTTACCTACAATTCCGGCGGCGACTTCATCGTCGGTGAAGGCGGGGCCGCGGGAACGCTCAACATCGGCGGCGGCACCTTCACCATCACGACGGGCAACTTCCGCATCGGGGTCGACAACAACGGCGCCGGACAGGGCACCCTCAACATCACCGGCGGCGATGTGAACCTGTACTGGCTCAGCGTTGCGCAGGGGAACGTCAATTCCGTCGGCGAGGTGAGCATGGACGAAGGCACAGTCAGTATCGCCCAAGGATTTCGAGTGGGCCTGGGCGGCGCCGGCACCTATACTCAAGACGGCGGCACCGTGACCGCCACCGGCAACCAAGACCACTTCCTTGGACAGGGCAGCGGTTCGGCCGTCGTCACGATCAACGACGGGACGCTCACCCATACGACCGGCAACACCCGACTTGGCGTCGACACGACGGGCACGCTCAATATCCACGGCGGCGAAGTGAAGTTCAACTGGCTGAGCATGGGCCAGGGCAACGCCAACTCGCAAGGGCACGTGCTGATGACCGGCGGGACGCTCGACGTCAACCAGCGCATCCGCGTGGGCACGTCGGCCGGTGCTACGAGCACATTCACCCAAAGCGGCGGTACGGTGGGCGGCACGAACGTCCGGCCCGTGTGGGTCGGTGAGGGCGGATCGACCGGCACCTACACGCTCACCGGTGGCCAGGTGACCACCAACGAACTTCTCGTTGCCGCAAGCGGCGCGAGCACCGGCACGGTCGAACAGTCCGGCGGCACGATGACCGTCAACGGCTATTTCCACCTCGGGCGGGCCGGCGGAAACGGCACCTACCAGCTCGACGGCGGGCTGCTGAACGTGACGGGCCAGGACACTTACCTTGCCCGCGACGGCGTGGGCAGCACCGGCACGTTCCTGCAAACCGACGGCCAGTTCCTCAACAGCGGCTGGCTGAACGTCGGCGCCCAAAACGGCGGCTCCGGCGCGTACGCCATCAGCGGCGGTGAGTTGACCACCGGCACCTTGTCCGTCGGCCGCGAGGGTTTCGGCGAGATGACCATCGGCCAAGCCCCAGGCAAGACGACCCTGGTGACCGCCAACCAACTCTACTTGGGCTACTACGCTGCTGCGGCCGGTTCCACCATGGATGTCACCGGCGGCAACCTCCACATCAACCAGACCGCCTACCTAGGCCGCGAAGCCCCCGTCACCTTCACACAAACCGGCGGGACGGTGCGTGTGGCGGGCAATATCGAGCTTACCACGACCGCAGCCGCGCAGGCGACCTATAACCTCCAGGACGGCATTCTCGACCTGGCCGGCAGCAACGTCGTCTTCGGGCCCGGCACGGCCGCCTTCCATTTCACCGGCGGCCGATTGGCCGACGTCGGCACCTTCGGCTCCGCACTCTCACAAGACGGCGGAACCCTGGCACCCGGCGGCTCCGTCGGAACAACGACCATCCAAGGTGACTACACACAAGCGGGCGGCACGCTCGAAATCGAGCTTCGAGGCCTGGAGGATCACGACTCCCTCATGGTCCAAGGCGACGCAGCGCTGGACGGTTACCTCGATGTGCGGCTCCTGGACGGCTTCACTGCCGCATTGGGCAATTCCTTCGACGTATTACAAACCACCGGCGATCTCACGCTCAACCTGGCCGATATCGTGGGCGAACCGCCCAATCCGGTCTTCGGATGGTGGGAAGTGGCCGGTGTGCCGAACATTGGCAACAGCGGCTTCACCCTCCGCCTGACGGCCGTGCCCGAGCCTGCGGCCGCCCTGGTCGCCCTTTTGGGCATTGCCAC
>CAYPWB010000590.1:0-3489 GCA_964414315.1 uncultured Planctomycetaceae bacterium | reverse complement strand
GCAGCCCGAGGCCAGAGGACACGAGGTTCCAACCGAGGGCGTCGATTCGCCGGCCCCTGGTTCAGGTAGACCTCCACCCATCGTCGTCGCCCGCGGCGGCACCGATTCACGGCATGCCCCTAAACATGCCTTTTTGACTCCCGCAGTTAAACTGGTGACCTCGATTCACCGGCGACCCATGCGGCAGACGCCTTTGTCGCACTTCTACGGCGGCAGTGCCCTTTTTCTGCGAGTTAGCATTATTTTCCACCATTCGCCATTTTTAGCCCTTGACTACTATATTTGAATCCGTATAATATATATGCGTCGGGTTTCTTTTTTGGGTTGCCAGCAACCGCCATTCCCGACTTATTACCCATTGTGGCCGTCCAGGCCCTTTACTTTCATCCATACGAGACGCCACTGAAATCTCGTGCACATTCGATTATGGAGCATATTCTCATGTCTATTTCAAAGCCTTATTTCAAAACGTTTATCCTGGAGTACTTACTATCCCTGTCCAATACCGAACTCAACACCCTGGGCAAACACGTCCACCCCCTGACGTTGAAGAACTGGCTGGACGTCCATGACACCTCCGTGCCGACCGCGTACTCGCTCCACAACATTGGAGTCTTCACCGGGGCGGCCTTTTACATGCGGTCAGACCGCATCTGGGCCGAAAAGACGACGCCCACCTGCACACCCGTCGACAAGGGAACTTTCGTGTCACAGCGGGCAAACGAGTGCATTTGTGCCTACGAGCGATGGCCGGGCAAAAAGCCTCCACAGATCGTCACGCGCAACGTGCCCCGCTTTTCGACGATTCGCCGGCTTGCCATTCAGTTCCCCCAAACCACCTTCGTTTGTGACCCCAACGGCATGCGATTCGATGGCTGGGACCATTATCCGGTGCTCCGTAGATACAATCGGAAATCCGGCAAATACTGCTTGCATCACCAGAGTGGCTCGACTATTGCCCCGATCGAACCGGCTGTCGAGTTGCCGAAAAGCATGACACCCCCGAGTTGGATCTGTGGTGTCTCCATAACCTTTGGGGTATCGCCATTGACGGGCACCCTCGGTATAACGCTTGGTTAGTTTATAACATTGGCGGGCGGTGGCCGCAATTAGTTATTAATTAGCAACGCGGCCATGACCCGCGGTTTTGTGCTAAATGCCGATCAGTGCGATACACGGAATAGACAACAGCGGTCGATACGAAGGCATCCGTGTTTATACTGCTTGCTTATAACTTGGGACGCTGGTATAATTAAGCGAACAGCGAACTTTATCCTGTTTCTAATTTACTAGATGGAGAAATACCATGAACGACGACACCTTCAATTCCCAGCCGCCGATGCTTATGACCCTGAAGCAGGCTGCCAAATGGGTTGGGCTGGGGCCGCGGACCTTGTATCGCTTTTCCAAGTCCGGCCGGGCTCCCATGCCCATCAAATTGACTCCCGGAAGCAAGAGCGGCTGCTCGCGTTATCGCTTGGCCGATCTCGAGGCTTGGGTGGAGCAAGGTTGCAAGCGCTGGGCGGAATGATCGCCCGGCGTCTACGAAAACACGCCCTTCGGATTTGGTTGACGTCGAAGGGTGCCCTGTGAATGGTCAACCGCAGGCGTGCTCCAGTTCCCGCGAAGGTTTATCCGGCATTATTCGAAAAGGAAGGTAAATAGCGTGGGGGTTGGGGCACAAGAAACCAGGACGGCGGCCGAGTGAGCCGCCGTCCCAATACCAAACGGGCGAATGAGCCCAAGGAGTAATATCATGTCGCGTACTACATCTACTACATCAAAGACGGCAGGTTCGGCCCCAGTCGAGGTCGACGTCAGCAACATCAAGATTCCCGAGGAATGGCGAGAAACCGATTCCTTCGTCGTGCAGGAGTTGGCACGGTCGTTTAAGGAGCATGGGCAACTCAATCCCATCGTGTTGAACAAGGACTACACCCTAATCGCAGGTATGCATCGCTTTTTGGCTGCCCAACGCCTCGGCTGGTTGACGATTCAAGCGAGGTTTTGCGATGGGTCGGAGCTGGAAGAGGAACTCCTTACCCTTGACGAGAACCTCGTTCGTGCGGAGCTTTGTCCGCTCGACCGATGCTTGGCGTCTGCTCGCAGCAAGGAAATCTACGAAATACTCCATCCGGAGACGAAACGGGGCGGCAAGAGGCCGGAGGCTGTGGCGGAGGAGGTGGATTGCTTCGGCAGACGGACCGCCAGGCTACGCGGCGTGTCCGACCGCACGATCCGTCGCGAGGTGGCCGTCGGCAAGGCACTGGCCCACATGCCTCGCGAGTTGCTCAAATGGGAAACGATGGCCGCACTGGAGCAATTGACGCGATTCCCACTGGAAGAGCAGGAGAATATCCTCGGGCTCATGGAGCAACATAATGACATGGAGCTTGCGGAGGCGTGCAGTATGCACGAGTTTTACCGTGACAGGGGCAATGGATGTGAGCCCGAGCCCGTGGAGGTTCGATCTTCCCCGAGGACCACGACGGCGGCCAAGCCCCCGGATGAAATTGTCGAGAGTTCGCCCTGGGGGGACTTCACCTCCCTGACGTCCGCTTGGCCCCAACGATCTGAAGGGGGCGATGGCGTGCGGGATCGGCCGAGCAGCCAACGCGCGGCTTCCCTATTACTGGAGCGAGTGGAAGCCGTCGTCGAGTGCCTGGCGGAGATAGCGGACGGCCTGCCCGTCGAAACCCCTGACGCCGCCGCCAAGCTCCTCGACGAGGTGCTGTCCTACTTCCGCAATGAAATCAATCGGCGGTTCGACCAGCCGGTTGACGACGAAGTCGATTCCGAAGTGGAAGAAGACGCCGAGGATGATGCCGAAAGCAGAAAGGAGGGCCAACTAGCAGGTACTCCGTGAAAAAAGGAGTAGCCCGTCAGGAAGCGGGCTTGCGAACCCGGGGCACCGCGTCTTTCGCCCAAAAGACGTGATGCCCCGGGTGTGAGCCCGGCTGTGATTAGAACACGACCGTCCGGTTTGGTTTACACCGGGCGGCGAAGAGTCGGTCGTAAACCACGAGAGGGCGACCAGGTACGCCCGGATTCATACGCGTTTTCATTCGAGTTTTCTAGCGTGATATCCGGTCGCCCACAAGAACGAAAAAGGGGCGGCTGCCGGGAGAGCAGCCGCCCCACGAACACATACACATAACACGGGTGCCTAGCCCGAGGAGTCATACCATGAATTATACTCAATCTCCAGACTTTTTGCAAGCCGCTTTGGGGTATGCGGCTCTTGGGTACGCCGTTTTTCCATGTGTCCCGGGGGAGAAGCGGCCGCTTACGCCAAACGGCTTCAAAGATGCCAGTTGCGACGCCGAGCAGATCCGCCAATGGTGGTTGCAGCGGCCGGACGCCAACATTGGAATGCCGACCGAGGGACTGCTGGTAGTAGACGTGGACCCGGGCGGCAAGGACTGGGGCGAGCTGCCCCGGCTGACTGACGGCGAAAGCCCGGTACAACAGACGCCGCGGGGTGGTAGT
>CAYPWB010000589.1:0-3494 GCA_964414315.1 uncultured Planctomycetaceae bacterium | reverse complement strand
TCATGCCCCGTCAGGCACTGGCAGAGCCAGTGGCACACGTTCGGCGGTATGATGCTGCTGGGGATCAAAATCGAATCTGCGTCACCTGAGAGGACCGTCCATTTCAGGGGACGGGGCGTCGACCGGCATGGCTGCGTCGGGCTCCACGACGAGAATCCCCCAAGGTTTCAACGCGGGCAGTTCGACCGTGTTGGCGACGCCGCGGGCGAGTTCCACCTCGCGGACCAGCGGGCTATAGTCCTTCGTGTCGAACGCCCGATCGTGCACGGCCTTGTCGTACGGCAGCACGGGGGTAAACAGGCGGAACCGTAGCGACACGGGGCCGAAAAACGCCTCGGGCTGCACGGCCACGGTAAACGGCTGCGGCTCGTCGCGCCAGTCGAGCAGGTGGACGACCACCGGCGCGTCGGCCTGGTCGGGCTTTGCGCGCACGAATGCGAACAGCCGGTCGGCGCCCCCCTTGAGTACCAGCGGTGCCGTATCGGGAGCGTAGCGGTCGTCGGCAATGCCCTTGCCCAGGGCAAAGGCGTCCTCGTAGCCGTTCAGGTAGGCCGCCATGCCTCGCACGAAGGCGGTCAGGTCGGCGTAATCGGCCGGGTTGCCGAAGTAGCGCCGGGCGTCGGGCGTCGGAAGGTACGTGTCCCACGGCATTTCGATATGCCCGCCTACGGCGTACACCGTGGCGATTGTCTGCCGCGTGTGAAGGACCCAGTCGGGCGTTTCCCGCGGATCGCGCCGCAGCGGCATGGTCACGCTTTGCGTCTTGCCGTGCGAAGCCGCCTCTCGCATGGCGGCGACCAAATAGTCGGGCCGGGCATGGTCGGCGGAAAGCTCACCGATGCAGTAGTCGAACACGAGTTGGATGTCGGTCCAGCGCCGCACGCCGTTGTTGCACGAGACGGGCACGCGCCGGCCCTCGTGGCGGTCGAGCTGCTCGCGCCACCAGACGTTGAACGCCACGGTCGAGTCGAACTGGAACTGCTGGAAGTATCGCTTCAGTTCGTCGCCGGGCCAGCGGTGGAAGGCGTCGCCCACAGGGGCGTCCTTCGCACGCAGATAGTCGCGGTAGTCGAACCGGTCCAGATCGGCCGCGCCGAGGCGTTCGAGCACGGCGGCGTCGGCGTGGCGGCGCAGCCAGTCGGGAAAGGCCTTCATGCAGTGGTCGCAGAAGCAGCCGCCCCAGCTTAGCGCGTTGTGGTTCTGGCCCGGCTCGTCGCGCTGCAGCACGTCGGCCCCGGCGTCCATGGCGGCAAGGACCGCCCGCACGTGGCCCGCGCGGAACTCGGGATGGTTGGCGCACCCCCAGGGGTTCGGACGCTTCCACTGGCGCATCCAGGGCGCGACGAGCCGCTTGCCGTCCAGGTCGACGACGTTCCACTGCTCTACCGGCGCGTCGCCCAGGTAGGAGCCGGCCGCCGCAGCAGCGCCGTAGGTGGCGCCCAGTTCATGCACCTTGCGAATGAAGGCCGCGTCGTTGCCGTAGGTCCACTCGAGCCAGGTGACGTGGAATCCCCGCATGGCGTCGAGCGTATCGTGCGGGTCGTTTTCGCTCGCCGGCCGCGGCCGGAGCGAACGCATGCACACGTCGGCGGCCTTCGGGGCGCCGGGAATTGACGGCCTCGGCCGGGCCGCTTCGTGCAGGCGAAGGTGCCGAGGGGGTGCCGGCGCCTTCTCTTCGCCACGCGCCGCCGATAGTGCGAACAGGCACGCCAAGACGACTCCGCCGGCGACTCGCGGGTTCGCGGAGGAAACTTGCATGGTATCTCTCCTGTGCGGTTGCGGTTCGGGTCGAACGGGGTGCAAGAGCTGAGTTGCGGTTGCGCCCTGTTGGAGTTCACGCTTTAGCGTGCATACCGAGGCCGTGTGATCGCCACGGCACGCTAAAGCGTGAACTCCAACCGCGAGCCGGTTCCTTCACCCGATCGAAGATACGCAGCGAATCAGCTACTCGCCCTCCGGCCGAAACCCCAGCATGTGTTCGTACACGCGGGAGAACTGCGCCAGCGCGCGGCGGCTCCAGTCGGCCGTGTCGGGGCCGGGGGGAACGAGCGTGCCGGCGGTGCGGCGGGCGACGGCCTCAGCGGCCGGGTCGGCAATGAGCCCGGCGCCGGCCTCGCCCAAAAGAGCTGCGCCCTTGATGCCCGCCTCCGGTTCGTCGGCCAAGGTGAGCGGACGTTGCGTGGCGTCGGCCTTGATCCGGTTCCACAGCGCGTTCCGCGCACCGCCGCCGACGCACAGCAACTGGTCCACTTCGACGCCCAGGCTCTCGAACAGGGCCGCGTCGCGCGCCATCGCCAGGGCCACGCCCTCCATCACGGCGCGCGCGAAGTGCGGCGCGCGGTGGTTGAGCGTCAGCCCGAAAAAGCCGCCACGCGCCGCGGTGTTTTCGCGCCGCCGCTCGCCCAGCATGTAAGGGTAGAACAGCAGCCCCGCGCTGCCCGGCGGCACGTCGGCGGCCATGGCGATGAGCTTCTCGAACGGCACGTCCTCCTCCCGGGCCGAGGCGAGCCAGTCCTGGCACCACTTCATGCTCAACCCGCCGCAGTCGAGAATGGTGAACGGAATCCACCCGTCGACCACGTGCCGCAGGTTCTGCACGGCCGGGTGGATGAGCGGCTTCTCGGCGTGCGTGGCGAACAGTGTGCTGCTGCCGGTCACGTCGGCGGCGATGCGCCGGCCCACCACGCCGAACCCGAGCATCGAGACGGGAAAGTCGCCCCCGCCGGCCACCACGGGCGTGCCCGCCGCCAGACCGGTGGCGCGGGCTGCCTCGTCGGTCACCTGGCCGATCACCTCGTGCGAGCGGTGCGCCGGGGCGAATCGGCCGGCGTCGACCCCGACGGCCGCGGCCAGCTCGTCGCTGTACGCGTCGCGCTGGTGGTCCCAAAGGAACGAGCCGGAAGCCTCGCTCGGGTCGGTGGCCGCCACGCCGGTCAGCCGGAAGTTGATGAAGTCTTTGGGCACCAGGAACCAACGGGCCCGCTCGTACGCCTCGGGTTCGTGCTCTTTGTACCATCGCACCTTCAGGCCGACCCATGCCGGGTTGATCGGGTTGGCCGCCCGGGCGGACAGTTGCCGCTCGTCGTGCGCGCGGCGGACCTCGGCGCACTGGTCCTCGCAGCGCTTGTCGCACCAAAGCTGCACCCAGGGCGTGGTCGTCTCGCCCCGCTCGTCGACGCCCACCGGCCCGTGCATCTGCCCGCAGGCCGAAACCGCGGCGACCGACGCCGGGTCGGTCCCGGTACTTTGGAGCACATTGCGGATGGCCTGGGAGGTTTCCTGCCACCAGGCGTCGGGCTGCTGCTGGGCCCAGCCGGGGTGCGGGCTGTCGACTTCGTGGCGGATTTGCTCGATGCGGAGGATCTCGCCCCCGCCTGCCACCAGCGCGGCCCGGGAGCTTTGCGTACCGATGTCGAGGGCGAGGATGTACTTGGGCATGTTACTCGTACCGCAAAATCGACTTGATGACCTGCCCGCTGCGCACGGCTTCGATG
>CAYPWB010000588.1:0-3494 GCA_964414315.1 uncultured Planctomycetaceae bacterium | reverse complement strand
GTAAACGGTTACGTGAGAATCTGGCAAGATAAGGGCGAAGACTATCGATAGACTGCCCTCACCCTAACCCTCTCCCGGAGGGAGAGGGGATGTGGCCCCGAGCATTTCCGGACCGCCTCTTATCTGGCCCGAGTCACCTCCAATCCGCTGAGGCTGGGTTGGCCTACGCGGGGGAGGAACTCGATGCTCAGTTCCCGGTCGGCGGCGACGCGGAAGTCGCGCACGACGGCGCGCCGCGGGCCGCCGGCCTCGCGCACGATGTCGAAACGCTCCAGCATGGGCCGCCCTTGAATGTGAACGTCGAACACGCGCTCGCCCGGCGCAACGTCGTCGAGTTCCGCGAAGTGCAGCCGGACGATATACGACGCCGCCTCGGCGGGAACCGGCTCGGTGTGGATGCGGACGAACCGCGCGCTGAACCGGCGGTGGAGGTCGTCGAGGTTCGTCGACAGGCCGCCCTCGGCACCGAACTGCGCCAGCAGCCGGTCGAGCGACAGGTCGGCCGCGGCGAGCACCTCAAGCGGAACGGCTATCTCGACCTGAAAGACGCCCTCCTCCGCCCCGACCGCGCCGGTCCATTGGTCGATGGGCAGCTCGCGCCCGGCCGCCTGGAAGCTCCATACCTTGCCGTACCACTCATTGCGGATGTCGGCCGTCGCGACGCGCCCGGCCGGAACCTCCGCATCGCCGGGGACGAGCGTCAGCAGGCTACCGCCTGCAAGCAGGTCGCGCCGGGCGCCGGCGCCCTGGGCGATGTTGCCGTCGCGATGCTCGGGTTCGAAGGCCGAAAGCTGGAAGCCCAGCGAGGGCCGGCCGTTCGCTTCCAGTTCCAACGGCTCCGAGGGAAGGACCGCCTCGACGAGCACCTGCCCATCGGCGCGGTGCACGGCAATTTCGGCGTCGAGTTCCTCCGACTCGCGAAGTTGGTTCAGGTCGCGCCGCGGCCGGGTCGCCGCCAGTTCGTCGAACACGGTGGGCTCGACCTCACGGCCGTCGCGTCGGAGCACCTTGCCGCGCTCGACCCGAGCCGTTCCCTCGTCGGCGTCGACAATCAGTTCGAGGACTTGTTCCCGTTCCAGGTTCGCGAACTGCACGCGCAGGGCGGGGCCGAAGCCGTCCGGCCGTTCGTCAGGCACGCGAAGGAACAGGGCCGGGCCCCGCTCGGTCCAGGCCATTCGCAGCGTGCCGTGGTCGTCGCCCAGC
Source organism: uncultured Planctomycetaceae bacterium (assembly GCA_964414315.1). Taxonomy (GTDB): domain Bacteria; phylum Planctomycetota; class Planctomycetia; order Pirellulales; family Thermoguttaceae; genus PWXP01. Next base: position 2,291 of record CAYPWB010000588.1, on the reverse strand, counting down.
GCGAGTTCCAGGCCGCGGTCGGTCCATTCGGCGTCGATACCGTCGACCGCAGGCGACAGTTGCGGCAGGGCCACCACATTGCTTACCGCTCGGCTGCTTCGCGAGCCGTCGAGCCCCACCCGAAACTGCGCGTAGGCTGAGCGTTCGGCGTCCTTCAGGAACACGTTGAACTGGGTGTCCGGCGGCCAAGGGAGCGGTGTGCCGCGGCGGTCGAGCCGGGCTTGTCGGGCGAAGCCGAGGTACAGCTTCTCCCGGTCGAACCGCACCCGCACGCGGCCCTCGTCGCTCAGCCCGCCGGGGTTGGCTGCCGGCGGCACGCCGGGGTCGCCGCTCCAGGCGTCGTCGTCGAGCCGGCCGTCGATGCGAGGCGGCGATGCCGCAGGCGAGGCCAGCGCCGTGGTGAGCGGTTCGTGGTACACCAGGCTCAAATCCAGCTTGCGCACGCCCTGCAGCCCCGAAGCCGCTACCCACGGCCGGTTGGTGTTCTCCACGATCACGCGGTCGGCATTGACCCGATACGGCTTGCCGCCTGGGGCGACGTCGAGCGACATGGGCAGGCCGATGGTTTGCGGGAACGGGCCGAACGAGTGGCCGGTGGCGTACATCATTGCCGCGCGCGGATACCCGAGCCACAGCAGGCCCTGCTCGTCGCGGCGGTCGCCCGGGGCGCCGAAGTTCAGCGCGAGCTGCCGCATTTGCCCCACGCGGGCCTGGTCGATGAACACGGCCCAGTCCTCATTGCTGCGGCGCCGGGCCGGGGCCATCGCCACGTTGGTGGGAAAGTTGTACGGGCAGAAGCAGTCGCCGGTGCCTTCGAGCGACACGAGGAGCCCCAGCGACGGCGAGAGCGTAATGCGGCAGCCGGAACGCGTGCCGGGCAGATTGCGCATGCCGCTGTCGTCCTCCAGATCGTACAGGCCCACGGTGCCGGAGCGCACCAGGTTCATGGTGGCCGAGGCCACCGTGCCGCTGCATCCGTACCCTTTCAGGAAGAACAGGTCGCCTTGCTCGCCGGTGAAGGGATTCGTGCGCACGGCCAAATCTTCGCGCCCTTCGGGAATGACCGGCAGCCGCGGGATATTGCCGTCGTGTCGTTCGTACTGCGGCATGCGGCCCCACTGTCGGGCATGGGCGGGCAAATCGGCCATTGCGGCGCGGTCGACCGTCGCCATGGGAGCGTGGGCCGGCTGGGCCGCGCCGCGCAGCACGAATGTGGCTGTCCCGCGGCGCCACGGGTCGCGGCGCTGCGTGATGGGAGCGGCGTGGAACATGCGCCGCTGGTCGGCGTGCAGGTACAGCTCGATTTCCGCCGACATATCGAAGCTATCCGGATCGTGCCCGGTCAGGCGCCGGATTTCGGCCAGTGGGATACGCAGCAGGTGGCCGTCGTCGGTTGGCCGGAGGTCGACCGACGGTATCGGAGCGGCGTCGAAACCCTCGAACCGGCGCAGCCGGCCGCGCTTCAAGTCGACGATGAGCGGGAAGGCTCCCGGCCCGGAAGGCAGCAAGCGTGCCGCCGGCGGTCGGAAATCGAACCACATCACCCAGCCGTCCTTGTCGTCCGCCCTCGGCGTTTTCGACGTCAGCCGGACTTCGACAGCCGAATCGGTTCGGCCGACGGTGAGCGAGCCGCCGTAGGCCCCGTCGTCGGTTTCCACGCGGAACGCCTGCTTTCGGTCCAGCGAGAAGACGGGCGGGTCCACGCTGCCGTAGATGCGTTGGAGCTTGCCGTTCTGGGCGTCGAGCTGCATGACGTGCCCGCCCATGCTGATGTACGCATGGTCGTCGTCGGCCGCCACGTGCCGGTAGCCGGGCGCGTAACAACTCCACAGTTCCTTCCCGTTGTAAGCGTCGACGGCGACGACATACCCGTCGCCCAGTTGGTAAACGCGTCCGGCGGCGGGCACCGGCGGAGGCAGGTCGGCCCGGTGCCGCGACAGCACGCGCTGCCTTCCCGGCCCGCCGAACCAGAGCATTTCCAGCGGCCAGGAGACCCGCTCGTCGACCGCTGCCTCCGAGTTCCAGTCGAAGGCCCCTTCGAGCCTTCCGCGGGCGACCGCGCGGCCGTCGAACTCACCGTCAGGGATGCCCGCCCGGCGGACGAAGTCGGCAATTTCAGCGTCGGTCATGCCGGTGAAGGTCATCCGGCCCGAGATGGGACGCAACAGGCGATAAAGCTCCGCGGGATGAACCGTTCCGGCTCCGCCGAGGATCAGTACCTCGTTGGCGAAGTAATCGGCGTAGGGGAGCGTTCCGTCATCCGGTTCCTGGTGCACGACGATGGATCGTCC
>CAYPWB010000587.1:0-3525 GCA_964414315.1 uncultured Planctomycetaceae bacterium | reverse complement strand
CGGAGGGGACGGTCGCCCGTGAACGGTTGCTGTTAGCAAACAACGCGCCAAACGGGTTAGGCAGAGCGGCTGTTGGCTGCAAACTGCTTCAAGGAAAACACTTAGGGGCAAGGGCGAGCGGCAACGCCCGGGGGAACTCCAGCACGGACGGACGTCGATTCTTGCCGATTCCACGCATTGGCATGCAGAATTTGCCGCTTGCAGGCGCCGCGGGCGGCCGGGTGCGTTGCAGGTGAAGCGAGGCGCCGTTTCTTCACGCGATCCGGTCGACTTGGATGGCCGCTGAACGGAAATCGTTGGGCGGCGGCGCCATAATCGGCACAGGTGGCCCGGGAGGCATGGCCGAAAGCGGCATCGCGTCGTGTGGGCTGCTGGCCTCCGGAGCATTCGTGACGTAATGTTGGGGTATGGCACCGGGATTATGGCGAATCGCGATTTCGTGTGCGATGACGCCTACGATCCGACCCGCTGCACCCTGAGCATTCCCGGATGAACCGACGCATTCTTATCGTCGACGACGACCGCGACACGTGCAAACTGCTTGCCAGGCTTTTCGACAAGCAATGCCGGGTGACCGCGGTACACAACGGGCATGCGGCGCTTCGTTTCGTCGAAAACGCGATTCCGGATATGGTCCTGCTCGACATTCGCATGCCGGGCATCGACGGGTGCGAAACGTGCCGCCGCTTGCGCCGCCTGTTGGACGGCCGGAACGTGCAAATCGTCATGGTGTCGGCATGTTCATCGGAGGCCGAGCAGCTTCGGGCGTTCGACGCGGGGGCCGACGACTACATCGTCAAGCCGATCGATCCGCACGAGTTGACGTCGCGCGTGCGGCTCCATTTCCGGCTCCTCGACGCGCTCGAGGAAGCCGGCGCGGTGCGCCGTGAAATATGCCGGCACCACGCCAACCTGCACCGCATGGTCGAGCAGCGGGCCCGCGAACTGGCCGAAACCAAGGACGTGGCCGTCATGGCCCTGGCCGAAGTGGCCGAATCGCGCGACCAGGGTACCGGCGAGCACCTGGTGCGCATGCGCACCTACGCCCAAATTCTGGCCGAAACGCTGCTGGCCGACAGCCCCTACGCGGTGCAGATCGACGAGAAGTTCCTCGAAGACCTGTACCGTTCCAGCCCGCTGCACGATATCGGCAAGGTGGGAATCTCCGACGCCATCTTGCTGAAACCCGACCGGCTGACCGCCGAGGAGTTCGAGATCGTCAAGCAGCACACGGTCATCGGGGCGAACATCTTGGAGCAGGCCGTGTTCCACTCGCCGCATGGCGGTTTCCTGGCCATGGCCGCGGTGATCGCCCGGTTCCACCACGAGCGGTTCGACGGCGAGGGCTATCCGGCGGGGTTGATGGGCGAAGAAATACCTCTACCTGCCCGCATCGTGACCGTCGCCGACGTATTCGACGCCATCACGTCGGAGCGGCCGTACAAGCCGGCCTATCCGGCCGAGGCGGCCCGTGCGATGATCCTCGCCGATTCCGGCAAGCATTTCGACCCGATCGTGGTCGACGCCTTCGACCGCTGCTTCGACCAGATAGTCGGCGTGCGCGAGCGGCACCAGGACCGCATGCCGCTGCTGATGGGCGCCATGTCGTTCGTGGAATACGACTTGGCCGACGACCAAGAAACGGCCCTGGCCGTGGCGAACTGAAGCGAACCGAAGGCTACCGGCAGCGAGGGACGCGGGCCGGGCTCTGCCGTTTCCAGATGCCAATCATTCGGCCGACCGGCTGCGTTTCGCCCGGCGCAGCGCCTGGCACGACGGGGCGTGCCCGCTGCTTTCCGGCCGGCCGGGGACCGGTCCATTTTTCGACCAACGCGGACAGGCCCCCGTGCACGGTTACCGGGAGGCCGTAGCTGGCCGCATTGGGGGATATTTTGGGGCGCTGCGGAAGGAGGTTCTGCCGTCATCGCCGGGAGTTGGAGGTGGCCCGCTGGCTGCGTAGAGTGCTCCTTCGCAAAAGCCATTGCGGATTTCGGATTTTTCGGTGCTTGTTCGCTTCCTTGCGGTCGATATAATGGGGACCGGAGCCGGCCGAGCGGGCTGCGCCGCCGAAGGGCGTTTTTTTCCGCCGGCGGTGGTTGACGAACACCGGCCCCGGCGGGTAGACTGCGTTTTTCGTTGCTGAGAGGGAGTTGCGTTGCCGGGCTTTGCGGCCGGGCAACGATTTTTTTTCGGCACCCGGTTGACGGCTTCGGTCGGCGGCGGTAAGCTTATGAGTCTGCCGTTTGAGGGCGGCGGAAAAAAATCGCCGGGGCCTGTTGACAGGGTGTTCGGCATCCGCTAAACTCAAGGTTTCCCCAATTGCGGCGAAGAGTTGAGGGGGGATTTACAGGGAACACGCTCCTGCGGTAACATGCCCGTTTGGGAGCGGGATTCCTGTCGATCCTGACAGCGGGCTGGTTTGAGGCGGCTTGCCGCCGATGGCCGGCTTGGAGTTCTTTGACAATTTGGTTGTGGTCGAAGTGGCATCTAATAGTGAACCACGGCGGTGCGCGGCATTCGCGTATCGTTCGGGTTCACCGAGCACTTAGTATGTTTTTGGAGCAATCGTTACTTGGGCCGCCGGCGGGAGCCGTTCGTCGTTTTTGGCGGGCGGTGCGTTTCCGGTCTTGCGGTCCAATAATGTAGTACATCTGCATGGGTCGAGTTCCCTGTTGGAGCTTTGGATTCATGTGGCCAAGCTACTAAGGGCACATGGGGGATGTCTTGGCGTTAGGAGCCTTTGAAGAGCGTGGAAGACTGCGATAAGCCTGGAGTAGCTGTCAAACAAGCGTTGATCCCGGGATACTCGAACTGGCCTGAGCTGAATTCATAGGCTCAGGTCGCGAACCCGGTGAACTGAAACATCTCAGTAACCGGTGGAAAAGAAAGAAAAATCGATTCCCTGAGTAGCGGCGAGCGAAATGGGAAGAGCCCAAACCGCGAGGGTTTCCCTCGCGGGGTTGTAGGGCCTTTCACATGGGAGTGATCAAGCTGCAGGATAGCCGAACCGTCTGGAAAGGCGGGCCATAGCGGGTGACAGCCCCGTAGGCGAAATCTCGGCAGCCTCCCGAAGGGTACCTGAGTAGGTCCGGTCACGTGGAACCCGGACTGAATCTGCGGGGACCATCCCGCAAGGCTAAATACTCCCTAACGACCGATAGTAAACTCAGTAGGGCGACTGAAAGATGGGAAGAACCCCTGCTAGGGGAGGATACTGAACCTGAAACCATGTGCCTACAAGCGGTCGGAGCCCTATTTTAATGGGTGACGGCGTGCCTTTTGCATAATGATCCGGCGAGTTACCGTCGGCGGCCTGGTTAACCCGTTCCGCGGGGGAGCCACAGGGAAACCGAGTCTGAATAGGGCGTTTGTCGTCGGCGGTAGACGCGAAACTGCGTGATCTACCCATGAGCAGGTTGAAGCGCGAGTCACATCGCGTGGAGGACCGAACCCACTTGGGTTGAAAACCGAGGGGATGACTTGTGGGGAGGAGTGAAAGTCTAATCAAACGCAGAGATAGCTCGT
>CAYPWB010000586.1:0-3532 GCA_964414315.1 uncultured Planctomycetaceae bacterium | reverse complement strand
CAGCCGTGGGATAAGCTTCCAGCTTGTCAGGCAGCCGTGAAACATGCTTCCAGCTTGTCCCACGAGGGAAGCTGGAAGCTTGTCCCACGGGGGAAGCTGGAAGCTCGTCCCGCCCGGTCGTCGTTCATTCCAGGGGGTCGGGGTATCGGAACACGCGGCCTTCGTAGTTGCGCAGCAGAAGGAAATCGCCCTCGCGGCCGATCACGGAATCGGGCTGAAGGGGGATCTTGCCGCCGCCGCCGGGAGCGTCGATCACGAACGTGGGCACGGCGTACCCGCTCGTATGCCCGCGCAGGCCCGCGATGATCTCCAGCCCCTTCGCCACCGAGGTCCGGAAGTGCGACGAACCGGAAATCGGGTCGCACTGGTACAGGTAGTACGGCCGGACGCGCATCTGCAGCAGGCGGTGCACCAGCTCGCGCATCGTCGGCACGTTGTCGTTCACGTCGCGCAGCAGCACGGTTTGGGAGCCGAGCGGAATGCCCGCATCGGCCAGCCGCGTGCAGGCGGCGTGGGCTTCCGGCGTGCATTCCGCCGGGTGCGTGAAGTGCAGGCTCATCCAAAGCGGATGGTACCTGCGCAGCATGCGGCAAAGCTGGGGCGTAACCCGCTGGGGCAGCACGGCCGGCGTCTTGGTGCCCAACCGGACGAACTCGACATGCGGAATCGCCCGCAGCCGGGCGAGGATCCACTCCAGCCGGTCGTCGCTCATGGCCAGGGGGTCGCCGCCGGAGATGAGCACGTCGCGCACGGCCGGCGCCTGGCGGATGTACTCCAGGGCCGCTTCCAGCCGGTCCTCGCGGGGCGGCATCTCGCCGTGCCCCACCACCCGCGAACGCGTGCAGTACCGGCAATACGTCGAACAGAAGTCGGTTGCCAGCAGCAGCACCCGGTCGGGGTAGCGGTGCACCAGGCCGGGCACGGGGGTGTGGGCGTCCTCGCCCAGCGGATCGTCGGCCTCGCCCGCCGCGCGCACCAGTTCCAGGCTGCTGGGAATGACCGACCGGCGGAGCGGCTCCAAGGGGTCGTTTCGTGAAACGAGGCTCATGTAGTAGGGAGTGACGCCGAACGGCAGCAGGGCGCCGCCCCGCTCGATCGCCTCCTGCTCGTCGGGCGAGAGGACCAGGACGCGTTCCAACTCGGCCCGCGTCCGAACGCGGTGCGCGAGTTGCCACCGCCAGTCGTTCCACTGCGAATCGGGAACCTCGGGAAAGAAAAGCCGGCGAAACGCCCGGGTGCCCGAGCTGCTTCGGCCGCGCCGCAGGGGCTTCCATGCCAGCAGAGGCCACGCCGGCCCCGTCGGCGGCCCCTCACCCGTAGAAAGAAAGTTGTCGGAAACTTGGAGGAAAGCGAAGGAGGTCGCGGCCGTACCGGGAGGCTCCTCCTCCGCCACACGACATGGCGAGTCCGAAATCTCCGCTGTGCTCATGCGTTGCGTTAGCCTTTCTTGAAAGGGGCGGTAAGCAGATCGCTCTCTTAAAGCGATTGAAGAATAGTCGCGGCAATCGGGAAGTCAAGGGGGTGGCGAAAAGAATTCCGGGCGTGCCCCGTCCTCTTCTGCGCCGCCGGGCTGCTCTCCAGGGTTTCCTCACCGTCGTCGGCGGCCGAAGGTACCTCCGGCTGGTCGGAGGAACATTCCCCAAACAGGGCGACGGGCGTCTTGAGGACCGGCTTGACACGCCGGCCCGGACCGACGATCTTTACCATGGCGCGACGGCAAAGGCGCCGGAACGCGGGGAGATCGACGGCAGTGCTCAACAATCATCCTATCGACACGAACCGGCCGCAAGTGCACTTTCGCCGAAATGTCGCGCCCGAGGACCGCCGCCGCGTGCGGGCGATCGTCGAATCGACCGGTTTCTTCAGCCGGGAAGAGGCCGACGTGGCGGTCGAACTGGTCGACGAGCGGCTGGCGAAGGGGGCGTCCAGCGGGTACGAGTTCGTGTTCGCCGAGGTCGACGCCGAAACGGTCGGCTACGCCTGCTTCGGGCGGGTGCCGCTCACGCAATCCAGCTTCGACCTGTACTGGGTGGCGGTGCGACCGGGCAAGCAGCGCGGCGGACTGGGACGCGCCCTGGTCGAGGAGGTGGAGCGGCGGGTCGTCTCGCTCGGCGGCGGGCAACTCTACGCCGACACCTCCGGCCGCCAGCAGTACGCGCCCACCCGCGCCTTCTACACGGCGATGGGCTACGCGCAGGCCGCGCGGCTGCCCGACTTCTTCGCGCCCGGCGACGACAAAGTCGTGTTCGCCAAGAGGATCGCGTCGCTCGGCCCGCCCCAATTCTCTTGACCCGGCAACTGCTGCGCTCTATGGTGAACCGTTGCGGGGAACGCGAGTTCCTGCCCCCAGAGCGGAGTGCTGCCTCCAAGCTCCCCTTGCCGAGGATGCCATGAAACAAGCTGCGTTCCCCGATCGGCCCCGTTGCCTTACACGGCGGACATTCCTGCGGCGCGTTGCGCCGCTTCCCTTGCTCCTGACGGCCGCACCGGCACTGGGCGGCCCGCGCCGGCTGTGTTTCGGACTGATTTCCGACGTGCACCAGGACGTCATGCCCGACGGCGTGGAGCGAGTCGGCGCGTTCGTGGCCGACATGCAGGCGTCCGCCGCCGATTTCATCATCCAGCTTGGCGACTTCTGCCAGCCGCATGCCCGCAATGCGCCCTTCTTGGCGGCGTGGAACGCCTTCGAGGGCGCCCGGTACCACGTGCTGGGCAACCACGACATGGACGGCGGGGCCTCCCGCGAGAAAACCGTCGAGTTCTACGGCATGCCGGGCCGTCATTACGCGTTCGACGCCGGACCCGTGCGGGGCATCGTGCTCGACGCCAACGACCCGGGCGGCCGGGCGGGCGGATACCGGCGATTCATCGCAGCCGAGCAGCAGGCGTGGCTCCGGCGTGAACTGGAGCAGACCGACCGGCCCGTATGCCTGTTCCTCCACCAGCCGCTGGACCGTCCGGCCGCCGGCGTCGAAAACGGCGAGGCCGTCCGCGCGATCCTGGAACGAGCCGAAGCGGCGAGGCCGGGAACCGTGCTGGCCGTCTTCGCCGGCCATTTCCATCAGGATTACCAGTGGCACGCCGAGGGCATCCCCTACGTACAGATCAACAGCGCGTCGTACGTGTGGCTGCCGGCGGCCGCGGCGCGCGAAACCTACCCGGCCGAGGTGCACCGCGCGCACCCCTACCTGCGTCACGTGGCCGCCTACCGAGCGCCCCTCTGGGCGCTGGCGACCCTCGACCTCGACCGTGGCGAACTGCTGCTGGAGGGCCGGCGCAGCGAGTGGGTCGGGCCCGACCCATGGGAGCGCGGCGCGCCCGAAGAACAATACCCTCGCGACAAGAACCGGCCCGCCATTTCCGACCGGCAGCTCGCGCTGCGCCGTCCGAAAACCGACTGACCGCCGCCCGGCCGCCACGCGGACCCGTCGTTGCGATTGCGTTACCCACCCGGCAGCCTGGGTGCGTGAAGACGATATCGCCATCAGCGGGACCTGCCGGTATTCGATTCGTCGGCGTGGTGCTTGGCCGC
>CAYPWB010000585.1:0-3539 GCA_964414315.1 uncultured Planctomycetaceae bacterium | reverse complement strand
GCTCTGCCAGTGCCTGACAGGGCATGATGCCTGTGCCACTGGCTCCGCCAGTGCCGGGGCCCGTCAAGCCCCTTTGTGTTGGACGGCTCCGAGTGCTCGGCCGGTCGGTTGCAGGACAGGCCGATGTCCACTCCCGACCGGCACTGGCAGAGCCAGTGGCACACCGGCGGCACTCGGCCTTGTCGCGCATGACGCCCTGCAAACAACCCATGGAGCGGCGATCGCTCCGAAGAACCGCTCGCCCTGCTACACTGCGCCGGCATGGCTCAGCCCCACGCCGTCGACACCGCGCTCGGCCAGTTCGACCAATGGGTCGACGAGTTGGACGGGCTGGTGTAAGGGGAGGGGAGGAGCGGCCCCCCCTTGGCACGAACCAATGCCTTGCGTTACCATTATTGTGTAGATGGCAGGCCAATGCGTCGCCAACCCGTGAACGGTTACGGGCTCGGAGAAACGAAACTCGCTTGGGCGCAATTGACTGCCACCTTTGAGGACGGGAGCATGAACACGCGAGGCTTAACGGTTCAGTTACCAATTACGATATCCGACGACGAAGCAGGCTTCTGTTTGCCGTCAAGCTGTACGAGGTAGGCAGGGTGTCGTTAGGACAAGCGGCGTATCTGACGGAGTTCTCTAAGCGGGCGTTCATGGAGATTATCGGCCGGTACAAGGTGCCGGTATTCAACTACCCTGCCGACGAGCTGGAATGGGAGTTTGAACCGAGCGGGTGAGTCGTAGCCGATAACGCTTCCCGCGGCCAAGTGCATCGGCAACGCCACATCCGAAACGTGACGTAGTGATGAAGCAAGTGATCCATCTGGCACGTTCGGTCGGGTGACATTAGAAACATCATCCAGAGGACAGGAGCTTGCACGCATGAACGCAGCGACTCGGAGGGCGCCCTGGATGAAGGAACTCGCGCAGGCACGCGATCTCCTCGAACAACTGCCCCCAACAAGCCGGCTTCGATCTGCTCTGCCTGAGGACTTCTTTCCCAAGCTGGAGCAGTATATCCAACGGTGTGATGACCTGCGATACTGGCCGCCCTTCTTTGGCTTCCTCTTAAACGCTTCGGGTAGTAAACTGGATGCATTAGAGAGCGATTTGGACCTTGTCCTTAGGAATCATCCAAGAGAGAGCGAGAAAGAACTCACTGACTTCGTTCGAGCAGATAAGGGCGATGGTCGCAAGTGGCACGCTGGGCTGTTCGACCTATGGGTCAGGGCAACTCTGCTACGACAAGATCGGGTACCCACGTTCGATGTCTCACTGCCCAATGGACGAAACACAGACGTCCGGCTTCGTGTCGGCCAGCGCCATATTCGACTCGAAAACACCGTACTGACACAGGATGACGAGTCGATGGGTGTATTTGACCGTTTTCTGGACGCCAGGATGGCAAAAGAGATTGACCTGGACACACCCCTGATGCGTCCCGGCCCGTTCGATCCGCCCGAGCCTAAGGGGCCTAGCCCTTTCTATAACACGGTTCGCCTCTACGCAAAGGTCTACGATAAGCTTACGGTGAAACTCGATCCGAGCAAGAGTCAATGTGCCGACGACGAACCGACTCTGCTCTTGGTCTCCTTTGCCGGGTTCGGTGTTGCACCCGATATGCCGGGATATGCATGGGCACTCGACGGACTCTTCGGCGCCGGCTGGGGCAGTGGGACAGTCATTCACGGCTATTCACTCTCGCTTCAAGATTGGCTGGCGTTTACCCTGGAACACCTCTGCCAGAGCGGGAAACTTACGCGCGAACAGCGTTGCCACCGGGTTAGGAGCTTCGGCGATGTTGGCTCAGCCCGGAAACGGCTAAGTGGAATAGTGCTCTTCGACGACTTCCGTCTGGCACAAGCGCGCATCAATTACAACGCCCAGGAACCATGTCTCCTAACGCATGCCGAAATGGCCGAGTTAGAAAGACTACTCGACAAGACGCCTGAATATTCCGAGGCTAGCGACATGTCACAATTGCCGGGATGATGAGCAATGATTGACGAAGCACTAACGGAAAGGGAACTTGGGACCAAGCCATACGCGGATACCGACCGGCGTGTAAAGAACCGATACCGCATGCTCGACTATGTTGTGGTGCGGTGTGACGTATGCAACGCTGTGTATGGCAAGGATGGTCGGGTCCTGTTCGCGTGGGCCTTTCAGCGACGGCAACAGAACGGGGGGAGAGACCTCTGTAAAGCGTGCTGGCTCGATCACCGGAATCCGCTTCGGAATTTCCATAACGCTAAGTCCGCATTTCTGAACATCGTCAGCAGCAACAGAGGGAAGGTGCCGCCCCGCACGCGTTTGCCTTACGACCTCATTAACGCAATCAATTGTTACCACGGAGGTTACGCGGTATTTCGCGATCGTTGCGGGTTGCCATCAAGCGTCAAACCCAGGTACTGGTGGAAGAATTGGGACAATCTCAAGACCGAGTTGTTGCCCATTTGCGAAGAACTGGGATTCTTCCCACCGGATCAGTATCTTCTCGACATAAAAGCTAACTCGCTACGTTCCGCTTTCAAGTACTTTGGCGGAGCAAAGACAATCGCCGAGCGGCTCGGATTCAAGCTATCGACTGGCTACGAAGCTGACGACGGACACTTCGTATTCAGCTACTACGAATTCGCCGTAGACAATCTTCTCTTTTACCACGGGGTACCGCACCAGCCACACCCCACCATTTGCGAGGGCGACAAACGGCGTGGCGATTTCAGAGTCGGTGACACGATCATCGAGGTAGCCGGCTACGCCCGGGGCACGAGAGCGAGGACTCGACAATATCACAAGAGACTCCGGGAGAAGGAGTGTCTATACGCCCGTCTGAAGATTCCGGTTGTTGTAATTCACAAGCAAGACTTCAACGACATCGATGTCGTGATAAACAAGCTTGAGCCCCTGGTCGCTCGATACGGTGACGAAACCAAGCAGGTCGATATTCTTAACGCGATACGCCCGGTGTCCTGGTGGGCTGATTGGGATAATGTGGCGAGGCTGCTTGAGGAAGCTATTGAGGAGCTTGGGCACTTTCCGGTGGCACGAGAGCTTGAGGAAACCGGCCGGAGTTGTGTTGTCCATTACATCATGAAACTCCACGGCGGACTTGCGCAAGCCCGACGCAGAATGGGCGCCCGTGTCAACCAGGAAACGCCGGGATTCTTCGCAGAATGGGCAAATGTTTGCAACACGTTCTTGCCTATCTGCGAACAGCTTGGCTACTTCCCCTCACCGAACCAGATCCGATCACGAGAATACGGAACCACTGACTGTGTCACGGTTCTCTATAAATACTGGGGAAGCATTCCGGCTGTCGCAGCAAAGCTCGGATATCCCACCCGAGGGCAGTTTATGAGGACAAGAAAGGACCGAGAATCATGCCTGTCCGACTGACATCGCGTGGCCCGTTTCTGCTGACTCACGATGTGCCTTCGAGGCGCCGGTCTCCAGTGGTTGAGTTATCCCACTGAGCAAGGAACAGCAATACATGAACTACTTCGAACGCATCCATGTCCGGGGCTTTCGGCGTTTGCACGATG
>CAYPWB010000584.1:0-3547 GCA_964414315.1 uncultured Planctomycetaceae bacterium | reverse complement strand
GGCAAGTGCCGGTTTGTGGGCATTTCAGGACACCACTTGCCCGGCCGATTCGAGCAGTTCCTCGAAACCGGTGAGGTCGATGTCCTGCTGGCTGCCGTGAACTTTGTGGACCGCCACACGTACGACTTCGAGAATCGTGTGCTGCCCCTGGCCCGAAAACACGACGTCGGAATCGTCGCCATGAAGGTGTACGGCGGCATGGCCGGCATGAACTACCGCAAGCCGGGGCCGGCGCAGGTTGATGCGAGGTTGGTGCCGGACGCACTCCGTTATGCACTGGGCCTGCCCGGCGTGGCCTCCGCGAATATCGGCGTTCACAGCGTCGAGGAAATCCGCCACAACGTGCGGATGGCGAAGGACTTCCAGCCACTTTCCGAAGCTGAGCAGGCCCGATTGCTGGATCAAGGTAAGAGGTTGGCCGCCGATTGGGGCCCACACTTCGGTCCCGTTGAAGAGAAGGCGCCGGCGTAAATGATTCCGTTCAGCGGCGGCGGATGAGTTGGGAAAACTCAGGCGACGATTCGTGCAGGTACGCTTGGAAGTTTACCTTCGCGTTACGGCGCGTTTCCTCGAACGAACCGCGACGCTCCAGCAGCCCCAGGTCGAACGCCAAACGATCGGAATGGGCCGGCAGAAGCACGCGGTAGTCGTACGGCACGCGGTGGGGCGCCAGCCGGTTCACGTGGTTCCGAATGTTGGTCGTGCAGTTGTTCGCGACCGTGTTGTAGAACTCCGGCTCGTCGTACAGTTTGTTCACGCGGGCTGCCACGTCGAGCAGCAAGTCGCGGCATTGCTGCGGCGTGGCCGAGCTGCGGTACACGTACACGTCGCACAGGTAGTGCAGCGATTGCTTGAGGATCAGGTCGCGCTCGTCGGCCAGCACGTACATCAATTCGTACTGCTGCATGAAGCCTTTGATCGGGCTGTAGCTTTCGCCCTGCTCTTTGCGAATCTCCACCGACAGGCCTAAGTAGTCCTGGTCCTCGAAGCCGAAGCTCAGCATCGTATGGGCGATGCCGGGAATGTCGTTGAACGGCACCACAATGAAGTCGACCGAGGTCAGCCGGTCGAGGTCGAACGTCTTGTCGTAGTGGTGCACGTCGTAATCGTCGGCCGTGCGGTAATCGCAGTTTCGGATATTGCGGACGGTTATCTGATTCCCGTGGAACTCGACCTGCGGCAGGACGGCCTGGTCCGGCGTCCAGTCGCGATGGTTCGACGGGGCAACCCACTTGACCAGATCCGGGTTGAGCTTCTGCGAGGGCATCGGTGTCCCGATTTGCGGAAACGGCGCGGGCGACCGGCCCAGGAGCGCACGCCCCGGTACCCCGCTGCAGCAGCCTGCCGTACCGACGAGCAAGGCCAACGCAACGGCAACGGATGCCACCGGCGACTTTTCGCGGAACCTGGGGGAGGTGGGCATTGTGAGGTAACGACGCAACTTCGGGGCAGTCGCCATCGGAAAAGAAGGCAACGCGGAAGAAAAGACGCAACGATATTTACCCGCCCCTCGTGAGTATAGTCGGACACGTCCGACCGACGCAAGATCACCGCAAGCCACTCCGTGAAGAGAAGGCGGGATAACAGAACGCGCTTTTGCCCGGCGCCAAAACCCGTTGGCTCACCCCCTGTTATCGGGGGCAGGCTCACCAAATGGCGACGGACGACCTTGCAGGCAACGACTCGCAGATTATCATGGACCGTGCTCTCTTCGTCCGTAGAGCGGTCGAGCACGAGAATTCGGCTTTCACGGTCATCGTAGTTTCATGCGCCGCACTTGCCGCTGGCAGCGGGCAAGAAATACTACGACATGGACGCGGGGCACACCGACTCTGCGCGAAACTACCTGGGCTGCATCACGGCCATGGATGAAAGCAACGCTGGAAGCATGGCGTATCTCATGCAAACAATGGCAACCAGAGCCAAGACTACGGAGCATTCCATGTTCGAAGAAACGACGAACCGCCGCAAGTTTCTGGAAACGATGGCCGCCGCCGGGGCTGCGTCGACTGTGATGGGCTCCGGCTCCGCGCGGGGAGACCTCCAAGCGAAACCGGCCGAACGGCTGGCAATCGATGGCGGCACGCCGGTGCGCAAGAGCCAACTCGGCTCCGGACCGTACGGGACGCAATTCTACGACGAAGTCGAGGAGCAGGAGTTGCTCGACGTCCTGCGGTCGCGCTCCCCCTTCCGGCGAGCCGGGGGAAAAGTCGCGCAGTTCGAGCAGGAGTACGCGGCTCACATCGGCGCGAAGTTCGCCATCGGCGTGACCTCCGGAACCACGGCGCTGTACGCGGCCATGGCCGCGATGGAAATCGGGCCCGGCGATGAAGTGATCCTGCCCGCGTGGAACTGGTACGCAGATTACGACGTCATCGTACTGGCCGGCGCGCTGCCGGTGTTTGCCGAAGTCGACGATTCTTTCGACATCGACCCGGCCGACATCGAGCGGCATATCACGCCGCGCACGAAGGCGATCATCGCGGCCCACCTGGAGGGCTGTCCCTGCGACCTGGACCCAGTCCTCGCAATCGCCCGCAAACACAACCTCCGCGTCCTGGAAGACTGCGCCCAGTGTGCCGGCGGAAAGTACAAGGGAAGGTATGTAGGCACCATCGGCGATATGGGTATCAACAGCTTCCAACTAAGCAAGACGATCACCTCGGGCGAAGGCGGGGCGGTAACGACGAACGATCCGGTGCTGTACGAGCGGGCGTTCCGGTTCCACGACGTCGGCACGGCAAGTCGGGCGTATAACGACGCGATCGGCCGCGGCACCCTGGCGGGTTTCGCCTCGTGCAACTTCCGGATGAACGAATTCACCGCGGCCGTGCTGCGAGGACAACTTCGCAAGCTCGAAACCATTTGCGCGGCACTTCGGGCCAACGCAAAGAGGGTGCGCGAGGGCATTGCCGATCTGCCCGGGCTGAAACTGCGCAAGTCCGGCGATATCGAGGGCGACCTGGGCATGCGCGTGTTCCTCGACCTGGGCAACCGAGAGCGGCGCGACCGGTTCCTGCGCGCCGTCCGGGCCGAGGGCCTTTCGGCCGCCGGACCGGCCGGGTCGGTCATCTTGCCCGTCGATACCCGCGTGGCGAACAAGGCGACCGTGCATCCCGATTGGCCGTCGTTCACCAGCCCCGAGGGCAAGTCCATCCAGTACGGCCCCGCCTGCTGCCCGCGAACCATCGACATCCTCAATCGCCACGGCGGGGTGACCATCGGCCCGAAGTATTCCGACGACGACGTTGCCGATGTAATCAAGATCATCCGCAAGGTGTATCTGGCCATGCGGGTGGCGTGAACGCATGCCGGCAGGACATGCGACCGTCTGATGCAGAGCGGCGGCTGCGGAGCCTTTCACGGGCGGCCCGGAGCCCGGTCCAATTTTCGGCCAACAGGCGATACTTACTGCAGGTTGTTCGTCTCCAAGGCGCCCGCCACCAATGGTTTCAGCCGGGCGTGGGCTACGGAGTGGAGGATGATCGAACAGGCCACAAGGCGGCAGGGCCGCCAACCAATGCGAGCTTCCGCTCGAAGGCAGGGT
>CAYPWB010000583.1:0-3556 GCA_964414315.1 uncultured Planctomycetaceae bacterium | reverse complement strand
GCCTACGGGCGCACGGTTCCTTCGTCGGCGGTGGGGAAGTCGTCGGGAACGGGTTGGGTCACCTTGCCGGTGGCGGCCCATTCCGCGCCGCGCTGGAGCGTGACGATGAACGCGACGGTCTTGTGCTGCGGCGGCCCATGGCCGAACACCGTGTGGAAGATGCGCCCCTCGCCGTAAGCGATGGTCATCAGCACCGGCTCCTCCCGGCCGGAACCGCCGGTTTCCGCCGGCGCGAACGACGTGGCTAGCACGGTCAGGTTCTTCGCCGGCCCGCGAAGGCGGTTGTACAGTTCCTCGACGCCGTGCATGAACTTCTCCGGCAGCCCCTTCGTGATGGGGTGGTCGGGCACGCGCACGGTCACCTGCACGGGGAACTGGCGGCCGTGGCTGCCGCCTCGGCCGGGCGAGGGGTCGCGCACGATCTCGCCCTCTTTCCAGTACACCCAGGGGCCGCTCTTTTCGTTGCGGCCGCCCCAGCCGCCCAGGCCGATCATCTCGTTGTACGCTTCCCAGCGAGGGAAGGCGTTCGAGGCGGCGTGCACCACCACCATGCCCCCGCCGCCGGCCATATACTCCTCCAGGTCCTTCCGTGTTTCCTCCGGCCAGTCATCGCCCGTGTAGTTCATCACGAGCACGTCGTAGTCCTTAAACGGCGGGCGGAAGCCGCTCATATCCTGACCTCGGGGCGGCGAGGTGGCCACGTCGACGGCGAACAGCCCGCTATCTTCCAGCGGCGCCTTCAACAGCGGCGTGGTGCTCTTCCAGTCGTGGTTGTTCTGCCCGTCGATAATCAGGGCCTTCAGCGGCGGTTCGGCAAGGCACACCCCCGTGGCGGCAGCGGCCCAAACCAACGTACCGATTACAAGATGCTTCAACATGGCAAGACTCCTTCGGTGAGAGAAATGGCAGGTGGGATTCGCACGTTTCCCCCAGTGTACCGGCCCTCGCGGCAAAAAGCCACTTCCACGGATTGGCCAATCCTGGAAAGAAGGGGCAATAGGCTCGCCCCCCGGTCGTTCGAGGATCCAGTGTAGGGCGGGCTGTGCCCGCCGTAAGGACGCCTCGCATGAAACGCGGCGGGCACAGCCCGCCCTACCAGCTTCGAAAAGTGGCTCCGAGACGGCGTGGGACCGGTAGCATTTCGGGCGATTTCTCCGTATGATCTAGGGAACCATAGCTTGGCGAAATCACCCACGAGAGCACGCATGAGCAGCCGCGATACCATCTTGCAGGCCATTCGGACCCACCTTTCCGAAGGGGCTGCCGTGGAATGCCCGCCGGCGCCCGAGGTGTGGCCTCCGGCCACGAGCGATCCTTCCACCCTGGCGCTCCGGTTCGACCAGGAGCTTCAGGCCGTGCAGGGCGAGTTGATCCGCTGCCCGTCGATGGACGACGCGGCGCAGAAGCTTGTTGAAGTGGTCGACGGCTCCGAGTGGCGCTCGATCGGCGCGGTCGACGGCCCGCTGTGCAAGCAGGTGACGGCGAGACTCGACAAAGCGCGGGTCGCCTGGGCGGGGGACGACATGCAGCCGGCGGCCATCTCCGAGTTGCCTGCCGGGCTGGTCGAGGCCCAATGCCTGCTGGCCGATACGGGCAGTTGCGTGGTCGTGTGTCGGACCGCGCCGGAACGACTGATGTGCTACCTGACGGAAACGTGTATTGTGGTGGCCACGGTCGAGCAGCTTCAGGAACACCTGCCCGCCGCATGGCCGGATATTTCCGGGCGGCTCTCGGCGCCCGACTTCCGCGGCGAGATCGTCCTCATCACCGGCCCGAGCCGCACGGCCGACATCGAGAAGATTCTCATCCTCGGGGTCCACGGGCCGAAGCGGCTGGTGGTGCTCCTGGTGGGATGATGAACGACGAAGTTCACGCCAAGCCAACGTGGTGGAGTCGGCCGTGCGGGGGCCGCGAGGTATTTATCATCGCGCTGCCGCTGGTCATTTCGACCGGCTCGTGGAGCCTGATGCACTTCGTCGACCGGATGTTCCTGCTGTGGCACAACACCGAAGCCATGGCCGCATCGATGCCCGCCGGCTTGGCGCATTTCACGCTCCTGTGCTTCCCGCTCGGGCTGGCCACGTACGTCAACACGTTCGTCGCTCAGTATAAGGGAGCCGGACGGCCGGGCCGGATCGGGCTGGCCGTGTGGCAGGGCGTGCGCATCGGTCTGTGGACAACGCCGCTGTTCCTGCTGCTGATTCCCCTGGCGCCGCACTTGTTTGCGGCCGCCGGGCATCATCCGAAGCTCGTGGCCCTGGAATCGGCGTACTTCCAGTCGCTATGCTTCGGGTCCGGCGCCGCCGTCATGTCGGCCGCAATGGCCTCGTTCTTCACCGGCCGTGGCCAAACGCGCGTGGTGATGGTGGTCGATTGCGGCGCCTCGCTGCTGAACATCGGGCTCGACTACCTGTGGATTTTCGGGCATTTCGGGTTCCCGGAGCTCGGGATCGAGGGCGCCGGCCTGGCGACCGCAACCGCGCAATGGTGCAAAATGCTCGTCTACTGGTGGCTCATGATGCGACCGGTTCACGTGGAGCGGTACGGGCTGATAACCGGCAAGCGGTTCGATGCGGCGATCCTGTGGCGGCTGGTCCGGTTCGGCTCGCCCAACGGCCTGCACATGCTGGTCGAGGTGGCGGCTTTCACGGTGCTGAATCTGTTGGTCGGCGCCCTGGGCCCCATGGCCATGGCGGCCACTACCCTGGCGTTCAACGTCAACAGCGTGGCCTGGGTGCCGATGATCGGAATGGGCATTGCCGTGGCCACGCTGGTGGGCCAGCAGCTTGGCCGCAATCGGCCCGATTTGGCCGCCCGGGCCACCTGGACCGCCTATTGGATGGGAACGGCCTACATGGGCGCCATGGCCCTGGTGTACGTCTTCGTGCCCGACCTGTTGCTGCTGGGCCACCGGGCGGGCACCACGCCGGAGCAGTTCGACGCCCTGCGCGACGCGACCGTGCTTCTGCTGCGGTTCGTGGCCGTGTACTGCGTGTTCGATGCCATGAACATGATCTTCGTCAGCGCGCTGAAGGGCGCCGGCGACATGCGGTTCGTGCTGCTGAGCACCCTCGTCATTTCGCCCATGCCGGTCCTGGCCGTCTGGTTAGGCATCGGTTACTTCGGCTTGGGGTTGCTCTGGTGCTGGGGCGCCTTCACTGCCTGGATGATCGTCCTGGGATTGGTCTACTTCGCCCGGTTTCTTCAGGGACGCTGGAAAACCATGCGTGTCATCGAGCCGGAATATCCGTTGGAACCGACCCCGGAGCCGCCCGAACCGGCCGTCGCCCTCGGAGGAGAAAGCCTGTAGTATGCCGCCCGCTCATTGGCCGTCCATCCTGAGTATCATCGTTTCCGTATTCCTGGTCGTCGGGGCGGGCATGGCGATGCGCCGGTTGGGCTGGCTTACGGCCGAGGCCGATCAGAGCCTGCTGAAGCTGGTCGTTCGCGTGCTGATCCCCTGCCTGATTTTCCGAGTGGTCGTCGACAACCCCTCGTTGCGGCACCCGGAGAATCTGATCCTGCCGCCGCTGTTGGGATTCGGGCTCTGCGCCGC
>CAYPWB010000582.1:0-3559 GCA_964414315.1 uncultured Planctomycetaceae bacterium | reverse complement strand
AAAACGCACTTTTCGGCCGGTTTCGGGAGAAACCGGAGAACCAATCACGGGTCGGTGGCGCGGGGAAAACGGGACAGGTCCGATTTGCCGGAACGGCCCGAAGGCGGGGAAAACGGGACAGGTCCGATTTGCCGGAACGGCCCGAAGGGTGCTTCGCACAAATCGGACCTGTCCCGTTTTCCCCGCGCCCCGTGCGTTCCGCGTCCGGCGCAGAAAAGCGGCAGTGCGTTCCCGGACGCGAAAGGGCCGGTCAGTGCACGTCCAGCATGCGCTGCAGGGCCACCAGCGCCCACTGGGCGGTTTCCGGCTCGACCTCGATCACGTTCACCGGCATGCCGGCGGCCAGGTTCTCCACCGACCAGCACAGATGCGGCAGGTCGATGCGGAACATGGTGGTGCACAGGCAGGCGACGTCGGACAGGAACTCGATGTGCTGCTCCGGATGCTCTAGTTTCAGGCGGTTTACGAGGTTCAACTCGGTGCCGATGGCCCAGTGCGTGCCGGGCGGCGCCGCCTCGACCGCCTGAATAATGGCGGCCGTCGAGCCGGAAAGGTCGGCCCGGTCGACCACCTCCATCATGCACTCGGGATGAACGATGACCCGGCCCTCCGGGCATCGCCGGCGGAACCGCTCCACGTGCACCGGCTGGAACACCTGGTGAACGCTGCAATGGCCGGTCCAGAGGATCACGCGGCTTTGGCGGAGCGCGTCGGCGGTTACTCCGCCCAGTTCCCTGGCGTGCGGGTTCCACAGCGGCATTTGCTCCAGCGGAATGCCCATTGCCCGAGCCGTGTTGCGCGCCAGGTGCTGGTCGGGGAAGAACAACACGCGGCTGCGTCGGGCGAAGGCCCACTCGATGGCCGCCCGGGCGTTCGACGACGTGCACACAATGCCCCCGTGCCGCCCGCAAAATGCCTTCAGCGCCGCCGACGAGTTCACGTAGGTGATTGGCAGCAGGTCGTCGGTGTCGATCACCTCGCCAAGCTGCGACCAGCATTCCTCGACCTGGTCGATATCGGCCATATCGGCCAGCGAGCAGCCGGCTTCGAGGTCGGGCAACACGACGGGCACGCGTCGGCCGTCGCGTTCGGCGAGCCGCTCGGGCCGGTTGGCCAGTACGTCGGCCGTTTCGGCCATGAAATGCACGCCGCAAAACACGATTGCCTCGCACCGCTCGTCCGACGCGGCCAGCGCGGCTAGCTTGTAGCTGTCGCCTCGCAGGTCGGAGAACGCAATCACCTCGTCGCGCTGGTAGTGATGCCCCAGCACGAGCAACCGGGGGCCCATCGCGCGTTTGGCTTCTTCAATGCGCGCGGACAGTTCCGTCTCGTCGAGCAACGTGTACGGCTCGAACGCGCTGGGCGTTCCGGCGGCCGGGGTATTGTCAGTCGATATTGCCATGGGATCAACTTGCTTTGAAAGAAACCCAGAGGCTATCCGGAAAGGCTCGGATCCACGTTCCCTCTCCCTCCGGGAGAGGGTAAGGGGTGAGGGGCCTGCGCCCTAGATCTTACCGTTGTTCTTACTCAGATTCCAAAGTCCCTCACCCCCGGCCCCTCTCCCAGTGGGAGAGGGGAGTTTTCGGATAGCCGCTCCCCTTTCGGGAAAGGGTTTTCGGATAGCCGCGCACGACGGGCTTGGACCCGCCGCTCACCTTATCCGATTATTCCGATCCGAATGCGGTAAGTCAAGCGCGGCAACGGCCCCGTCGGCCGGGATATCGGTCGTATTCCGGCGACCGGACGTTACGATGGTTTGATTGCCGACGCCTGCAAATGCATGCGAACGGGGCGGTCGCTTCTGATCGCTTACCCCTGGGCTCGCTCGTAAACGGTCGGGAAGGGCACCGACACCAGGGAACCGAACAGCGGATGCCGGGAAAGCTTCGCGCGGATCAGCCGCGGCGAGCTGAGCCCGCACAGAAAGCGGGCCAGCGCGCGGGGATCGCCCAGGGCGTCGGGATGCTCCTCGCGCACCGCCGTCGCGCGTTGCCAAAGGTCGGGCTCGATGGGCGGCACGCGGCGCTGGGGAACATCCACCGGCTGCTGACCGCCGAGGCACCAGGAGCAGTGGCCGCACGGCCGGTCGCGTGTTTCGGCGAAGTGGGCCCCCAGGGCGGCCACCTGGCAGCCGTCGTGACGCACCAGATCGAGCACCTGTTGCAACCGGCTGATTTCGTTCTTCTCGCGCTGCATCGTGCGCGCGTGCAGCTTGCCGACCAGCGCCTGAAAATCGTCCGGGACGCGCAGACGCCGGTATCGCTGCCGCACACCCGCAGCCTTCAGTTCGAGCCACTGCTGCTCGGCCAGGTAGTCGAGCGCGCGGACAATCCGGTCGCGGGGGCAGCCCAGGGTACGGCCGACGCCGTCGGCATCGAGCGTGAACCAGGTTTTCGCTTTCACGGCGTGGCGGAGGACGTTTTTCAGGAACGTCTGTCGCTCGCCCTCGAAGTGCGAAAGGATTTCGGCCGAGGAAACCAGCGGCTTGAACCGGTAGCTGCTGTAGAACGGCGTTCCGCCCTCCAAGTACCCGAGCAACTCCAGGTAGCACAACAGCGTGCGCACCACAAGCATGCGGATGTCGTGCACGGCCGAAAGCTCGTAGAAGCTCACGTCGAACTCGTCGCCCAGCGCGAACAGTTCCCGCAGCAGGCCCGACACGGCTTCCAGGGTGGGCGTATCGCCGTAAACGAAGTTTTCGAGCACGTTGAGGTCGTCGGGCGAGAAGAGCACCTCGCAGGTGGCCGGCGCGCCGTCGCGGCCGGCACGCCCGATTTCCTGGGCGAAGTTTTCGAGGCTTTTCGGCGGGTTGTAGTGGTAGATGTAGCGGATATCGGCCTTGTCGATGCCCATGCCGAACGCGATGGTGGCCACGACCGCGCCGCGGTCGGCGGCGAGGAACCAGTCCTGGACGGCCGCCCGGCGGTCGTCGGCCATGCCCGCATGGTACGCCTTCGCGGGAAAGCCCGCCTCGCGCAGCCGGCCGGCCACCTCCTCGGCCGTGCGCTGGAGGGTCACGTACACGATGGCCGGGCCGGGCGGCCGGCTGCCGAGGCGTTCCACCAGCGCGGCGTCGCGCTGGGACGCGGTCACGGGCGTGGTCAGCAGGGTGAGGTTGGGCCGGTAGAAGCCGGTGCGCACGGCGCAGTCGGGCTCGATGCGGAACTCGCGGCAGATGTCGTCCAGCACGCGCTGCGTGGCGGTGGCCGTCAGCGCGAACAGCCGCTCGGCGCGGCACAGGCGGGCGAACTGGGCCAGCTTGAGGTAGTCGGGCCGGAAGTTGTGCCCCCATTCCGAAATGCAGTGGGCCTCGTCGACCGCGAACAGCGACACGCGCACCCGATTGATCGCCTCGCGGAACCGTTCGTTATTGAACCGTTCCGGCGCCACGTACAGCATGCGAAGCTGCCCTGTGCGCACCTGATCCATTACCTCGCGGTAATCGTCGGCCGTGAGGGTCGAGTCGAGTCGGCGGGCGGCGATGCCGCGCGCGGCCAGGGCGTCGATCTGGTCCTTCATCAGCGCGATCAGCGGCGAGACGACCAGGGTGAGCCCCGGC
>CAYPWB010000581.1:0-3566 GCA_964414315.1 uncultured Planctomycetaceae bacterium | reverse complement strand
TGGCACGACGGCTTGCAGCCGCACCGCGAGAAGTTCGCCGCGAAGGTGATGGACGTGCACGAGTTTCTCGACGACCTGGGGCTGCTGTGCCCGCCCGGCCGCATCGATGCGGTGGCCACGTACCACGACGCCTGCCACTTGGGCCACGCGCAGGAGGTGACCGAGGCGCCGCGGAACCTGCTGGGCACGATTCCCGGCCTCGCGCTGCGCGACCTGCCGGAAACGGAAATCTGCTGCGGGTCGGCCGGCACGTACAATCTGAACGAGGCGGCCATGGCCGACCGGCTTGCCGAGCGGAAGATCGACAACATCGCGGCCACCGGCGCAAGCCTCGTCCTGGCCGCCAATGCCGGCTGCCTGCTGCAAATCGGCCGCGAGGTCCGTCGCCGCAAGCTGCCCCTGCGCGTCATGCACCCGATGGACCTGCTCGACCTGAGCTACCGCGGGGAGTGTTTGGAGTAGCGAAAATCGGGAAAGTGCCGGAGGAACGGTTTCTGCGCCGAGGCGACTCTCGGACGACCGCCGTTCGGGGAGAGTCCAGCAGCACCCACTCTTGTGGGTTGCAAGCAACCGGAAACCGGTACTTTATGGCCGCAGCTAAACGCCCCACAAAGGTTTTTTCCGGCCTCTACGGCAAAAAATTCTAAGCCGGTTGGGCGGGGTAGGTACTCCCCAGCGGCGCATTTGCTGCTATGATTGGTAGTAGCGCTGAACGGTCAGGCAGGGGGGCAACCGCCGGGGAATCCCCAACGCCCTCTACAGAAAACTCGGCCGGGCAGCCTGCTGGAAACGTCGCATCGAATCCCTTGGCTCGTTTGGGATATCCCAAACCGGCGGCGCTTGCCGTGCGGGAAGCGTGTCGCCATTTCGCAAACCCCTCAGAATCTGGGAGAAGCACATGACCGACCAAATCCGACTGTTGATTGCCGACGACCACGAGGTGGTGCGCAGCGGCCTGAAGGTGTTGTTGGCCGACTCGGACATCAAGATCGTGGGCGAAGTGTCCACCGGCGCGGCCGCCGTGAAGTTCGCGCTGGAGCACGACATCGACGTGGCGTTGCTCGACATCCGCATGCCCGAGGGCGACGGTCTGACCGCCTTGGGCCGGATCAAACTCGACAAGCCCGACCTGCCCATCCTCATCCTCTCGACCTTCGACAACCCCACCTACGTTGCCCGCGCCGTGGCCCTCGGCGCCAGCGGTTACCTGCTGAAGGGTTGCACGCGCGATGACCTGATCAACGCCATTCGCACCGCTGTGGCCGGCGAAAGCGCTTGGACCCGCGAAGAGCTGCGCCGCGTGACCGGCGCCTTGGCCACGCCGCGCTTGACCGCCGACGTGGAAGTGCCGCTCACCCAGCGGGAAAGCGAAGTGCTCAAGCAGCTTGCATACGGGCTGACGAACAAGGAAATCGCGCAGACGCTGCACATCAGCTACGAGACGGTGAAGGAACACGTCCAGCACATCCTGCGCAAGATCGGCGTTTCCGACCGCACACAGGCCGCCGTGTGGGCCGTGCGCAAGGAGTTGGTGTAACCGCGGCGAGCACCGGGAGACGCTCATGGGAAAACCCACGGACATCCGCGTGCTCGAGGTGACCGCAACCACCGAGCAGTTCGATTATCGCGTGCCTATCAAGTTCGGCGGCCGCGTGCTCCAGGACGTCACCCTGCTGCACGTAACCGCCAAGGTGGAAACGCGCGACGGACGCAGCGGCGAGGGTTTCGGCTCCATGCCCATGGGGAATGTTTGGGCGTGGCCTTCCGGCGCGCTTTCAACCGACCGGACGCTCGCCGCCATGATCGAACTGGGACGGCGCATCACCCGCGAAGCGAACGACTACGAAGGCGTGGGCCACCCCCTGGAGATTACCCACGATTTGTCGGGCATTTACGGCCCGACGGCCGATACCGTCGTGCGCGAGCTGGAACTGGCCGAGCCGATTCCCAGGCTGGCCCAACTTGTCGCCGCCAGCCCGGTCGAAGCCGCCGTGTTCGACGCGCACGGCAAGGCCCTCGGGCAGAACGCCTACAACCTGTTGGGCGAGCCGCACGTCTCCCGCGACCTGAGCGCGTACCTGGGCGAGGAGTTCGCCGGAGAGTACCTCGATCGCTACACGTTGCGGGAACCGAAGCCGCAAATGCCCTTGTATCACCTGGTCGGCGCGCTGGATCCGCTCGGCCCCGGCGATATCGCCCAGCGCGTCGACGACGGACTGCCCGAAACGCTGGCCGAATGGATCGCCGCCGACGGACTGACGCACATGAAAATCAAGCTGGGCGGCGACGATTTGGCGTGGGACGTCGACCGCGTGGTTTCCGTCGAACGGGTTGCAACCGAGGCCCAGGCCGCCCGAGGGTGCGCCGAGTGGTTCTACTCGGCCGACTTCAACGAGAAATGCAAGAACGTCGAGTACGTGCTCGATTTCCTCGCCAAGGTGCGCGAGCAATCGCCCGCGGCCTTCGAACGCTTGCAGTACATCGAGCAGCCGACGCACCGCGACCTGCGGGCGAACCCCGAGAACCGGATGCACGCGGCAGCCAAGATCAAGCCGGTCGTCATTGACGAGTCGCTCGTCGACTTCGACAGCCTGCTGCTCAGCCGCGAGTTGGGGTATTCCGGCGTGGCGTTGAAGGCATGCAAAGGGCATAGCGAGGCGCTCCTGATGGGCGCCGCCGCCCAGAAGTACGGAATGTTCTTGTGCGTGCAGGACCTCACGTGCCCCGGCGCCTCGTTCCTGCATTCGGCCAGCCTGTCGGCGCGCATCCCCACGGTGGCCGCCATTGAGGGGAACGGGCGGCAGTACTGCCCCGCCGCCAACGCCGGCTGGGCCGAACGATTCCCCAGTATGTTTCACATTACCGACGGCACCCTGGGTACGGCCGTGCTCAACGGCCCCGGCCTGGGGTTTTAGCGCTACCTGTTGGGCCCCTTGGAGGGCGCATGCCATGATCGTTCGAATTTTGCTTCTCCTGGCGACGGTGCCTTTCCTCGCCGCCGGCGTAGGATTGGGGGATGACCGCGACGGTCGTCCCATGCCGCAGGCCATCCCCGCCGACCGGCCGAGCCGGGTCTACTCGCCGCTCGATGCCGCCGCAGAGTCGCACCGGCTTGCGGAAGAGAGGCGCCGTGGGGCCGTCGAACGCCAGCTTGAGATGATCGACGCCATTCGGCAGCGGCACGCCCTGGCCGCCGCCGGGTATGTCGACGTAACGGCCCTGCCCGGCTATCGCGCTGCCGCACGCCGGGCCCTGCGCCGGGGATACTTGCCGCCCGTTTCCACTCCGTGGCCGGGCTACGGTGCGCCGGTTCGGCCGGGCACGGTGCCCCTGGTGCCGTACGGCCGACCGCTGCCCTTCTACCCTCAGGTGCAGCAGCCGATCGGGCACGAGCGGATTTGGACCGGGCCGAACAGCTACATCTACCGGCCGCTGTACCCGGAACCCTTCCAGCCCGGGCCGGTGGAAGCCGGGCGGCAGCCGACTCGTGCCGAGCCCCGGCCGCCCGCGCCCCCCGACGCGCCTCCGCCGCAGCCCGACGCCGTTCCCGAAATCCCCGAGCCGCC
>CAYPWB010000580.1:1468-3579 GCA_964414315.1 uncultured Planctomycetaceae bacterium | reverse complement strand
TAATGGCGTGGATCGAAGAACGTCTGCTCCCGGCCCCAGCAGCGCCGGTGCCGGGCCACTACCCGATCATCCACGACCAACCGCACTTCTTCGATCCCGCCGACCGCCGTCACCGGCCGATGGGCGTACTGCGTCGGCACCGAGTAGTCGTTGCGGTCGAAGCGGACCAGCGACAGCGAGCTGGCCCGGGCCGTCTCGACCCGTCGGGCCTCGAACGCCTGCTTCGGCAGCGGCAGCAGTTGATCGCCCTCCTCGGCGAGTCGCTCGGCCTTGGTCCCCGACTTGCCTCGCAGCCGCCGATCCAGGTCCGCGCGGCATCGGGCGGCCAACTCGTCGTTGAGAGCATCGAGTGAGGAGACCTTCGGCACCGGCACGAGAAAGTTGCGACGGGCGAAGCCCAGCAGGCTCTCGACATGCCCCTTCTCGTTCGCCCGACGCACGAGGCAGAAGTGGTGGTCGAACAGGTAATGGCCCTGAAGCCGCAGGAACTCCCGCGTGGGCGTCTCGCCCCGGCGGCCGACGACCTTCGCCACGGCGATCTTGCTGTTGTCGTAGCTGATCCGCCGCGGCACGCCGCCGCAGAACTCGAACGCCCGACGGTGGCCCTCCTGGAACGTCTCGGTGCATTCGCGCGGGAAGACCTGGCAGAAGACGGCGTCGGAGTACAGCAGCGTCATCACGAACACCGCCACCTTCACCCGCTCGCCGGCCAGCTCGATCGTCGCCTCGCCAAAATCGACCTGGGCCGTCGCCGGACGATGGGCCAGCGGCACGAACACCTCGGCGCTGCCCTGCCGCCAGGCTCGTACCGCGTCCTTGACTACCGTGTAGCCGCCCGTGTAGCCGTGCTCCTCGCGGAGCCGGTCGAAAATCCGCTTCGCCGTGTGACGCTGCTTCTTCGGCTCCCGCCGGTCCTGCGCCAAGATCTCGTGAATGATCGGCAGAAACCGCTCCAGCACCGGCCGACGGACCGGCTTCGTCCGCCGATAACCCGGCGGCTCCGGGTGCGCGAGAATCTTCGTCAGCGTGTCCCAGTGGATGTTGTACTCGCGACACGCCGCCCGCTTGCTCAACTCGCCCGTCAGCACCCGCCGACGGATCTCGCTCCACATGCTCATGTCCTGATACACTCCGGTTACCCCGCTGGCTGTGAGGCTCGTGACGGTTGTTCCGTCACAAATATGCCTCACAACTCAACGAGTCAGGTCATCAGCGCCACGCTTTTCCGCCGCCCGCCGGCTCCGCCCCGGCGCTACGCTTTCTCAGCGCCGTTTACACCCCCCCCAAGAGAGGCGAAGCTGTGGGAGCCACCCGAGGAAGAAAAGCCGAGGAAAAAAGACGCAACCCCTTGCAGTGAAAGGATTTTGCGAAGAGGCGCCGGTCGGATTCGAACCGACGATGGCGGATTTGCAATCAGAACGCAGATGCCGAAAAACACGGGGAAAACGCGGGGTTCGCGTCTTCCTGCCAGCAAATCGCCACAGACTTCGGGCCAGACCTGCAATCCGTGGTCGATGCTTGGCCCACTTTGCCCGACGCCACCCGGCGCGAAGTTCTCCGCATCGTGGCGGAGGCGGTCGACCGCAACCGTGGCGCCGAAGACGACGACCAGTAGTTACACCACCCGGCGCTCGAATCGAGCCGCGCCGTTTCCATCCGGCGCCGGCCGGGCAGCAGGGCAACGCAGGGGCACCGTGCGGCCGTCGACGAGAACACGGCCGCGTACGCCGATGGGCGCCATCGCAACGCCCAGGACGCTCCAGGACGCGACCGAAGGCGCCGGGGCGACTCCCGAGTCCTTCCGGCCGCTTGCGGGCTGTACGGGGCTCCTGGCGTGCCGGGGCGTGTTGCTTTCGGTGACAGAGGCAACAGGCAACGCGAACCTCGAGCGCCGGCCATGGGCAGGACCGGCTGTTCGCCGCCCGAACCCGCTGGGCACACATCGCGGCTTGCGAGACGGGTCAATTGGCGACGATGCACTCCGCCGGCATCGTTCCGCGCGTACACGCGAAGAAAGAATCGACGCCGGCCGGTCGAAGCCGGCGCCGGCACGGCCGGTTCGGTGCGGTCGATGCCGCCGCCGCGGCCCTGGCGCCGTGGACCTGGCGCCG
>CAYPWB010000580.1:0-1458 GCA_964414315.1 uncultured Planctomycetaceae bacterium | reverse complement strand
CCATCGGCCGGGCCGTCGAAGCCCCTGGCCGTGCCCGCCGAGTTGGCGCCCGCCGCGCCGCCGCGCTCGCCGTCCTCGATTCGGCCCGACCCCCCTGGGGCCCCTCGCGATCCCGGAAACTTTGCCAGACCCCCCGCCGCGCGAGCGCGATGGAACCCACTTAACCCGCCTCCCCGCTCGCGGCACTTCGGACGCCGGGCCGACCCTTGGGGCCCCCCGGCGACGAGAATCTTTGCCAGACCCCCGGGGCCCCGAGCAGGAATGAGAGTCACTTAACCGGCCGCCCTGCACGCGACAAAACCGTGTTGTTGCGCCGGGCCAGATTGCGTACAGTACCCGCCCCGTCCGACCGGTTGGTCGGATTGCGACAACTTGGCACCGAACGCAAGGAGGCTACGATGCTGAACCCCCTCGGTCGCTATTGGACCGCAGCGGCGATTGCCGCGTTACTGCTGGGTATCGCCGGATGCGGGCTTGAGGGCCCGTCTGGGCCGGCGCTGGCGATTTCTCAACGGTCGCCGGAAGAGTCGGCGCCGCCGGCGGCAACGCCTGCGCCTATTCCCGAGGGCACGCTTACCGCGCACTTCTTCGATGTCGGGCAGGGCGATTGCGCAGCCCTTATCGGCCCGGACTTCACGATCGTCGTCGACGCCGGGCAACACGATCGCAAGGACGTGGTACCGCTCCTGCGCGAAGCCGGAGTGGAAACGATCAGCTTGCTGGTCGGCACGCACCCCCATGCCGACCATATCGGACAGTTCGACCAAGTGGTCGGGGCCTTCCCGGTAGAAGAAGTGTGGATGTCGGGCGACAAGAACACGAGTCGGACTTTCGAGCGAGCGCTCGATGCCGTCATGGAATCCGACGCGGGCTATCACGAGCCACGGGCAGGCGATACGTTCGACATCGGCTCCGCGCGGGTCGAGGTCGTTCACCCCAAGGAATTGACCGGCGACCTGAACCACGGATCGGTTGCCGTGCGGGTGGTGTTCGGAAACGTGGCCTTCCTGCTGGCAGGCGATGCCGAGGCGGAGGCCGAACACGAAATGCTGGAGCGAGGGCATCCGCTGAAGGCCCAGGTGCTGAAACTCGGCCACCACGGTTCGCAGACCTCTTCGACAGAATCATTCATTCAAAACGTGGCTCCCGAAGTCGCCATCTACTCGGCTGGGACGGGCAATTCCTATGGGCATCCGCACTCCGAAGTCATTGACCGACTGGTTGGGATAGGCATCGACGTGTACGGCACGGACCGGCATGGTACGATCCAGGTCGTTACGGACGGCAGTACGTTCCAGGTGCGAACAGAAAGGGCCGACTGATGGAAGCCAAGGCCGTTGTCGATCGGATCGAGGAGGGCAGGCACGCCGTCTTGCTGGTCGGGGAGGATGAGCGGGAGTTCATCGTGCCCGTGGAACAACTGCCAGAGGGCACGGGCCCCAGCACATGGCTGCGCGT
>CAYPWB010000579.1:0-3594 GCA_964414315.1 uncultured Planctomycetaceae bacterium | reverse complement strand
CGCAATCCCATGAACCGCGACGTCGGAGGCCCAACGCAATCGAGCAGGGAGTGCGCGGGCGAGGCGCCTTCCCCTCCCGATTATCCGCCCACGGCCAACTTGGCCGCCTTGCGGTTCCGCGCGGAAATGCTCAAACGGCTGCGGGCGTTCTTCGACGCGCGAGGGTTCCTGGAGGTCGAAACCCCGATCCTCTCGGCCGATACGGTGGTCGATCGGCATCTCGACGCGTTCTCCACCGAGTTGGCGTGCGGTCCGGGCCGGCCGCCGCGCAGGCTGTGGCTGCATACCTCGCCCGAGTTTCCCATGAAGCGCCTGCTCGCTGCCGGCGCCGAGGCGATCTATCAGGTGGCGCGCGTGTTCCGGCAGGGCGAAATCGGGCCGCTGCACAACCCCGAGTTCACCATGGTCGAATGGTATCGCGCGGGCGATGGTCCGGAGCAGGGCATGCAACTTTTGAGCGACCTGTGCGAGGCGATGCTCGGCCGCGGCCCGGCCCGACGGGTGAGTTATCGCGAGGCGTTCGCGCTCCATGTGGGGCTCGATCCGCTCACCTCGCCTACCGACGCGCTGGTGGCCCGGTGCCGGAAACTGGCGCCTGCCGTTCCGCCCAGCTTCGCCGAGGACGACCGCGACAGTTGGCTCGACGTTCTGCTAACCGAGCGCGTGCAGGCGCACCTGGGCTGCGACCGGCCGGCGATTCTGTACGACTACCCGGCCTCGCAGGCCATGCTTGCCCGGGTGCGCGACGAGAATCCGCCCGTGGCCGAGCGGTTCGAACTGTACGTCGACGGCATTGAGCTGGCCAACGGCTACCACGAACTGCTCGACGCCGCCGAGTTGCGCCGCCGCAACCGGGCGGTGAACGCGCAGCGCGTGGCCGACGGCAACGTCGCCTTGCCCGAGGAAAGCCGCCTGCTGGCCGCCATGGACGCCGGCCTGCCGGCTGCCGTCGGCGTGGCTCTCGGGTTCGACCGGCTGGTCATGCTCGCCTTCGGGGCCGGTAGCCTTGCCGAGGTGCTGGCGTTCCCGATCGATCGGGCGTAGAGTCGGAATCCTTGAACCGGCTGGGCGGTGCGGCGTAGACGGAATCGCAAAGGCAAGTGTCTCCTTACATCTGAGTTTGACACGGCCCGTTTCGTGTCGATAATTCGGGCATGTTCATCCGGCCGTGCTACCGAAAAGTAAAAAAGACGCTGGGCGAAAGCACCACAAGCCCCGGAGGTGTCGCAAGCCGGTCGCCGGGAAGGCGAGATCGACTTGTACGGTGTGCTACCACGCGAGAATGCCTGCAAGAACGGCCGCTTTACCGGGTGTCGGTCGGCACCGGCTGCCTGTTCACACCACTTGCATCGGCACATTGCCGTATCTACAGTAAGGGCAGCTTGTGGTACGGATTGCCTGAGCCGGTTCACGCAAAATGGAACTCGGATTGCGGAAGCCTCGTTGCCTCTGGAACCGTATGCCTTTGGCAGCGCGGGAGTGCAAGTCCCCGCCCCTTCCACTTACCGGCCGCATTGGGAAGTTCCGACTGTACTTGGGGTTGGCGGTTCCGGGTTGCTTTGCAGTGAGCAGTTCGGCTTGGAAGCGTTGCGAGATCGAGGAGACGACGGTGTTCCGAAGCATCGAAGGCAAGGGAGCAAGTCATGGCCACGGTCCTCTGGGCAGTCAACGCAAAGAACCGGCTGTACAATGCGTTGGCGCGGCAGTTTTGCCGGGCGGTTTGCCCACCTGAAGATCAGTTGCCCGCGAATCCGCGAACGGCGCTGGAAATGCTCCTCCAAAAACCCACGGCGGTGCTCACCGATACCTTTGCAAAGGCCGAGACCATTGTGGTTCAGGACCATCTGAAGGGCTTCCGGGCTCGCGAAGACCTGTTCGTGCTGCTCGTCGAGGTATTTGCGGGAACGGGCGCCGGCCGTTCGTTCGACGACTCGTATCCCGATCCGGGAGAGAGCAGTACCTACATTGTGAAGATCGGGCCGGAGGACAAGATCCGGGCGGAATTGGAAAACTGGAAACTGTGCCGGCCGCTGGGAATGCACCACGATCCGGTGTTTCTTCCCGTGCATGAAGGGTGCGTGCTCGATGGGCTGATGAGCATCGTCTATGGCGATGCCCATCAGCTTGTCGGGGTCGGGCACCTTGCGACCCTCGAGGAAGCTGTACTTCGAAGCGTTCGATTCGGTGTTCCGAGCGTCCAGTCGGTAGGCCTCGTGCTGATTGAACTGCTGGAGCGGCTCGGCCACATGATGTACGGCCGCTCGTTTGTCGACGATCCTGCACAACGGAAGGACTACCGATTCTATGTCCGCCACATGGACGAGAGCTTGACTCTGTGGGAGCAGGATTCCCGTTTGGCCATGGTCCGCCGAGCGGCCAGCATGGCGGAAAGCGGCCCGGAGTTGTTTATCGACCCGGTCGACTATTTCTCCCGCTATCTGAAAGCCCACGTGGAGTGGGCCTGTCCTTCGGCCGCAGAGATCGAGGGTCACCAACGGCCGTGCCCGGGAACGCTCTGCTGGAGTCGGGACCTCGCGGGCTCGAACGTTCCCGAGGTGGATGAACCCGGCCCGGCCCAGCTTATTCCCCGCATGCTCCGCGGTGCATCGCACGGCGACCTCCATGGGCGAAACGTCCTCGTGGGAATCGTTCGCGAGCGGGCCTTGTGGCCGGCTCTGTTCGACTATGAAGACATGAGCTTCTGCAACCTGATCGCTTGGGATTTCGCCAAGTTGGAAACGGAACTGAAAACTCGGGCCTACGTGGAAATTTTCGCAGGCGCTCGGGAGCCGATCGCCGCTGAGCACGATGCACTGCTGGAAAACGCCGCGGTCGAGAAATACGAAAACCAGGCATTTCTTACTGCGGTACAGCAATCGGAATTGCAGTTGAATGAGTTGACGGAAATGTGCTATCGGCTGGGCCGCTGGCCCCCCGTGACACGTAAGGCGGACGCCTTGCAGCGCCTTCACAGCATCGTGCTCGAATTGCGGCGCATGGCGCAGGTGCACCTGGGAATTGACCGCGGGCGCCCCAACGAATGGCTTGAGGAATACTACTTCGTCTTGGCCTGCTACGGCGTGAGCACGTCGCGGTTTTCGAACCTTACTTTGCGGCAGTGGCTGGCGGCGTATCTGTCGGCCGGCGTGGCGTCGGCCCGCCTTTCGTGGCCCCGCCGCCAATATCGGAAAGATCGGGAGCGACTTGGCCTGTGACACCCCACGGTACGACGATGGAAAGACGACGATGAACACTGCTGAGGAAGTGCTGCGAGAACCCTGGATCGCGTACGATGTCCCGCTCGCCAAGGCGCGGCAGTGGATCAAGACACGAGAACAGCCGCTGCTGCATGAGGCGGTGAAACTTCTGGAGGAACTGCGCCGTCGCCATCCTTACGCAATGCAAATCCTTCCCGACCTCGCTCTGGCTATGCTGGAAAACGGCGACCGCGGCGGTGCCCAACGCATCCTGGAGGAATATCGCCCCGACGACATGGCGATGGGCGAGGAGATGCTGTGCCGTTGCGGACGTTTGTTACGGGAAATAGACAAGGCTTTTCGCATCGCGCAGCCGATGCGAAAAGCCTTGTCTATT
>CAYPWB010000578.1:0-3595 GCA_964414315.1 uncultured Planctomycetaceae bacterium | reverse complement strand
TTCCCGCTGTACGACTACCACCAGCAGTACGGCACCGCCTTCGCCCTGATGACGCTCGCCCGCTGCCGCGAGTAAGAGCCGGCGCGAGGGAGTGCGGGAACGGGCTTGCTGTTGGAGTTCACGCTTCAGCGTGCTGGATTCGGCTCGTGCTTCGATCGGCACACTGTAGCGTGCACTCCAACACTCCGATCGCGTAGTCACCACGAGCCCGTTCCGGCGCGCTGCGCCTGGAGGTATTCGCCCAATGACCAACCGCGGCAGAGGCCGCCCACGCTGCCTTATTCAGGCAGCGCTCGTTCAAGCAACGGCCGCACCAGTTCGCGAATTTCCAGCGGGAGTCGAAACAGCGGGCGATCACTCTTTGTCTTGATCGCTTCGACGGCGGCGTCCAGGCTGCGCAGCGGGATTTCCAGGTCCTCACAGTCCTTGCCCGCCCGTTGCCATGCGCGGTTCCAGACGTCGAGTTGCGAGGGCGAGTACCCTTCCGTGGCGAGCAGTTCGATGGTGCGTGTGACCCCCTGCCCCAGTTTGGCGGCTGCCCCGTGCTGTACGTACAACGGAACGAGTGCCGCGACGTAGTCGTCCCATTCCTGATGCCCTCGGCGCAGAACCATCGCGAGCAGTTCCCTCGCGTTTCCCCCGTAGGCTTCCGTAACTTTGTCGCCGGTGCGGAACGCGGTTTCAAGAGCCGCGACTACCTCGTCGCGAGTTGCCCCCAGCAGTTCCTCAATACCGGTGTCGGTTTCCAGCGCGGCGGCCCGGTACGCATCGCCGCGAGAGGGCGGCCCGGCCGGCGGCATCATACCCTTCCGCAAGTACGATTCGGGAAACCATGCTCGCAGAAACCTGGCCACCAGTCGCAACGGACGGCCGCGCTGATGCTTCACCTCCAGGCACAGCCGCATCAACGGTTCGGCCATCTCGTAGAACGACTCTTTGCCCCGCTTTTGCGATTGCACGTAACCCTTCTGCTTCAGGTTGCCCAACTGCTTGGAACAGTTTCCTTCGGCAATGAACGTGTCCTCGGCAATCTGCTTGACCGTCATCGCACCCTCGGCGTTGCACAGGGATTGCACGATTCGGGCCTGCTGCGGCGGCAGCGAGCGAACCCGCTCCTGGAAATAGGGCGTGAGGTCTTCGGCCAGGCCGTCGAACGCCGCCACCAGGTCGTCCAGCGACTGCTTCGTCAG
The DNA here is from genome assembly GCA_964414315.1 of uncultured Planctomycetaceae bacterium. Taxonomy (GTDB): domain Bacteria; phylum Planctomycetota; class Planctomycetia; order Pirellulales; family Thermoguttaceae; genus PWXP01. The sequence goes on along the minus strand of CAYPWB010000578.1, from coordinate 2,405 downwards.
GAACTCGGCCAGGAGCACGTACATGCGATGGTTCCCGCCGGCCAGATGATGCAAGGCGCGAATCCGGTAGCGTCCCTCCGCCGAATCCAGATAGGTCACAAGGTCCTGGTTCCCCTGTTCCAGGCTGATCTTCCGGATCAGTTCCCGGGCATCGTCAACCGACAGGGGGCGAAGGTGCTGGATGTCGAAGAAGCCGAAAAACGCCTCGTCGCGGCGCGAAACTCCGGCGAACAACTGCTGCGACGTGGCCAGCGTGGCAATACGCGGGTGTTCCTGCAGGAACGCCCGCCATTTCTTGCGCCCCATGTCGCCCAGACCGTCGAAGACGGCGTCGAGGTTTTCCATAATCAACAGGATGCTCCGATTGGCCAGGCGATCGAGGATTGACTTCAGGATCGATTCGGCGGCGTCGTCGGCATCGAGTCCGCGAACCGAATCGCGGTAGTCGGCGTCGAACTCGTCCGGGTATTCGGCGGCCAACTGATCGGCCATCCCGAGTGCGATATCGATCAGGCCCGTAAACGTATCGTCCTCGCCCAACCAGGCCACGCGCATGGCCTTCGACAGTTCGCTCCGGCCTCGCAATTCGTATTCGGCAAGGGTGACCAGGTGGGTCTTGCCGCTGCCGCGCGGGCCGATGAGCAAGATGTGATGCTTGTCGTCGGTTGACATACTGCGGGCAAGGCGCTCGACGACCTTCTCCAGCAGCCGCTCGCGCTGCACGAAAACACGCTTGAGCACCTCGCGGTCGGTATTGCTGGGCGTATACGCCGAGATGACAGGCCGCCGTTTCATGAGCAAAGCCCCTGGGCCAAGACCCACCATTGCCGGATCAAGGGAAAGCGAAACGCGTAACGCTTTTCCGAATCGCTGGTCAAGTAGTGATCCTGTGCCAACGACTTGAGCAAACGGATGACCTGGTCGCGGTCGTCCAGCGCCATTCCTGCTTTCATTGCCGCCCACACCTCGTCGATCGTTTGCGGCGCCCCGGCAACGGCCAGGATATTGAGGATAGCACGGGCAAGCCTCGCGTTCGGAATCGGTTTGCCGTTGGCATCGGAAGACGAACCGGGGTAGTAGATATCCAGACGCGATTGAAAATGCTCCATCTCCCATGCGTCGTGGTCGTCGGTTAGTTGCTGGCGGACGACCTGACGCGCGTCTTCGACGGAAACGGGACCGTGCAACTCAGCCAGGCGCGACACCACCCTTTCAAGATAGAAAGGCACCCGATCCGTCAGCGCGGCCAACTCGTCGGGCAGTCCTTCCCTGTCGGCCTCGACAACCTGAACTCCTTCGTCTTTCAGCAGGCGTTGAGCCAACGTGACGGCGTCCGGCAGGTCCAGCGCCTCGATCGGGACAAGAGGCATGTCGTTGACCGGTTGGCTGGCAAGCTGTGTTCCTCTCAAGTCGGTCAACACGTGGTGCAGGCCGACGGAGCCGGCGAAGATCATGCGCAGGTTGGCGTGCTCGTGCCGCTTCGCTCGCAGGGTATCGAGGATTTCGAGCGCCGCATGATCTTGCGTTCCCGCCCGCTTCTCGTACGCGGCGATCTTCTGGAGCATGTACGGAAGCTCGTCGAACAGCAGTACGATGAGCGTATCCGCATTGTGCCGGCAAACGCGGTCGAGCGTTCCTTCGAGAACCGCCTTCCAGCCGATTGGTTTTCGGTCTGGAATCTTGACCATGCCGCGGCCGATTTCGAGTCCCCCGATTTCCGTTAGGAACGTCGTGAACCAGTTCGCTGCTTTCTGCTTGGTCGAAAGCCACGACGACATTTCGGTGAGCAGCACCTCGGCAAACCTTTGTGGCGAATCGACTTTCTCCAGATCGACAAAGACCAGGGCACTATTGGGTCTTGGCTCCGCCCGCATCTTCCGCATGACGGTCGTCTTGCCAATGCGGCGTTCGGCGGTGAAGCGGAGCGAGTTGGCCTCCAGCTCTTTCCATATTCGTTCAATGAGTCGATCCCTGCCCACCACATTCTGGGGGGAAACCTGAATCGCCATTATCCACCTCTCGACAGAAGGAAGATTAGACGTGCGACATAACTATCGTACGACATTTTCGTCGTACGTCAAGAGGGTGCTGCCAATTTTTCGGGGAGCCGGGGCGGCCATCGGCGGCGCGGCCTCTTCGGGATTAACACGTTTCTAGGCAAGCATTTACGTTGCCAGCCCAGAGAGACGCGCGCCACACTCCTGGCAATATCCCACGTCACCGGGACTCCCCGCCAAGATCGATGCGGGAGTTCGCGCAAAGAAAGCGATGAAGTACAACAGCACCCAAAAAACGCATATTGGCCGTGGTAAAACTGGCGATCCGGGACGGCGCCGCCTCCTGGTGGGACTTCCCGCTGTACGACTACCACCAGCAGTACGGCACCGCCTTCGCCCTGATGACGC
>CAYPWB010000577.1:0-3597 GCA_964414315.1 uncultured Planctomycetaceae bacterium | reverse complement strand
CCTACCGCAAGGGCATGGCCGTGCTGAAGCGGTCGGAGCCGCAACTGTCTTCCTCCCAGTGCAGCCTGGGCAACCTCGACAAGGCGCTGAAGACCCTGGCCGAGTGCGCCCCGCTCATCAAGCGGCAAGTGTTGCAGGCCTGCACTGCGACCGTCGGCGCCGACAACGTCGTCACCCCGCGCGAACGCCAACTCCTCCACGCCGTCGCGGCCGTGCTGGGCGTGCCGATGGGTTTGTAGGGACGCCGTTCTCCGGGGATTGTCCCGATCTTCACGGCACCAAGGCAATTTGCCCAATCGGCCGGCCGTTGTCGCCGGGAAATTGGGACGGTCCCCTTCCCATGCACGTCGGGCAAGCCGAGTTCAACGAGCGGCCTGCCGCATAGCGGCCTCGAGGCGGGCGACGACGTCGGGGTGCTCGCCTGCAAGGTCGCGCGTTTCGCCGAGGTCGCGGGAAAGGTCGTACAGTTCGAGCGGCCGGTCAGGCCCCAAGCGAACTGCTTTCCACTCGCCTGCGCGCACGGCTTCCTTCTTGCCGTATTTCCAATACAGGAAGTCGTGATGCGCCTGGTCGCCCGGCTTGCCCATAAGTGTGGAGACAAAGCTGACGCCGTCGGTATTCGCCGGCGCATCGATACCGGCCAATTTGCACGCGGTGGGCAGGAAGTCGTAGAACGCCAGCGGCTCGGCGATTTCCGTTCCGGCCGGTACCGTGCCGGGCCACCAGGCGATGGTCGGCACGCGGATACCGCCTTCGTACAGGTCGCGTTTGAAGCCGCGCAGGGGCCCGTTCGAGTCGAAGTACTCGTGCCGATGCCCGCCCTCGTTGTGAGGACCGTTGTCGGAGGTGAACAGGACGAGGGTATTGCGATCGATGCCCAGTTCGCCGAGCAGGTCGACAAGACGCCCGACGTCGGAGTCCATCCGGGTGATCATTGCGGCGTGCCCTTTTTCGGTATTCGGCCAGGGCTTGTCGGCGTAGATGCCGTAGTCGGGCACTTCCATGCCGTCGCCGGCAACACGACCGCCCTCGTTGTTGGCGTGTGGAATGGTCCAGTGGATATGCAACAGGAACGGCCGGTCCTTGTGACGGTGGACGAAATCGAAGGCGGCCTCCGTCATCACGTCGTGCGAGTACGTGACTCGATGGTCCGGCTTGGCCACGCGGCCGCGAGCGGCCGGATCGTCCATGAGCACGTTCCCTTCCAACGGCACGCGCTCGACCTGGCCGTCCGCGCATCGGAACAAGTGCGTCGGATAGTAGTTGTGGGCCTCGCTTTGGTCGAGGTAGCCGAACCAGAAATCGAAGCCGTGCCGGATCGGCTCGCCGCCCGAGCCCGGCCCGCCCATGGCCCACTTGCCCACGCCGCCGGTGGCGTAGCCGGCCTTCTTCATCAACTCAGCAACGGTCACATCCTCCGGCTTGAACACGTACCTCGCATTCGAGTCGATCGCCGTGTGGCCGGTATGCTGCCCGGTCCACAGCACCAGACGCGAAGGCCGGCACACCGTGCAGCCGGCGTAGAAGTTGGTAAACCGCATTCCCTGGGCGGCCAGCGAGTCGAGCTTCGGGGTCTGGATCCGCCCCTGCCCGAAGCAGCCGAGGTCGCCGTAGCCCAGATCGTCGACCATGATGAAGATGACGTTCGGCTTCGCGGCCTCGGCGGTGGCGATCGACGCAGCAGACTGCCACGCGGCAGTCGCCAGGAGCAGCACAAGTGGTAATCGCATGACGAAGTTCTCCGTGGGGTAAGTGGTCGGCGATGCGGGACAGTTCGGTGGAAACTATGGGTTGAATTGTAGCATACCGCCCCCTTTGCATCCATCGGTGCCTCAGGATCCAGGCCACATCGCTTCCGCCTCCATCGTGCAGCCGGCTCCGTGCGGGTTCTTGCACTCGCTGATCGTTGCATGGTACGATACGACACAAACGCATAGGGCGCCGGGGCCGCCAACCAATGCGAGCTTCCGCTCGAAGCCAAGGCCACGACTGTGTGGAAACGTTCATGATGTTTGCGGTTGGTAGTATAGGACACATACATAGGAGCTGCGAAATGATGACACGATTCGTTTGGACGGCCGTTCTCGCGATTCTTGCCGCCGCGCCCGCCGCAGCGGAGCCCGTGCGACTCATTTACGACACCGACCTTGGCAACGACGTGGACGACGCCCTGGCCTTGGGGCTGATCCACGCGATTCAGTCGCGAGGTGAGTGCGAGCTGCTGGCGGTGACCATCACCAAGGACCACCCGCTCGCCGCAGCGTTCACCGACGCGGTGAACACGTTTTACGGGCGGGGCGAGGTTCCGATTGGCGTGGTAGGCGACGGGCCGACGCGAGGGCAGGGCAAGTTCATCGGCCTGGCCGAGCAGCGCGACAACGGGGGCCTGCGGTATCCACACGATCTCCGCAGCGGGGAGGACGCCCCGGAGGCCACCGCCCTGCTGCGCCGCATTCTGGCCGCGCAGCCGGACCGGTCGGTCGTGTTCGTACAGGTTGGGTTTTCGAGCAACCTGGCCCGGTTGCTCGATTCGCCCGCGGACGACATCTCGCCGCTTTCCGGGCGCGAGTTGGTGGCCGCCAAGGCGCGCCTGCTATCGATCATGGCCGGGGCCTTTCAGCCGATCCACGGCAGTCGGCATCGCGAATACAATGTGGTGAACGACATTCCGGCGGCGAAGAAGATCGCGACGGAGTGGCCGACGCCGATCGTTTGGAGCGGCTATGAGATCGGCATCGCTATTCCGTATCCCGCGGTGAGCATCGAGCGCGACTACGCTTACGTCGATCATCATCCCGTGGCGGAGGCATACGTGCTTTACAATCCGCCGCCGCACAACCGGCCCACCTGGGACCTGACGAGCGTCTTGTACGCGGTCCGGCCGAACCGGGGTTATTTCGGGCTGTCGGAACCGGGCCGCGTCGTGGTGGAGGACGACGGCGGCACGCGGTTCGAACCCAATGGGAACGGGCCGCACCGGTATCTGACCGCCGACAAAGAACAATGCATCCGGGCAACCGAGGCGTTCGTCGCCCTGTGCAGCCAACCGCCCGCCGTCGGCCCGCTTCCATAGCTGCAAAAACGGGACAGGTCCGATATTGGCAATTTAGGGAGTTTCGCCGGTTGCCTGCTTTGCCAAAATCGGACCTGTCCCGTTTTTGTGCGGCCCAATGGCCACGTGGAGAGTCGCCCTGCTGGAGCACGACTCTCCGAGGCGTGAGGTGCTTGCGGGCGACAACCTCGGGATGGCGCGGGGCCGGGGCACTGTGCAGCACCTTGGCAGGGCCTTGAGGATGCCGGGGGCTTCCTGGTACGATGGCCATGCTCACGGGTCGAGTCAACGAAAGGAAACCGATGAACGCGCGCAAGCATCTCTCGATCGTTGTGATACTCGGATGCCTTTTCGCCCTCGCCGGTTGCTCGCAGCCGGAGACGGCCGATTCGGGAGCGGGACCGGCCGGCAAGCGGCGCGTCGCCCTGGTGATGAAGTCGCTGGCCAACGAGTTCTTCTCGACCATGGCCGAAGGCGCCCTTGAGCACCAGAAGGCCAACGCCGACCGTTACGAACTGATTGTCAACGGCATCAAGGACGAGCGC
>CAYPWB010000576.1:0-3600 GCA_964414315.1 uncultured Planctomycetaceae bacterium | reverse complement strand
CATTTCGTCCAATCATCGACTCGCAAGCCGGGGATGACGTCGAAATCGCTGCGATTGCGCGAGAGAAGCGTGGCGTTGTGGGCGAGCAATCCTATTAGTCGGAAGAGGCGTCAGGCCCTTGTGAGCGGCGGTATTGCAGTCCCAGTTGCCGGGCCTCCTCGTACACAGGATCGTTCTGGAAGGTGCCCGCGATGCGCTCCCACCATGGCTTGCCACTACCGGTTTGGTCGACTCTGCTCCTAATCAGCGCCAACTCCCTCTCCAGGATGGCGACACGTTCTTCAAGATTTGCTGTTGATCCCATCGCAATTCTCCGCTTCGCCAAGCCAGGTGAATCGGGTTATTCATCTACGCAGAGTGGACCAAGGTCGCGCAAAACGATGGTGGAACTGCACAAGCCGCAACCCAGCTCATTTCCAGCCCCGTGCCTGGAAGTAAGCCGGCAATAGCGACCGATGACCCACCAAGGAAGCGGCTTGTTTGACCTACCCTACCTATCGTGAATAATCCGGACTATGGCCAATATAAGCTAAGGCCGGCAGAAATCCAAGCCGCATGCCGCCCTTTCGGTCCCAGGCGCAACCCCCTAAAAGGACCTTCGCCAGGGAAAATGTGGCATTTTGGCGGCGGGGGTGCCTTGCAATGGGCTGGTTTCTGGGTTACGTATAGGAGTTTGGGTTGCTTTCGCGGGCACGGCTTGCCGGTGCGAAGGTTGCCCCGGGTGTGCCACGGCACGAGCCAAAGCCCTACCGAGTTGGGGGGCGGGTTCCGAACGCCCATCGAAACCCGTGGCCCCGCTGCTTTCCCGCCCCAAGGTGCGATATGGCCATCAAGCGAGCCAAGAAGACGACGGAACCGGAAACGCAAGAGCCGGAAAACCAGGGCCCCAAGCGAATCCTCCTGGTCGACGACGACCGCGAAATCATCGAGTCGCTCCGCATCGCCTTGGAGGCCAAGGGGTACGAGGTACTCATTGCCCGCGATGGAAACCAGGGATTGGCCATGGCTGAACGAGAGAATCCCGACCTGATGATCCTCGATATGATGATGCCCCGTCGCAGCGGGTTCCTCGTCCTGGAACGCATCCGTCACACGCGGCCCGTGCCGCTGCGGATCATCATGATTACCGCCAACGAGGGGAGCCGGCACAAGGCGTACGCCGAACTGCTGGGCGTCGACGATTACATCCGCAAGCCGTTCGCCATGGATCGGCTGATGGCCAGCGTCGACCGGCTACTGAACTAGTGCTTCGCGACAGCGGCCTTAGGCTCCCTGAAGGCAGGGTCTCCGTATCGCCTAATCCGGTATGGCGGTGTTCACGCCGTTTTGCTACCATCCGCCGCGCACGTCGGACGGTAGCACTCTTCTTCCACGGCAAGGATGAACTCGACCATGAGACGAACCAGACTGTTCGCCACCGCGTTTTGTGCGATTTTGGCAGGCATTCTTTCTCCGGGCAATGCATCGGCTACGCCGCCTTGGCTGTCGCTGCTTACTCGCGACCCCGTTGAGGCCTCTCCCGACAAGGACTACCGCCTCACCGAAGAAAACGGTCCCTGGACCATTCTGGCCTGCACGTTTTCGGGCGATGCGGCCGAGGAACAGGCGCGCGAGTTGGTATTGGAGCTTCGCAGCCGGTACAAGCTGCCCGCTTACGTGCACCGCATGCACTTCGATCTGGAGCAGCCGCAGGCCCGGGGCGTGGATCAGTACGGCAGTCCGGTCCAAATGTTGTATCGGCGCGGCGACACCATCGACGAGATCGCCGTGCTGGTGGGCGATTACCCGGCAGTCGACGATTCCAACGCGCAGCGCACCCTCCGACGTCTGAAGCAATTCGAGCCGGACTGCCTGCAGATCGACGGGTCGCGTCCGACGGCACGGAATTTGGCCGGCTGGCGGGCGCTGGCCAGCCAGATCAACCTCGACCGCGACGCGGCCGGCCCATTGAACAAGGCGTTCGTCACCACGAACCCGCTTCTGCCGAAGGAGTACTTCGCTCCCAGCGGCGTCGACGCGGAGGTGCTGGACTGGAACACGAACATCAAGCACAGCCTGCTCGATTGCCCCGGCCGTTACACGGTGCAAGTGGCCACGTTCAAGGGAAAGACGCTGATCAAGCAGGACGAGATCGAGGCCGTCGAACGGGGCGACCGCCCTCTGCGAAGCGGCCTTGCCGACGCTGCCGACAAGGCCAATCGTTTGTGCCTGGCGCTTCGGATGAAAGGTTACGAGGCCTACCAGTTCCACGATCGGTATGCCAGCATTGTAACCGTCGGCAGCTTCCAGTCTGTAGGAAGCCAACGCCCGGACGGCAAGGTGGAAATCAACCCAAAAGTCCACGAACTCATGCAGAAATTCGCGGCGCAGCCGGCGAATATTCCGGGGCAGCCGCCCGGCGCCATGACGCTGAAGACGATCGTGGGCATTCCGCTGGACATTCAGCCGCTTCCGGTCGAGGTACCCAAACGCTCGATCAGTGCCGCCATCAACAGCAGCCAGACGGCCCTGTGGTAACGCGGCAGCGGCGAAAACGGGCCAAATACCGTTGGCTCTTCCGCTTCTACGTGCAAACCACGGCAAAGTAGCAGGCACGCTCCGTCGTGCCGTCCGCATAATTGGGCAGAACTCCTTCGTTCGGCCAACTGATTTGCACGTAGAAGCGGAAGAACCATACCGTTTGTGCGAAGCAGCCGAACGACCGTTGCGTCATGCGGTCGCTGTTCCGTTTTCGCAGCCGGGGGAAGGGTGCTCATGCTTGTTCTGGGAACCACCAATCGGAAGAAGGGCGAAGAGCTTGCCCGACTGTTCGCCCCCGCAGGCGTGCAGTTAGCCACGCTGGCCGACTTCGCCGACCGGATCGACGTGGTGGAAGACGGCACGACCTTTGCCGAGAACGCCGGGAAGAAGGCCGTGGCGCAGGCCCGGCATCTCGACCGGTGGGCCCTTGGGGAAGACAGCGGCCTGGCTGTCGACGCCCTCGATGGCGCGCCGGGCGTCTATTCCGCCCGGTTCTCCGGCCCGGGCGCGACCGACGCCTCGAACAATGCCCTGCTGCTGGAACGGCTGGCCGGCGTGCCCCCGGCCGACCGCGACGCCGGCTATGTGTGCCACATGGTGCTGGCCGATCCCTCCGGCGTCGTTCGGGCGGAGAGTCGCGGCACCTGTCGCGGGCGAATTCTCATGGAACCGTGCGGCAGGGCCGGCTTCGGCTACGATCCGCTCTTCGAATTGCTCGAATACCATCGCTCGTTCGGCCAGTTGGGGCCGGTGGCCAAGGCCGTACTCAGCCACCGCGCCCGGGCCGCCCGCCGCCTGCTGCCGCAACTCATGGCCCTGGCCGACGCCGGCGAACTGGTCTGACGGGCTGGCCGTCTGCGTTGGAGTTCACGCTTCAGCGTGTCGAAGCTTGGCCCCCGCCGGAGTGTGCCACTGGCTGTGCCAGTGCCAAAGGGAGATGAGTGTGCCACGGGCTGTGCCAGTGCCAAAGGGAGATGAGTGTGCCACTGGCTCGGCCAGTGCCAAAAGGAGATGAGTGTGCCACTGGCTGTGCCAGTGCCAAAGGGAGATGAGTGTGCCACTGGCTCGGCCAGTGCCAAA
>CAYPWB010000575.1:0-3609 GCA_964414315.1 uncultured Planctomycetaceae bacterium | reverse complement strand
GCCCCGAGTTCAAGATGAAGTTGCCGTAATTGCCGTCGTTCGCCGGTCCGGCCGGGCCGTAGAGCGAGGTGAGGGTCCCGCCGTTGAGCGTGAGCGGGCCGAGGTTGTGCGCGTTGGTGTCGCCCTGGTCGGCCGTGAGCGTGGCACCGGGTCCGATCATGATTGCAGGACTGGGCGTGCCGAGCGCATTGTAGGCATTGGTGGCCAAACGCACGGTGCCGCCGTTGATGGCGATGGGGCCGGAGCCGAGGGCGCGCGTGGCCGCCACCTCGAGCACGCCGCCCTCCACCGTGGTGCCGCCGGTGTAGGTGTTCGTGGCGGCCAGGGTCAACGTGCCGGTGCCCACTTTCGCCAGAGCCAGTACGGAGGGGGTTCCATTGCTGTTGTTCCGCAACGCGCCGGCGTAGCTGGTGTCGGTGTTCAATCCGCCGACCTCGAGCGTAATGGCCCTACCTGCCAAATTGCGGTTCGGCTGCACGGCACCGCCGGTGCCGGAAAGCGCGCCGATTCGCCACGTTCCATCCCCCGAGCCGTTGGGGGCGACTTGCAGCAGCCCACCGTCGACGCGAGCGCGGGCGCCGGCAGGACTGTTCGCGGCCGAGGATGCGAGGAACATGTTGCCGGCCAGATTGTGGAAGGTACCCTCGAAAGCCGAATGGTCGCCCGTCATGTACAAATAGTCGGCAGCGGTGTTCTGCGCCAGGGTGCCCGTTCCGGTAAGGGCGCCTCCCAGGTTTTGGCTATTGGTCATGTTGAAGTTCAAGACGGCGCCGTCGCCGATGGTAATCGGGGCGTTGTAGGTGCCGCCTCCGAGCCTTCCCCCATCGCTCAGGGTGAGTGTGCCTGCGGCGACGGTCGTCGCGCCGGTGTAGGTGTTGGCCGCCGTCAGCCGCATGGAGCCGTCGCCGTTCTTGGTAATGCCGTAACCGCCCGCTTGCTGCGTCATGACGGCGCTCACGAGCAAGTCGACCGCGGCGGCGCCGTCGGCCACGTTGAACACCAACCGATTGCCCGGGTTGTTCTCGCGCAAGTTGATACGCCCGGCGATGACCGAAGTATCGGCCGATGCCAGGGTATTGACCACGGACCCCGTCCCACCAGCCGGGCCGCCCAGTGAGAAGTGCGACGGCGTCGAGGTGGACGCGACGCCGCCGTTCGACTGCAGCGTGCCACCGGTCAAGTTGATGGCAATGCCCCACGCCTCGCCGGCGTTGGCGACGTTTTCCACGAACCCGCCGTCGATGTTGAGGGTGTGAACCCGCGTGTCGTTGCCCCAGCCCAGAGCATATCCGCCGTCGAGCTGCAAGACGGTGCCCGGGTTCACTGTTACGGTGCCACGAACAGTGCCCGTGCCGCTGTTCGTACCCACCAGATGCAGCGTGCCCTGGTCGACGTTGGTGCCGCCCGTGTAGCTGTTCGCCCCGGTCAGTTCAAGCGTGCCGGCGCCGGTTTTCGTCAGCACGGCGTCGAAACCCGGGTGGTTGACGATATTTGATTGAATGAGCAGGTCGGTTCCGGCGGTCGCGTCGGCCACGTTGAAAATTCCGCCGATGTTTCTCAGCGAGACCGAGCGAGCGTCGACGGTCGACATCGCCGTGCCGCCCGCGGTCACCCCCAAGTTCAAGATGAAGTTCCCATACTGGCTGCCGACGGCGTTCGAACTGAGCGAACCGCCGTTGAGCGTGACGAGCCCAAGGTTGTGGGCGTTGTTTGAGGCGTTGTCGGCGCTGAGCACGCCGCCGGACTCGACAGTAATTGGGGAAGATGACCCCAGAAGGTTAAAGCTGCTGCTGGAGGCCAGGCTGACGGTATAGCCTGCGCCGATCGCCACCGAACTGGGTGCGATCGGGCTGCCGACGGTCGCCGTACCGGCAGTGCCGGTGAGGACTGCGTCGGAGCCGTTGACCCACGGCTGGTTGTAAGGGCCGGCAGGATCAGCGGCCCAATGGCTCCCGAGCCAAGGCTTCATGCCGCCCTCGGCATCGAAGTAGAGCGGCGCGGCGTGACCCGCCGGTGCGGTCAGAAGTGCCACAACAACCTGGGCCGCAATGAAAGCTCGCTTGTGCCACATGGCCAACTCCTTGAAAAGCATTGCATGAATCAGCCGTTCCACCAACAGTTCATACTAACAGGTATGTTTGCGTTCGTCGAACGATCCGTCAAGGATCGGCACGCATTCGGCGGAACCGAAGACGGGCCCTGACTTGAGCGAAGGATTCTATCATGGGCGAACGCTCCCGGAAATGCAAGCTTGGGTGCCGGAAAACCCTCTCGCCGACTGGCGGGTCGGCAGACCGCCGCTCCCTGCCGAAATACATACCGTGGAGTATGAACGGAGCCTATCGCAATGGTGTGGGCGGGTCAAGCATTCTGCGCGAGGGTGCCGCCGTTGTGAAGCAGCCGGCGTTCCGGAATCGCTTCACTCCCCCACCTAGGCCGTTCGGGCTGAATAGCAGCGCGAAGAAGCCGGGGGGTATACCATTCTTACAGGGGATTACTAAACGACTTGCTGGTGGCTGCTCTGCCCCGAAGTTGACCGACGGGCCGCCGGTCGATATGATACCACGGTAGGAGATATGGTGAAGCCGTCCTTTGGCGGTCATTTCGGCGCTTCCGCTTCTGGGTGCAAACCGCGGCAAAGTAGCGGGCACATTCGGTCGTGCCGTCTGCTTCGTTGGGCAGAACGCCTTCGTTCGGCCAACCGGTTTGCATCTACGCAGGAAAGAGCCGTTGTCTGAACGCCTGCGTGCCCATGGGCCGATAGGCCGTCCCGGCAGTTCAAGGAGTAATGCAAGGAGTCTGCGTGCCACGAATCGCCCCCAAAATGCCTCAGCGACTTGCCGCCGCCGCGCTGGAATTGTTCAGCCAAAGCGGCATCAGCAATGTCACCGTCGAGCAGATTGCCGCGCACGCGGGGGTGACCAAGGGCAGTTTCTACTGTCACTATCGCTCGAAGCACGAGATTATCCTCGCCGCCTGTACCCACTACTACCAGACCCATTTGCGGCGACTGCACGCCGAAACCGCTCGGTCGGAGGCGCCGACCGAGCGCCTGCGGCGTGCTCTGGAACTGTCGATCCGCATCTGCGTGGCCGACGAGCGGAATCGCGTATTCACCAGCGAGCTTTTCGCGATTTCGCTCCACGACAAGGCGGTGCGAGAAAGCTGGGCACAGTTTTACAACGCCGTGCGGGAGATTCTCATCAGCCTGGTTGCCGCCGTTGAAGCCGAGGGCGAATTGGAGCGAGACGACCCACGGGCGGCGGTCGATCTGATGCTGGCGGCTATCGAAGGCGTCAAGATGCGCGCCGGGTTCGAGCCGCACGTGGCCGATCCGGCCGAGCAACGGGCGATCGTCGATGGCATGATGAAGTTTCTGTGCTCTTGCAGCCGACCCTTGCCCTCCATGAAATCGGCCCGGGGCGGCGTCGGAACGTGCATCAGAAACTAGCGCATCCCCAGAGGGGGACGCAGAGGGCTCCGGCGGGCAAGGGCTGCGTGGTGCGTTCGGACCAAGACGCCTCTCTCGACGGGTACTGTGCCGCCTTGGCATGAATCGCCCTGTTCCCGATGGGCGGGAGCCGGTAAAATGGGCGGCTGGCATTCGCA
>CAYPWB010000574.1:1341-3611 GCA_964414315.1 uncultured Planctomycetaceae bacterium | reverse complement strand
CCCTTGGTGGCGATCTCGCGGATGATGGCGGCGTAGACGGTCGCCTCGGGCGTGGCGGCGTCGGACTTCCACCAGCCCTTTTCTGCGGCCTTCTCGACGATCTCCTTCGCGCCCATCTCGGCGCCGGCGTCGACCAGGACCATGAAAGCCGCGGTCAGGCCCGATATACGCTTGGGTTTGGCGGGCTTCGCCGACCGCGGCGCAGCCGCCGGGAGGCCAAAGGGCGCAGCTTTGGTGACGAAGTGACGTCGCTCAAGGCCTGAGGCGCTATGCCGCCTTCCGCTCATACCACTTCAAGGCCCCACCGAGCGACTCGCGCAGTATCAACGCATCGCCACGAAGTGATAAAACTTCTTCGGTCTCGGTTCCCGCATCGACTTGATCAGGTGTCTTGTACCCCAAGCCTCGGTGACTGCGTTTCGCGTGGTAATAGTCGACGAAGTTGCTGATCAGATATCTGAGGTGGTCTTCGCCGAAGACCAAGAAGCGACCGAGGCATTCCTCCTTGATCGTTCTGACGAACCGCTCGGCGATCGCATTCTGGTTTGGCCGCCGCGGTCCAATCCGCACCGGCTTGATCCCCTCGCTTCTGAGCAGCTCCCTGAAATCCCGCGTGAACTTCGTGTCCGCATCGTGGACGATGTACTTGGGCGGCTTTTCGAGCTCGCCGAAGAACACGCACAGATTCCGAGCCTGCTGCTTCATCCACGCGTGGTTCGGATTAGCCGTCATCCCCAGGATATGGACCTTCCGGGTTTCCAGGTGAATGAAGAACAGCACGTAGTAATCCACCCAGCCGCCCATGGTCAGCACCGGCTTGGTGAAAAAGTCGCAGGCCCACAGCGTCGACGCATGGCGACGCAGGAAGTTGGCCCAGGTGTTGTTCGGATTGCCGGGCGGTTCGGGCTTGAAGCCGTGGTCGCGCAAGATCCGGTTGACCGTCGTCCGGCCGATCCTCGGGTAGCCGAGCCGATAGAGCTCCCCCTTGATTCGGCCCGCCCCCCAGCCGGTCTCCTTGCGGATCTTGAGAACCAGTTCCCGGATCTCGTCCGGCTTGCGGTTCCCACCCTGGGGTGCCTTGGGCTTGGCCGGCTTCTCCTTCAAGCGGGCTTCCTCCTCGGCCTGCACCCAGCGCAGGAACGTGCGGGGGGTGACGATCGAGATCAGCTGCTTGACCTTGTGCCCCAAGGGCCTCCCCACCTTGATGAGCTTGTCCCGTTCGGCCTCGGTCGTCTCGATTCGCTTGGGCAATCGATCCCGGAGGATCTGATTCTCCACTTTCAGGAACTCCACGTACTTGGCCAGCTCGGCCTCGGTCGCGTTGGCGATCAACGCCAGCAGCGGGTGCATGAACCACTTCATCATTGCTATAATCCTTGCCTTCGCACCGGAGGATCAACAGGGACATCGAATGATACCCTTCTCAGCACGTGGCTGGCGGCGGGAAGATCGCCCCCCGAAGGCGACTTGGTGCCGGGCGAGACGGAATCCATCGATCGCGAGGGTTTGCGCACGGGCGGGCCCTTCTGCCAGGGCGACCGGCGAGGCCACCGGTGGCAAGGAACGCCACACGGCGCGAACCGTGGCCACTGGTGGCCAACGGTTCATCCCCTCGGGTGAGCCGAAAGGTGTGACATCCACTTGAGCCGGGAATTCACGGCAGAAGCTCATCATTCCGCGCGCACTGACAGCGCGGGCCGATTGAAAAGTCGTCATCGCGCATCGATGCAGAAACGGATGATTCAAGGGGCTCAGAATCGGCCCCAGCGGTAGAATGCCGAGCCGAACGACTTGCCCGCGGAAGAGACGTACGATTCTGTTCGCGCCTTATCTACTACCAGCCGCGGAAAGATGGCATCGCCCAGGTAATGCGCGGTGACCATCGTTTCGGCCTGGAATTCTCGGGCAAAATGAACGGCGCCGGAGTGTCGAGGCAGGGCCATCCTGCACGATAGGCCGCCCCGCACAGTCCCGTCTTCTACGCGTGACATCGCCTAGAGTTCGGCCTCCACGAGCCGACGCGAATCCGTGGCTAAACGGCAAATCGGTGCAATCTGTACAAGTACGCGGCAGACTCGCGGTCACCACTGGCGGCACCTCGAAGCGGCCATCGCTCCCTAACTATTGAGACGTT
This sequence comes from uncultured Planctomycetaceae bacterium, assembly GCA_964414315.1. Classification (GTDB taxonomy): domain Bacteria; phylum Planctomycetota; class Planctomycetia; order Pirellulales; family Thermoguttaceae; genus PWXP01. The sequence continues at coordinate 1,477 of CAYPWB010000574.1, read as the reverse complement.
CAACGGATACGAAAACCCTCGACCCGCCTCCGGAGCCGAAGGCGAGCAGATCGCCACACCCGTGACGGCCATCCATCGCCCCGATGTTGTCGACGGCATCGAGCTGGACAATCTGGGCAACCCGCGGGCGTATCAC
>CAYPWB010000574.1:0-1331 GCA_964414315.1 uncultured Planctomycetaceae bacterium | reverse complement strand
ATCGGCCCGGGCCTTGTGACGAGCCTGCGAATTCCCGCGTGCTCGATGATCCACTGGTTCCGGGCCGACCGGCCAGGCCAACATCGGGGCGTGCCGGAGATCACGCCCGCCTTGCCGCTGTTTGCGCAGCTGCGGCGCTACACGCTGGCCGTGTTGGGTGCGGCCGAAACGGCGGCCGACTTCGCGGCCGTGCTGTACACCGACGCCCCGGCCAACGGAGAAGCGACGCCAGTCGAGCCGCTCGATGTGGTCGAGCTCGAGAAACGCATGGCCACGACGCTGCCCGACGGGTGGAAGCTGGGCCAGGTGCGTGCCGAACAGCCGGCGACAGCCTACGGGGAGTTCAAACGCGAAATCCTCGGGGAGATCGGCCGCTGCTTGCAGGTGCCCGTGAAGATTGGTTCTCAAGAGGCGAGCCTTTCCCTAACAACGCGAACTAGGCGTCAAAGGGCCAGCATCCTCGCCAACGTGGCTTAACGCCCTCTTGGTTCGCCCGCGACGCCTTCGGCCGTCGCATTCCACTGGAGGAAGTTGTGACTCAAGCCATGGCGCCACCCAACGCGGATTCGAAATTGCCCGAGGACGTTGCCGACGCCTGGGCCACGGTTCTGCTCGACATCCACGAGAAGCGAAAGCGACCACGGCCGGGTGCCGACGACCGTGAGTTGGATAGCCGGGCATGTGAAACGAGCGAAGGCCATAAGGACGCATGATGTCAGACGCACAACCTGACCAGGAGGCCCGGGGCCGACTGATCAAACTAGCCGCCGATCTGCAGCACCTCGCTCGCTTGGAGCACAAGCCGCTCGAGCTCGTGCTGGCCGAGGCACGGACGAAGTTCGAACTGCTCACCGGCGACCTCGTTCGCAACGAACAACCGTTCAACCGAATCACGGCGGCTGAGTTGGCCACCACGGAATATGACATGACCTACCTCGTCGATAACGTGCTGGTTCGTGATCAGCCGGCCGGGCTCGTGGGCCCGAAGAAGTCGCTCAAGACCAACATCAGCATCGACCTGGCGGTGTCGCTTGCCACGGGCGGGCGCTTCCTGGGCTACTTCAACGTGCCCCAGTCGCGTCGCGTGGCCCTGATGAGCGGCGAGTCGGGCATGGCGACCATCCAGGAGACGGCCCACCGCGTGTGCGGCGCAGCGGGCGTGTGGCTGCAAGATACGGACATCATCTTCAGCGATACGCTGCCCCGGTTCGGCGATGTGCTCAACCTGCAGGCGTTTCGGAAGTTCCTCGAGTACGACGGCATCGAGGTCGTGGTCGTCGATCCGGCCTATCTTTGCCTGCCCGCCGACGTGAACGCCGGCAACCTGTTCG
>CAYPWB010000573.1:0-3611 GCA_964414315.1 uncultured Planctomycetaceae bacterium | reverse complement strand
CCGCTCGAAGCCAAGGCCACGACTGTGTGAAAAAGTTCACGATGTTTGCGGTTAGCCCGGCTGGAGGAGCACTGGGAATCGGTCGAGCTTCCTCCGGAGGTGCTCGCCGACCTCCGGGAACGGGCCAAGTACCTGCGGGCGGCCATCGCGCTCGCGGAGGAGTTCGGCGGGTTCGTAGGCGTGCAGCGTCGAGGTGTAGCCATGCCCAAACTGGCAGGCGTGAATCATCTTGATGCCGTTCGGGCACTCGAAAAGGCCGGGTTCCGGATCGCCCGGCAGGGCAAACATATTCCCTCGGTGCGGCGGTAATGCCATCGCGCACTGATCCTATCGAACACAAGGACCGGCCATGGAACCGCCCAGCATCGACCTGCGCGGGCGGTCCCCCGCACGCTGAAGCGTGAACTCCAACAGGCGTGGCTGCAATCCCGCTCTTGCGCGCTCAGGCTGCGGCCATCCCTTCGGCCACGAGGACCTTTTGCCGCAATTCCTGCAGTAGTTCCGGGTTCTCCTTGAGGTACTCGCGCACCTTCTCGCGGCCTTGGCCGAGCTGCTGTTCACCGTAGCGGAACCAGGCGCCGGTTCGGGTGACCATCTTGTGTGTCATGGCCAGGTCGAGCAGGTCGCCCTCGTAGCTGATGCCGTCGGCGTGCATCATGTCGAACTCGGCCACGCGGAAGGGCGGGGCGACCTTGTTCTTGACCACCTTCGCGCGAACCCGCTGCCCCACCACCGCTTCGCCGTCCTTCAGCGCGCCGATGCGCCGCACGTCGATCCGGCAGGAGCAATAAAACTTCAGCGCCCGGCCGCCGGGCGTCGTTTCCGGCGAGCCGAACATGACGCCGATCTTCTCGCGAATTTGGTTGATGAAGATGACCGTGGTCTTCGACTTCGAGATGGCGCCGGTAAGCTTCCGCATCGACTGGCTCATGAGCCGGGCCTGGAGGCCGACGTGCTGGTCGCCGATTTCGCCCTCGAGTTCCTTCCGCGGCACCAGGGCGGCCACCGAGTCGACCACGATCACGTCGACCGCGTTGCTGCGCACGAGCATTTCGGTAATGTGCATGGCCTCCTCGCCGCAGCCCGGCTGGCTTACGAGCAGAGTTTCCAACTCGACGCCCAGCTTCTTGGCCCAGCTTGGGTCGAGCGCGTGCTCGGCGTCGACGAACGCGGCGATGCCGCCGTTGCGCTGCGCCTGGGCAACGATATGCAAGGCCAGGGTTGTTTTGCCGCTCGACTCGGGGCCGAAAATCTCGACGACCCGCCCTCGCGGCACGCCCTGGCCGCCCAGCGCGATGTCCAACGACAAGCTGCCGGTGGGAATGCCGGCAATCCGGGCGGTGTGCTCGATGCCCAGCGGCATGATGGCCCCGTCGCCGTATTGCTTCTCGATTTGCGCGACGGTGTTCTTCAGGTCCGGATGCCCGTCGAAGATGGCGTGCGCGGGACCCTTCTTCTCACTTCCGGCGGCTTTGGTAGCTTTTTTGGCCATTGCTCTTTTCGACTTGGGTTGGGAAAGGGGGGCGGAAACCATGGTCAACCTCGCGGGGCATGGGAAACGGGATACGGAACATCCGAATAGTATACAGATATTCAGTATTCCGTGCAAGCCCCACCCGGCGGAATTCCGGAACGCCGCCCGCATTGCGGAGGCTCCCTTCCGCCCGAGGAATGCCATGAGCATACCACAATGGTGGGCGGTTGCGGAATAGGCGTAACGCGGACACCGTGCCGCAATTACGTGGGTTAAGTGTACTCCGCCATTCGGGTGGCGGCAGCCGGACGTCACCTCCTTAGCGGCATATTAAGCGGCCCGTCGGCGGTATGTGATTTGCGCAGTTGCGAAAAATATGGTTCTTGCTCTTGACTTTGTAAAGCTCTCGCCGATAATAAATACATCAGAAGTGCCAAGGGACGCGGACGTTCGGAAAGCGTATGTCGAGGTTGCGGTATGGCCGAGAACGAATCTCTAAACATCTACACGCCCTATGGGCGCAGATGGATGATTCTAGTCGATGCGATTCGTCGGCAGCAAGATGCTGACCGGGTAGTTCAACTCGCACGGCAAACCTTGTGCAGAACACTTGATAAGGTACTGAGGCAATTGGCGGAACACGGAGTGACTCTCGCGAGGCTGCTGCAGTATCGTGACGCGCCGGACACACTTCGGCAGTTTCTGTACATGTGTCAAGGACATGACTACGTTCGACTATTTGCCGATGTAGCCGCAGCATCTTCGCCTTGCGATTCACAGCAGGTGCTGCAAAGGTTCATTGAGGCAATCTGGGAGACTGTAGCAGATCCTATCGCACTCTCGGTCGCGCGAAGTGATGCACCAATGGCACTGGGCGAAATACGAGATTACGTCACCCACATCGGAAAAGAGATCGAACCTGATGTCCAAGCCATGGCCGCGAGCTTGGCCATAAATCCCAAGGGAAAGCCACAGATTTCGCGAGGCAGAAGGGGCCAGACTGCCGGGACTGCACAAATGCTATCCGTGTCGTTACTGGGAAACTGAGACAATGGAGTACTTAGCGCCCTTCAGGTTTTCTTTCTCGTGCGGTCCAAGCCATGTTTCTCAGGACCTTGTCGCCGGAGAGGACTTCCAACTCGCGACGAATGAGTTCGGCCGTCTTTTCTGGGGCTATCCGTCCGCGCGATTACTTGATCTCCTGCGCATTGCCGTGTCCGTGTATGTGGTAGACCGATTAGCCAAGCGAACAAGGAAGGGTCTGGGAAACTGGTGGTTTCGGTCGATACGGCTGTCCATCGGAGTGCAGGACCCCGCTTTTTGGGGCAGTCCCAATATCTCCCGAACGCTGATCCAATGCCTGGAGTTTCTTAGTGAAGATCAGTGGAACGTCACGTTCGTGAAAGAGGAGCGGGAGTTGCCTCCTTACAACACGTTCTTCCCAGCGGAAAATCCGTTCGAACAGACTCCACCACTCGTGTGCCTCTACAGTGGCGGCTTGGATTCCGCGGCAGGATTGGGAGTTCGAGTTGCAGACAATTGGGCTCGGCCGGTCATTCCGGTCACGGTGTGGCATCAGTCAAACCAGAAGAGTTTGGTTAGACGCCATTACAGGATGTTGGGGCGACGATACGACAGCATGTGCATTCATCCGTTGATAGTCAAGTGCACTATGGCGTGGAACTCGGAGTCGGCGAAGCGAAAGCAAGAACGGAGCCAGCGGTGTCGATCCTTTTTGTTCGCTGCCGTTGGCGCAGTGGCTGCGGCCTTGAGTGGCGTTGCGACGGTCGAGGCGTTCGAGTCGGGGATTGGAGCGGTAAATCTTCCACTCTTGGCAGGCATGGTTGGGTCAAGAGCTACCAGAAACGCGCACCCACACTTCTTCCATCTAATGTCGTGTTTAGTGTCGCAGGTTATCGAACGTCCGATGGTGTTCCATCTTCCCTATTTGGACAAGACCAAGGGCGAAGTCGTTTCGCGGGCGGCGCAGGTCGGACTGCAGAAGTTAGTGAAGTCTTCCGTATCGTGCGTTCACTATCCGCTTCGCGAAGCGCGAAAGCAATGTGGCGTGTGTCCTGCATGCATTTTTCGTAGACAGGCTATGATGATTGCACAAATCGACGAGAGGGGCGTGTAC
>CAYPWB010000572.1:1475-3619 GCA_964414315.1 uncultured Planctomycetaceae bacterium | reverse complement strand
AGCGGATCCAGTCAAGCAAGGCGAACCGTTTCCGCTTCAAAAAGCCCTCACCCTAGCCCTCTCCCAGAGGGAGAGGGGACCTTATGATCCCGATTTGCAAAAGTCCTGTTCTCTCCAAGAAAAAGGACGACAACCATGACAACCGAAGCCGTTGCCAAAGACTACGACGCTTTACGTGAAGATTTGAAAACGCTCCGCTCCGACGTGGCCGCTTTGGCCGAGGCCTTGGTCGCCACCGGCAAAGAGGGGGTCCATGCAGCCAGAGCCTCGGCCGTCGGACAGGCGCGGCGCCGCCTGGAAGACATCGCCTCTCGAACCCAATCGGCCTGCGATTGCGGGCGGGACGCGGTCGAGACGGTCGAGCGGCAGGTGGTCGAGCATCCTGTGAAGAGCCTCGGCATCGTATTCGGCGCGGGAATGCTGATCGGCCTGATCGTGACCGCACTTTTCGGCCGTTCCCATTCGTAACCGGCCCGGCGAGGACTGGCCCGTTTTCGCAGCGAGTAGGGCGTTGCCTAAGAGAAATGCATTCTCCGCCGCGAACCTTCTGACAGTTCCCTCGCGAACGGTTACGCCGGAGGAGACAGCCATGGTCCGAAAAGGCGCCCTACTTCTGACACGGTGCCTGAGGGGTGTTTCCGTGTTGCGCAAATTGAATGAATACGTGTTCGCACTGTGCGACTTGTTCGAAGCCGAGGCCCGTGCGTTCGCACAGACCGCGCGCCGGACGGCGCTGGGCATCGTCGTCTTGCTCCTGTCGGGCCTGCTGCTGGCGACCGGGTTCGGGTTCCTGGTGGCCGGTCTGTACCTGTTGCTTGCCGCCGCAGTGAACGCCTGGGCCGGTGCCTTGATCACCGGCGGCGTCGTTCTTCTGGCCGGCCTTCTCACGGCATGGATCGGTTGGCGAGTCGCCCGCTGATCGCCCGGACGGTGCCACACCTCTCATGCCGACCAAGGCAATCAACGGCTCCTCGGCTGGCACTCTGCCAGCCTGTCCGGCCGTCTGACAGACTGGCACAAGCCGCAGCCGCCCGGAGTCACCGGAATCTGTCCCAGGGCGGCAAAGCCGCCAACCAAGGCGGGCTTCCGCTCGGAGGCGGGCTCACGACTTCATGAAGAAGTTCAGAATCGCGCACGTTGGCCGTGCGCACGCGCAACTTCCTCACTTTCTTCGGCACAAAGCTAATCGTTCCCCGGGGACCGTCCCAACGTTCGCCGGACAAGAGGCCATTTGTCCAATCCTTCCGCCCTCCCACTGCAAGACGGAAGCCTCCCATGTGCTCACTCCTTGAGGCCGATTGGCACGCGTCTTGCTTAATCAGTATGAGGAGAGGAAACCCGGCGAGTTCGCCGGCTGCCGGCACAGCGCGAATGTCGGCAACCGGAACTCACTTTTGTACCTGAGGGGAGGCATAATATGCCGCGCATCGAAGAGGACATCAAGAAGGACGTGGTGGACCAATTGGCCTGGGACGAACGCGTGAACGCGGCAGACGTCGACGTTGAAGTATGCGAAAGCACCGTCGTGTTGCGCGGCAGCGTTCCCAGCTACTGGTCGAGGACGGCGGCCGTCGAAGATGCCGAGCTGGTGCCCGGCGTCGACCGGGTGGACGACCAGTTGGCGGTCCGGTGGCCGCCGGTGTATTCGCCCGGCGATTCGGATTTGCGGGACAACGTCGATCGTGCGCTTCGATGGAACCCCAACATCGATATGTCGCGAATTACGATCGACGTGTTCGACGGGAACGTTTCGCTCGAGGGGACCGTCGACAGCCTTTGGAAGAAACTGCACGCCGAACGAGCCGCCTCCGACGTGGCGGGAGTCACTCGCGTGGAGAACCGCCTGGCCGTCGTCCCGACGGGCAATTACGCCGATGACGCCATCGCGAGGGATATTGTCGCCGCGTTGAAACGCAACTCGATGATCGACGCCGAACGCGTCGAGGTGACCGTCGGCGACGGGGTGGTGACGTTCCGCGGGTCGGTGCCGGATCCGGCCGCGCGACGGTTTGCCCGCGACATCGCCCGGCGCACCTCGGGCGTGGTGGACGTTCGCGAGAAGCTTTCCGTCGCCGTCTGAGGGGGGAAGACGGCGTGCGCCTCGGCGCGCCGCCGCAGGGAGATGCCCGGTATGCCCACCGGTG
>CAYPWB010000572.1:0-1375 GCA_964414315.1 uncultured Planctomycetaceae bacterium | reverse complement strand
GCTATCTGCCGGAAACAACAAGCATGGGAGGAATGATTATGCCTCGTGTTGAAGAAGAAATCAAACAAGACATCGTGGACCAACTGGCCTGGGACGATCGTGTGAACGCCGCGACTGTCGACGTTGAGGTGCGCGACGGAACCGTGACGCTGCGCGGCACCGTGCCGAGCTATCGCACCAGAATGGCCGCCATCGACGACGCCGAGATGATTCCGGGCGTCGACCGGGTGGAGGACCACTTGATGGTCCGATGGCCGCCCGTTTACACGCCCACCGACAGCGACCTGTGGAACGACGTCGACCGCGCGCTGCGATGGAACCCGAACATCGACACCACACGCATCTCGATCACCGTCCTCGACGGCGTTGTGACGCTGGAAGGGACGGTCGACAGCCTTTGGAAGAAGTCGCATGCGGAGCGGGTGGCGGCCGACGTGGCGGGCGTCGTTAGCGTCGAGAACCGCCTGGCCGTCGTTCCCACGCGAAAGCTGACCGACGAGGCCATTGCGACGGACATCGTCGACGCCTTGAAACGCAACGTACTGGTCGACGCCGAAAACGTCGACGTGCGCGTGGCGAACGGCGTGGTCACGCTCATCGGCTCGGTTCCGAACCTGGCCGCCCGGCGTTCCGCGCGCGACATCGCCCTGCGCACCGCGGGCGTGCTGGACGTTCGCGAGAATCTTTCCATCGCCGTGTGAGGCGGCGTCGGCGGCCCGCGCGGCGACCGGCCCGCGCGGCGCTGCCGTACCGACATCGTGCCGGAATATCGGAAAGGAGTCGAACCATGGCTTTACCGACACTATTTCGCCCTCGTCCGCTTACCCGGCGGACCGAGCCGTTCGATACGTTCGAACAAATGATGCAACGGATGTTCGAGGAGTTCCCGGCGGAAGCGACCGGGGCCGGCTATCCGGTCGACATCCGCGAGGAAGACGGCCACTTGTATGTCGACGCCGAACTGCCGGGCTTCAAGAACGACGAGATCGACGTTTCCGTGGCCGACGACATGCTGACGATCCAAGCGGAGCGATCGGCCGAGACGCCCAAAGGGCGTCCGCACCTGCAAGAGCGGCAGTTCACGCGGGTGCAACGTTCGTTCCGCCTCCCCAGCTCCGTCGATCCCGATTCGGTCGAGGCGAAGCTGGAGGGCGGCGTGCTCCACCTCGATATGAAGGAGAGTGAAAGCCAACGCGCCCGCAAGATCGAGGTGAAGTGACGCCGTTTCCAACGCCCCGCTTCCGCTGCCCCGTGGCAGGGGCGGCGGTTGCGGGCGGTTCACAGGGGACTGTCCCACTTTCGCGGCATACAAAGAAATGTGCCCGATGAGTCGACCGCTCCGGCCGCGAAAATGGGACTGTCCCCTTCGCATGCA
>CAYPWB010000571.1:0-3621 GCA_964414315.1 uncultured Planctomycetaceae bacterium | reverse complement strand
CGGAGAACGGCAATACGGGCGTGGACACCACCACCGTCATCGTTTCCGAGTAAATCGAAAGGGCCGCGGCGTAAGCATGACAGCGCCGCAGGCCCCAAGCAGAGAAGGAGAGACAGCAATGCCCCGTTCCGCGGAAGATATCAAGAAGGACGTCGTCGACCAACTCTACTGGGACGGTCGCGTCGACGCGTCGGAGGTGAATGTTGAGGTTCACGACGGCAAGGTCGTGCTGCAAGGCAGCGTGCCTACGCTCATTGCGCGGCATTTCGCCGCCGCCGACGCGCTGGCCGTCGCCGGTTCCCACGGGGTCGAGAATCAACTTACGGTCCGATACCCTTCCACGGTCGTCGTGCCGGGCGACGAGCAAATCCGCTCGAACATCGAAAGGGTGTTGGAGTGGAACGCCGAACTCGACGCCGAGCACATCCGCGTGCAGGTAGCCAACGGCATCGTTACCTTGGAGGGCTCGGTCGACGCGCTGTGGAAACTGCCGCTTGTCGAAGACCTTGTCGCCAGGTTGAGCGGCGTAACGGCCATCGACAACAAGCTGGCCGTGGTGCCGACCAAAGATGTTTCCGACGAACGCATCGCGGAATCGGTCGTTGAGGCCTTCAAGCGCAACCCAAAGATCAACGCCGACGCCGTCGAAGTGACCGTAGCCAATGCCGTCGTCAAGCTCACCGGGGCCGCGCACGATTGGGGCGCGAAGGAACTGGCACGCGATACGGCGATGCGTGCGTTCGGCGCGATCGGCGTCGACGATGAGTTGATGGTCGCCCAGGAAGGGTAATTGGCGATGCGACGAGCCCGGGCACATGTCGGCACGAGCGGGTGGAACTATCGCCATTGGCGCGACCGCTTCTACCCGCAAGGGCTCCGCCAGGCGGATTGGCTTCCCTACTATGCCGAACACTTCGCCACGGTCGAGGTGAACAACACGTTCTACCGGGTGCCCGACCGGGCGACGACGGCTCAGTGGGCGGACCAGGCGCCCGCCCGTTTCCGCTTCGCCGTAAAAATGTGGCGCGGGGTGACCCACTTCAAGAAGCTCAAGGATTGCCGCGAGCACCTGGAGAAGTTCTTCCTGCCGGTCGAAGCCTTGCCGATCGACCGGCGCGGCCCGGTGCTGGTCCAGTTGCCGTCGAACCAGGGGAAAGACCTCGCGAAGCTCGACGCCTTCCTCGGCACGCTCAAGGAGGTGTCGCACCCGGCGCGGTGGAAAGTGGCCGTCGAGTTCCGGAACCCGGACTGGCTGTGCCCGGAAACCTACGCACTGCTCGACCGCCGGCGGGCGGCCGTCTGCCTGCACGACATGCCGCCGGCCGACGTCGCGGAGCCCAACGACGCGTCGTTCGTGTACCTCCGTCGCCACGGTCCGGCGGGCGATTATCGCAACTCGTATTCCGACCGCGCCCTCGCCGCCGACGCCGAGCGCATCGGCCGCTGGCTCGACCAAGGGCGGACCGCGTTTGTATACTTCAACAACGACGCGGAAGCCTGTGCCGTCCGCAATGCCCGGCAACTAAGAGAAATGCTCGACCGGGACGAGTGACCGATTCCGGCGGCGACTCATCCCCCCAATGCCTCAACGCCCATGCTAAGCAAATGGTTACCCTGGCGATTCCTGGTCCGGCATGCGTTGCGCCGGTACGGGTTCATCGACCCGTTCACCGTGCTCGCCCGGCTGCGGCGGTTCGCGCAGCCTTCCGACGTGCAGGAGCCGATCGAGCTGATCCGAGCAGGCATGGTGTTCCATGCTCGCGGCGTATTGAACGCCCGGGCAATTCAGCACAATCTCGACTGGGTGTGGCCGTACTGGGTCGAGCGCCAGTTCCGTCCGGAGGATCCCTCGTTCATTCCACGGGCGTTCTCGTTCAGCCACATCAACCTGAGCCACCGCAACTGGACCGCGATCGGACAGCCCGACTGGCCGGCGTACCCGGTCGTCGACCCGCGCGGCCTGGTCACGCCGTTGCTGGACGGTTGGTCGCTCGACGGGTGGATTGTGGGCGATGCGCATACCCTGCTCCCTTCGAAGCTTCCCGAGGCCGAGCAAACACTCCAAATGGACGACAACCTTGTCGTGCGCACCCACGTGGAGCGAATGGGTCAGAAGTTGCAAAGTGAAGCGCAGGTGGTTTCGCTCGACGGCCGCCCGGTGCTGCAAGTGGAACTGACGGCGGAGGCCGCGTCCGACGCATCGCTGGTGGTCGCGCTGCGGCCCTACAATCCCGAGGGCATTCAGTTCATCGAGGCGGTCGATTACCTGCCGGACACGTTTTCCTTCGATATCGATAAGCGGTATCGCGTGTCGTTCAGCGATGCGCCGGATCGCGTGGTGTTCGCCAACTACCACGAAGGCGACGTGCTCCAACATCTTGCGGACGACCGTACGCCAAGGCGGGGCGTCCGCTGCCGCGTCGGCATGGCCACCGCCGCGGCCATGTTCCGCTTGGGGGCGAACGGCCGGCGCACCATCCGCTGGCGAATGCCGCTGCCGGTCGAACCCGTCGAGCCTTCCGGAAAGCCCCACTTGCAAACGCGATCTCGCACCTGGCCGCAGGCGGTTGGGGAGACCGCCGGGCTCACCGTTCCGGACGACCGGTACCAGGACCTGTTCGACAGCGCGGTCCGAACCCTTCTGCTGCTTTCGGCCGATGAGATCGTTCCCGGGCCTTACACCTACCGGCGTTTCTGGTTCCGAGACGCGAGCCTCATGATGAACGCCCTGCTCGTGCTCGGGCTGAGCGAGCGATGCGAGCAAGCCCTGGGGCGCTTTCCCAGCCGGCAGGATCGCCATGGATTTTTTCGTTCGCAGGAGGGCGAGTGGGACGCCAACGGCCAGGTGCTTTGGATCTATGGTCGTTACGCGCGTTGCTTCAACCGGGAACTGCCGAGCGGGTGGAATGCCGCGATCGACAAGGGCGCCGCGTGGATCGGCCGGAAACGGCGCGAAACCGGCGCCGAGGGCGCCCATGCCGGGCTCTTTCCGCCGGGGTTCAGCGCCGAGCATTTCGGGCCCATCGACTGGTACTACTGGGACGACCTGTGGGGGGTTGCCGGGCTGGAGGCCGCCGCCGAACTGGCCGCCGCGCGCGGCGATACCGACGCCGCCCAGCGCCTCCGGGCGGAACGCCACGACTTCATGGCGACCATCCTGCGCAGTCTCGGCACCGCGGCGGCAGCCCGAGGCAACGGCGCCTGGCCGGCCGCCCCGTACCGGCGGATGGACTCCGGCGCCATCGGCCTGCTGGCGGCCGATTACCCCTTGCAGTTGGTCGAACCGGGCCATGAACCGCTGCTGCGCACCATCGCGTTCTTTCGCAAGCACTGCTTCTACCGCGGAGCGTTCTTTCAGGACATGATCCATTCCGGCATCAATGCCTACCTGACGCTGACGATTGCCCAGGTTCTGCTGCGGGCGGGCGACGCGAGCTACCGTGAACTGATCGACGCGGTGGCCGATTTGGCCTCCCCGACGGGGCAGTGGCCGGAGGCCATCCATCCGCACACCACCGGCGGCTGCATGGGCGACGGCCAGCACGGCTGGGCCGCGGCGGAATGGGTGCTGCTGCTCCGCAACATGTTTATCATGGAGGAAGGCCAATCGCTGATCATCGG
>CAYPWB010000570.1:0-3630 GCA_964414315.1 uncultured Planctomycetaceae bacterium | reverse complement strand
CGGCCTCGCCCTTCTGGTCAGTCTCTATTACGCCTATGCCCTGTTGTTTATCGGTCCCATGGGTCCGGTCAACTCGGGCGTGAGGATCTCCGCCAGGCGGTCCAGGGTCAGGCAGAACTGCCGTTCGTACCGCTGCCGGGTCCGCATTTGCTCGGCCCGCGGCTGAGCCAGGCGCAGCACCAACGTCTCGGCACCGGCCGCTTGCCGGGCCAGTCGCACGGTTGCTTCGACAGACGGGAAGAAGAGGGCGTGCTGGTCGGCAGGGATTTTCCCCGCCAGGGGATCCAGATGAGGCTTGAGTCCTGTCACCAGGCGTCGCCAATCAAACGGCCGCACACGGATGCCCCGCAAGGATTGCACAGGAACGGTTGCGCGCTCGTTACGGAGGTTCTCGATTTGCCGGTCGAGCCAAAGATTTTCGCTGATCGCCCGGCCCCCGGTGAGCAGTTCAAACCAATTCATCAGATCGGTGTGCGAGCGTGCGTGGGTCGATTTGCTCTGACCCCCGCGGAAGCGGTTCACTCCAAACGACGCTGCCTGACAGTAGCGAAGCTGGTGTCGGAACCAGGCGGACCCCGGCAGGTTCGAATCGAGCAGCCACTGGTAGTACGACTGCTTGGCGCGGTAGAACACCGAACGTGCGGCCGGGCCGGCCGATTGGGCCGCCAGGGTGAATCGCACACGTAACAACTCGTCGCGCGACGGGAACAAGAGCACCCCGGTAACGTCACGTTTCTCGGCGGTCCGCATCACGATACCAGGTTCTTTGTGACCGTACAAACGCAAGTCCACGTACGCCTCACCGTCTCCGTCGAGGACTGCGCGCGGCCACATCGAAGGGCCGGGAAACGGCATCTCGGCAGCGGCATCGCCGGCGTCTGGCGGCAGTTCAGTCTCCAGTTTCAAGTTCTTGAATGTCACCGCGAAGTAAGCCGCCTTGTCCTCATTCGGTTCGCCCAGGTCAGGTACGGACAGCAGCGGCAGCGACTCAGACGGGTAGCCGAAATCGGAGCCGTCGATTGTCATTGACTCCGGCTTCAGGACGGTCTGCTCGTACGGCCTAAGCAGCGGGACATCGATCGGCCGCTCGGAGATCGGCATGGGAGGCTGCGCGTACGGTTCCGGGAGCGACACCTCGATCGTCTCCCCGGCGTGCAGTGTAACGTTCTTCTCCCTGACCAGCCGTTGCCCAGTCCGGTTCACCGTAGCGACAATGGTGTAGAGATACTCCCGCCCCGGTTTGAGATTCCCGGATACGTACTGTCGTCGGGATCCCGTACTGGAAGTCTGATAGCCGTTGATGCGAATGGTCGCATCACTCGGCACTCTTACGATGATGCTACCCGAGTCCGCGAGCGCCAGCGTAGCGCCCGCGAGAGCCGTCACCAATACCGCTGTGGCCGTCGTCACGACCGGTGGCAGTGATTCTTGAAGCCGCATGGCAAGATCTCCTTGCGTAAGAAGGCCTGAACAGGGCAGTTGCATGTTCAAGAAGCCCTCGCTAAGGCGAAGGACGGTTCCAAAGCCGGACAGTCCGGTCCTCGCTGCCCGAGGCCAGTACGCTCCCGTCCGGCGACCAGGCGACCGCGCGGACCGCAGCCTGGTGGCCGTTGAGCGTAACGATCGCTCTCAGGCTACGGGCATCCCATAGCCGGACGGTCTTGTCTCGTCCGGCGGTGGCCACGACACGGCCGTCCTGGCTGAGACTCAGCGACGAAACATGGTCCAAGTAGTCGGGCAGAACGCCGACCCGTTTCCCGGCCCGCAAATCCCAGACTTCCACCGGACGCTTCCAAAAAGGTCCGTCCGGATAGCGCTCGCCGCCGCTGGCGGGACGGACGAAAGCCGCCTGGTCGGCGCGGAAGGCGAACAGGGCGGCGAAACCGTCGCGTTCCACGAGTTTCTTACCCGTGGCTACGTCCACGAGGCATACCGTGCTTGACAAGCCGTGGGAGCCATACAGCAGAGCCGCAGTCAAGCCGTTGGGCAGGAAACGGGCTGCCGTGCATTGCGTGCGCACCTCGATCCTTGCCCGCGGCGTCTTCGTGGTCAGATCCCACAAGATGAACTCACCCGGCTCCGTCAACAGTTCGTGCGCGGTGAGGATCGGCACCTCGTGACCCGCGGAAACCAACGCGGTGTCGTCGGGTGCGAACGCCAGAGCCGTCAGCCCCCAACCGTCACGGTGATCCTTGCTCGCTCGGAGCCGGTGTCCGTTCAAGTTGCCAACTCGTTGCCCTGTTTCGACGTCCCACAGGTTAACAAGCCAGTCCTGTCCTGCCGAAGCGAGTGTATTGTCGTCATGACTGAATGCCAACGCCGTGACGGCCTTCTCGTGCCCCGAGAGCGTCTGCAAGACCCTGCCAGTGGCCGCGTCCGCAAGCCTCACCGACAATGCGGCCTGCCGATCATCTCCTTCGCCGGCCACGGCCAGCCACTTCCCATTCGGAGAGACGGCCATCGCCCGCGCGTAGCCCAACGAGATTCGATAGGCCTGCTTGCCGGTAGCCGTATCGAGGGAAACGACGGCCGGCTTCAGATGCGGGCCTTCGATTGTCGCCGTGCGAACGACTAGGGTCCGGCCGTCCGGCAGCCATCTCAGACTGGTGGCCGGACCCGGGGCCTCCCATACTGCCGACCGTTTCGCCTCCGTTGGCCCCGACAGCGGGCCCGAAAACAACCCCATCCCCAACACGGCGACCAGCGCCAAGCTGGATGCCGGCCGGCTGGAGCCAAACAGCGACATGGCCAATTTCAGCAGCGACCTTTCCCGCATGGATCATATCTTTCAGACGGATGGCCGACGGAATACAACCGGCAGCGCTCCCCCAAGTTTCTGCAATTGACCGACGTTGTTGCTAGGCCATCTCGGCGGCTCGGGCCGGTTCTAGGCAAACAAGAGAGATTGTGGCCAACATTCCCGCTCTCTCCTTCCAGACTTCACGGTACAGGAACATTCTCGGACGCCGAGAGCACGAAGACCAATGTGCCCGGCTGCAGGATCCGAGAGTACGTTCGCAGGGCAGCCTCGCTATCCGGCGCGGGCGGCCCTGTTTCCTTCCACAGTTGGTGCAACTCGTGTTGCGGCGGGAGGTCATCGTGTCGGTAGGCAACCGCTACGGGCGTCGGTTGACGAATCAGGCGGCGTGCTTCGTCCGTGGTAACTTGTTTGCACCCGAAATCATGCACCACCAGCACGGTCGCCTGTTTGGTCTTCAGCGACCAGTTGACGGGTTGGTAGTAGGTTGTCTCGGCTCGACCGGCTTGAAGCACGGTGAACTCGGTCACGACCAGGTCTCCCTCACGATTGATTCCGGATGCCGCAATGAGGTGAACTTCTACGTTGGCCATGGGGTTGCGTGCAACGCGCTGCCTCTGCAAAGAGATGGAAAACTTGCCAGCGTCGGTCAGCAAAAGCTCGTCATCCTTGATTTCATACGCGTAGACGATCTCTTTCCCAGCCCGATTACCGGGCTGGGCCGCGGGAGCTATCTGTATTTGCCCGGCGCCGTGATCAAGCCGGACGGAGCCTGTCAGGTCTTCCACGTGGGGGAAACCGCGCAATTCCACGTGGTTCCCCCTGATGAACAGTTCTGCCATAACGGGCTGGTGTGTGACTCCGCCGGAGTC
>CAYPWB010000569.1:0-3633 GCA_964414315.1 uncultured Planctomycetaceae bacterium | reverse complement strand
GGTGGACGATGCCGGGCCGTCGCTTGAGGAGACCGAGGCGGCCATCCAGGAGGCCTTGCTGGCGAAACAGGCCGTCGAGCAGCGGCAGAAGCATCGCCGCGAGCAGATCGAGGCGGCGGAACAGGCCCGGGCCGCATTGGCCGAACTGACCGCCGGGGAGGCTGCCGACCAGGCGGCGCTCGAGTCGGAGTTGTCCGCCGCCCGCGAGCAGGTCGAGGCAATCCGGGTCGAACGCGATGCCCTCATGGCGCAGCGGATGGAAATTGACCGGCAGATTCGGGAGGCTGACCAGCGCGTGAAGGCGGCGGGGCAGACTGTGACCGGGCTGGAAAGCCAGCTTGAGACCGCCGAGAAGCGTGCTGCCCGCACCCGCACCCTGCAATCGGTCATCGCCGCCGCGCCGGAGCCCGTACCGCAGGCGGAGATCGACGCGGCCGCCAAGAGGCTCCAGGATGCCCAGGGACGCTACGGGCTGGCCGTCCAGGCGGACAACGCCCGCAAGGCCCTTGAACAGGCGAACGCCGTCCTGGAGGACGCTACGGCCGCCACGCGGCGTGCGGAGCGACTGCGCGACGCCGGGCGGGCGCTGGACCACGTGCTATCGGCCATGGTCGGCCGCGTGACCGAACGGCTCCGGGTGACCGGCGGGCAGCTCGTCGTGGCCGCAACGGGCGAGCCGTTCGCGCGGCTATCGCACGGGCAGGGCTGGCGCATCGCGCTGGAGATTGCCGCGAACATGGTCGGGACCGGCGGCATCGTGGTCGTGCCCCAGGAAGCGTGGGAGGGCCAAGACCCCATCAACCGCGCCGAGATTGCGGCGATTGCCCGCCAGGTCGGCATCCTGATTGTGACCGCCGAGTGCGGCGAGCAGGCCGCGATCGCGGCGGAGGTGGCGTGATGCAATATCGCGACGCCAACGGGCGTGTGTACTTCGTGGACCGCGGGATATCCCAGGCCGGTTGTTGCGGCGGCAAGATCGCCTACGCGACCTATTACCGCAAAGCAAGCGGATCGCTGAAGCGAGTTGTGACGAAGTTCCTGCCCGTTCGCGATTGCCGGCAACTCGCCGAAACCGACCTGGCCATCTACGCCGCGAAGAACGGCTGGGAGGTGGCCGATGGGTGACGGTAACTCGCTAGCTTTGCTGGCAGATGCCGTCGCAGACATGCGGCACGCTCAGAGAGAATACTTCCGCACACGCAGCCAAGCCGCCCTGGTGGCGTCGAAATCGGCGGAAGCGAAAGTTGACAAGATGCTCGCGGAGTTGCGCGAGCCGAGATTGTTTTGAACCCTGTTACCCAAGGAGAATTGCGTCATGGACGCGGAAAAGAGAGTGCCTATCAAGTTGCGGCCCGTCGCGCGAAAGCACGCGGGGAAAATCACCGAGCCGTACCGGATCATGGAGCAGTTGCTGCGCGAGTGCGACGAGTTCGAGCCGATCCGTTCGGCCAAGATTCGCATGTACTGGCGGAAAGACTGGCAGGCGGACGTGGACGGCGTGATTGTCGGCGCGCAGTGCGCGAAGGCGAGCGATCGCGAACGGCTGCTGGCGGAAGAGCACGGCGAGTCGGTCGACCTGGTCATCCTGCTGCCCGAAAAGGCATGGCCCACGCTGGACGATACCGAGAAGGAGCATCGGCTGTATCACGAGCTTTGCCACTTCGCTCCGTCGCTCGATTCCAATGGCGACCAGAAGCAGGACGAAAAGGAGCGGCCGCTTTGGCGATTGAAGCGGCATCCGATCGTGGCGTTTCACTCGGAGGTCAAACGCTACGGCGCGGAGCGCGTCCTCGGGCACAACGAGATCATGCTCGACGCGGCGGATCGGTCCGAGTTGCCGTTGTTCAATGCCGCGGACGGTCCTGGCGGATGGCGGGTTCGGTCGATCGGAGGAAACCTCGACATCCCCGGCGGTACGCTGAAGGCCCTGCAGCGCAAGGATATCGTGACGCTCGGCGAACTGACCGACCTGATCAACCGCAATCCGCAACGCTGGCACGAGAGCGTGCCCGGCGTGGGCACCGCGGCCGCCCAGCGTGTCGGCGATGCCTACGCCACGTTCTGGCAGCGGCATCCCGAGTACGCGGAGGCGGGGTAGGAGTCTTTCCTAGGGTCGGGCGGGCCGGGTTAGGCCGGTCCGTCTGGCCTATCTTGCAGCGAGGAATGGAGGCCCGGCGTGAACGCCCAGCAGTACCGGAAAAAGCATCGCCGCGAAAAGGGCCAGTGCACCTGGTGCGGGAAGGCCGTGGCGGCTCCGCGGCGATCGTGGTGCAGCGATGCGTGCGTGGAGGCATTCAGGGAAGCGTTCGATCTGGCGTTCTTTCGCCACCGCGTGCACCTACGGGATCGCGGCGTATGCTCGCGATGTGGGTGCGACACGGAACGGTTGCGGCGCCTATTGCGGCGCGTCAGGCAGCGGGAAGGCTGGGACGTTTACGGCCACTTGGTCGCGCACTATCGCGGGTTGGGGTTTCACGACCTGCTGTCGCGCTCCCAGTGGGAGGCGGATCACATTGTCGAGCGGGTCCGCGGTGGGGCGAACACGCCGGAGAACGGCCAGACGCTTTGCCTGCCGTGCCACAAGGCCAAGACGGCCAGGCTTGCGGCCGAGAGGGCGAGGGAGCGGAAACTTAACAGCGGATTGGAGGGCCGAGATGCCCGCTGGATTCATCCATGAATGAGCACGGAGCCCGACAGTGACCGAGTACCCGAGCCGGGATTCTCACTTCGCGCACAAGGTAGTGCGACTGATGATCCGGTGCTGCGCCGCCCAGGAGATCGGCACGGACGGGTTCCTGCTCGTAACGGTCATCGCGCACACCGAGGACGCCAAGCGGTACTCCGGGCCGGTCACGTTCTGGAACGACCAGCTCACCTCCGTACTCGGGTTCAAGTCCTGGGGCAAGCTCGCCCGGGCGCGAAACAAGGCCGTCGCTGGGCGCTGGCTCCACTACGAGCCCGGCAAGAAGGGCACCGTGGGCAGGTACTGGACAACCGTGCCTCCTGACCTGCTCGGCATGTCGGACGGGCCGGTCGATTGCGATTATCCTCACGTTTTCCTCTCCAATTCCGGAGGGGAAAACGGGGCGCATCCGGGGCGCAAACGGGGCGCAAGTGGTGAACATTCTACCCTAAGCCTAAACCTAGCCCTAAAAGACTTTGGTCCGGAACCGCCGCAAGCGGCTTGTCCGGACCCGCCGGCCCGCAAGGAGCGCGGAGCCAAAGGCGGCAAGGACGCTCACCCGGCTGAGGGGACAGCAACGGCAGCAGCCGATCCCCTGAGTGAGTTTTGCTTTCCGGTGCGCGGAAAGGGAGCCGAGGATTGGTGGCTCCCGGCCGCGAAGCTCGAGGAGTACCGGGAGTCATTCCCGGGCATGCACGTGGACGCCGAGCTGCGCAAGGCCCGTCAGTGGACACGAGACAACCCCAGCAAACG
This sequence comes from uncultured Planctomycetaceae bacterium, assembly GCA_964414315.1. GTDB lineage: Bacteria > Planctomycetota > Planctomycetia > Pirellulales > Thermoguttaceae > PWXP01. The sequence goes on along the minus strand of CAYPWB010000569.1, from coordinate 197 downwards.
CAAAACCGCGTCGGGTATGCTCGCCTTCCTGACACGCTGGCTCAGCAAGGCCGCGAACCGCGGGGACAGCAACGGCAATAGCCGATCCCCGCGCGAGCAAGAGACTTCACCGTTCGACAATTGAGGCACCCCATGACACCAACCCCCGAACTTCTCGACCGATCGCCCCCGCACGACACCAGCGCGGAGCGCGCCGT
>CAYPWB010000568.1:0-3643 GCA_964414315.1 uncultured Planctomycetaceae bacterium | reverse complement strand
AGAAAAAACAGCACCCGTGGGATAGGCTTCCAGCCTGTCATTTTCGCCGTGGGATAGGCTCCCAGCCTGTCATTTCCGCCGTGGGATAGGCTTCCAGCCTGTCATTTTCGCCGACAGGCTGGAAGCCTATCCCACGTTGGCAAGCGGAATGCTCGCCCCACGTGGGAGCGCTAACCCACCTGCGCGGCGATGAAATCGACGGCGCCGCCGACCGTATCGACCGCCAGGGCGGCGTCCTCGTCCATTTCGATGCCGAACTCCTCCTCGAACGCCGCAACCAGCTCGATCGACTGGGTGCTTTCCGCGCCCAGGTCGAATACGAAGTGGCTGTCCGGCTCGACCATTTCCGGATCGACGCCCAGCACCTTGCATGTTACCTTGACGACCCGTTGTTCAACTTCACTCCGGTCCATTGCGTAGCTCCTGCGGGAAGGGAAAACCGTGTAACTCGCATTCTCCAGGCAGGGTGGGCCGCGGTCGCGTAAGTCCTTGGTGGGACTGCGCAAGCCAGCCACGGGTGATTCACGCACCGTGCGCCGGAAGCACATCCGCCGGAGCGACCGAAGTCCCACCGGGCCCATGGCTTGCTTGTCGCCACCCTACTTTCTATGAATCATCTTGCAAAACCGTTGCCTATTGGCCCAGTCGAATCCGCACGTCGGCCACGGCGTTGCCCTTGCCGGCGGCCAGGGCGATGAGCGGATTCACGTCGAGTTCCGTAATGCGTTCGAAATCGGTCACCAGTTGCCCGAGACGTACGAGGCACTGCTCGATGCTCGCCACGTCGGCGGCGGGGCCGCCCCGGGCGCCTTCGAGCAGCCGGAACGCGGTCACCTTGCGAACCATGCGCGCCGCCGTGCCGCCGCTGATCGGCGCCAGGCCGAACGTCACGTCTTTGAACAGGCTCACGTAAATGCCGCCCAGGCCGAACATGATGGTCGGACCGAAGACGGGGTCGCGCTCGGCGCCGAGGATCACCTCGTAGCCCTCCGGAATCATCGGCCGCACCAGCATGCCGTGCAGCTCAGCCTCCGGGGCCAGCTCGCGAAGCTGCCGCTGCATCCGCTCGAACGCTCCCAGCACCGAGTCGGCCTTGGTCAGGTTCAGCGTTACGCCCTTCACTTCCGACTTATGCACGATCTGCGGGCTGACCACGCGGAGCACCACCGGGTAGCCGATCTCTTCGGCGAACGCCACCGCCTCGTCGGCCGTCCGGCAAAGCTTGTACTGCGGAACGGGCAGGCCGTACGCTTCCAGCACGGCCAGCGCCTGGTCCTCGGGCAGATAGCCGGGCGGGGCGGCGTCGAGGATCGCGCGGACGGCCGCCTGGTCGACGGGCAGCGGCTCCAGGGTGTCGAGCGGCTGCCGGCGCCACCGGCACACGCGCTGTACGTCGGCCATGGCCCCGCACGCCCATTCCGGCAGAATATAGTGCGGAATGTTGGCCTCCTGCAGCAGGTCGATGCCCGCCTGCACGTCGGCCGCGCCCATGAACGAGCAGGCGATCGGTTTCGTCGCGTCGTGGTGGATGGTGCACACGCCCTTGGCAATCGCCTCGATGTCGGTCATCGATTGCGGGGTGAGAATCACCAGCGCCTGGTCGACGTTCGGGTCGTCAAGCACGGCACTGAGCGCGGCCGTGTAGCGGTCGGCGCGGGCATCGCCGATGACGTCGACCGGATTCTTCATATTGGCCGCCGCGGGCAACGACTTGCGGAGCCGCTCGGTGGTTTCGGGCTCGAACCGGGGGATGCCCAGCCCCAGGCGGACGGCCGCGTCGGTGGCCATCACGCCCGGCCCGCCCGCATTGGTTACAATGGCCAGCCGGTCGCCTTGCGGCAGCGGCTGGTAGGTGTACATGATGGCGCTGTTAAAGAGTTCCTCGATGGAGTTGACGCGGATGATGCCGGCCTCTTCGAAGACGGCGTCGCACACGGCGTCCTCGCCGGCCAGCGAGCCGGTGTGGCTGCTGGCGGCGTCGGCCCCTTGCGGGGTTCGGCCGCTCTTGATGGCCAGAATGGGCTTGGCCCCCTCGCCGTGCGTTACCCGTCGGGCCGCCTCGATCAGCGCCCGGCCGTCGCGCAATTCCTCCAGGTACAACAGGATGACGTCGGTTTGCGGGTCCTGGTGCAGGTAGTCGAACAGTTCGATTTCGGTCACTCCGGCCTTATTGCCGAAGCTGACGAACTTCGAGAAGCCGATGCCTTTCTCGCGGGCGTAGTCGAGCACGGCCGTACACAGCGCGCCCGACTGGCTCAGGAAGGCGATGCGCCCCTGGGCCGGCATCTTCCTTGCGAACGAGGCGTTCAACCGGACCTCGGGGTCGGTGTTGATCAGCCCGAGGCAGTTCGGCCCCACCATGGCGATGCCGTATTCCCGGCAGGTTTCCTTCAATTCCTGTTCCCGCTCGACCCCCTTGGGGCCCACCTCGCGGAATCCGGCCGAGATGACAATGGCCGACTTCACCCCTTTGTCGCCGCACTGCCTCAACGCCCGGTTCACCACGTTGGCGGGGAAGACGATGATCGCCTGGTCGATTTCGTCGGGAATATCGACCACGTAGCGGTACGCCCGCACCGCGCAGATATTGCGTTTTCCCGGGGCCACCGGATACACCGTGCCCCGATACCCGCTGGCCAGGATGTTGTAGAAGATATCGTAAGGGACCGTGCCGGGCGTGGGGGTTACGCCGGCCACAGCCACACTTTTGGGGCAAAAGAGATCGTCGAGCCGGTGCCGGCCGGTGCCCGACGACTCGGCTCCTGCCTGCGAATGTGCCTTGGAGCACCCGGAAGGAACCTCATGCATGGCGTCCGTCCTACTGAGTTGTTGAAGCGTCTGGGCGGCGGCCCACGGGTGGGCTATTCCCGCCGGCCGGCAGGGGCCCGGCCCGTTTTCGTGCCGAGTGCCGAACAGTCTGGCCGAGCACGAAACGGGCGTCAAGTGGGGGCAAGCCGAATGACCGGGCGCGGTCGGACCCGCACCGGGCAACCGTTCCCAGCGCGGCGGGGCCGGTTTGCGCGGCACAAAGGGCGATCTGCCCGCTCGACGTAACCGTTCGCAGGGGACTGTCCCGATTTTCGCGGCACACAGGGCGATTTGCCCAATCGCCCTGCTGATGAAGCCGCGAAAATGGGACTGTCCCCCTAGCATACAGCCGAGAAGATAGCCCGCGCCGCCGACCTGTGAACGGTTACCGCTCGACCACCTGCCGAGGCCGCGAAATCGGGACAGTTTCCTGCGCAGACAGCAAGAACAGGATAGGCAGCCGTGTGGAGCGTACAGGGTTCGCGTGGAAGCGAAGGAAGGTGGGCGGCGGGAACGCCGGGGTTACCGGGCCGCGACGTGGCAACGCACCTATTCTGCTAGACCAGAGCGCGGCTCTGGTCCAACGCTTGGTTCGGCCTCAAACTGCTACCGGATCCAGAATCCCAACGCCAAGGTCGGAAAAATCTGAGGCATTGAACGTAAGCAACCGAGTGATTCCATAGCTTTGCATCGCCGCCACGAGGCGGATGTCATGGGCTCGAATCCCCATCACGACGTGCCCCTCAACCAGTTCCTGCCAAAGCGTGCTCAGTTCCTCGCGGTCGGGAAGCAAAGTGAAACGGCGTCGAAAGAACCGCAACCAGTGTCCGGCCTG
>CAYPWB010000567.1:0-3647 GCA_964414315.1 uncultured Planctomycetaceae bacterium | reverse complement strand
GAAGGCCAACGCCGACCGTTACGAACTGATTGTCAACGGCATCAAGGACGAGCGCGACCTCGCCCGCCAGGTGTCGTTGGTCGAAGACATGATGGCGCAGGGCGTCGAGGCCATTGTCATCGCCCCGGCCGATTCGAAGGCCCTGGTGCCCGTGCTCAAGCGGGCGATGGATCAGGGTATCGTGGTGATCAACATCGACAACAAGCTCGACGACGCGGTGCTCGAAGCGTCGGGCGTGAGCATTCCGTTCATCGGGCCCGACAACCGCGCCGGTGCCCGCAAGGTGGGCGAGGCGGTCGCCGCCGAACTGGAGCCGGGCGACGCCGTCCTGATACTTGAGGGTATTCGCACGTCGTTCAATGGGCAGCAGCGGCGGCTGGGGTTCGAGGACGCCGTGGAGGCCGCCGGTCTGGTGATCGCCGATTCGCAGTCGGCCCAGTGGGAAATGAACATCGCCAACCAGGTGACCTCGGCCATGCTGGCCGCGCACCCCCAGGCCAAGGCCGTCCTCGCCGCGAACGACAACATGGCGCTCGGCGCCCTGGCGGCCGTCCGCTCGACCGGCAAGGCCGGGTCGGTACTCATTGCCGGGTTCGACAACATCGGCGCCGTGCGGCAAGCCATTCGCGCCGGCGACATTTTGGCCACGGCCGACCAGCACGGCGACCAACTGGCCGTGTACGGCATCGAGTACGCCCTGCAGATCCTCGACGGCGAGGCCGAGCCGGCCGACCGCGAAACGCCCGTCGACCTGATTACGGCGGAAGACCTGCGATAGAACCCGCGACGAAGTGTTGAACGGAGTCGAGCAACAGCCGTGGGACAAGCTTTCAGCCCTGCGTGGGATAGGCTTCCAGCCTGTCGGCGGACTTGACAAGCTGGAAGCTCATCCCACGGTGGAATTGACAAGCTGGAAGCTTATGCCACGGCGGACTTGACAAGCTGGAAGCTCATCCCACGGTGAATTGACAGACTGGAAGCTTGTCCCACGGACTGTTGAAAGCGTATGCCCGTCGAAATTGCAGCCAACGCTCCCCCTCGCATTCGCTGTTGCGGCATCGGCAAGCGATACGCCGCGCCGGTACTTCAAGACGTCGATTTCGAATGTCGCCCTGGCGAGGTCCACGCGCTCATCGGCGCCAACGGGGCGGGCAAGAGCACGCTGGCGAAGATCCTGTGCGGGCTGGTCCGCCCCGACGCCGGGACGATGACGCTCGACGGCGCGCCCTACGCGCCGGCAGGTAAGACGAGCGCCGAGGCGGCCGGAATCCACATTGTGCACCAGGAACTGAATCTCATCGGCACGCTCACCGTGGCTGAGAACCTGTTCCTCGCGCGCCTGCCGCGGCGGTTGGGCATGGTCGACCGCCGGCGGCTGCGCCGCGATGCCCGCGAGGCGCTCGCCCGGGTCGATTTGGCCGGGCTCGACCCCGACACGCCGGTGGCCCAACTGGGCGTGGGCATGCGGCAGCAGTTGGAAATCGCGGCCGCACTGGCGCAGCGCTGCCGCCTGCTGATCCTCGACGAGCCGACCGCCGCGCTGATGGACCCGCAAATCGAGCGGCTGTTCGAGCACATCGGCCGGCTCCGGGCGGCGGGCGTGTCGATTGTGTACGTGAGCCACCGGATGGACGAAATCCGCCGCATTGCCGACCGCGTTTCGGTCCTCCGCGACGGCCGGCTTGTGGCCACGCGGCCGGCGGCGGAATTGGCGCCCGACGAGGCCGTGCGGCTAATGGCCGGGCGCGAGGTCGAGGCGGGCGAGCCTAGCACGCGCACCCCCGGGCGGGTGCGGCTGCGCGTGCGGGACCTGTCGCGCGGCGATGCGGTGCGCGAGGTGTCGTTCGACGCCCACGCGGGCGAAATCCTGGGCATTGCGGGCCTGGTCGGCTCCGGCCGTACGGAACTGCTGCGCACGATTTTCGGCGCCGACTGCGCAGCGGCCGGCACCGTGGCAATCAACGACGGGCCGCCCCGCCGATTTCGATCGCCCCGTGCCGCCGTGGCAGCCGGCCTGGCCATGGTGCCCGAGGACCGCAAGGAGCAGGGCCTGCTGCTGCCGTGCTCCGTTCGCATCAACGCCACCCTGGCCCACCTTCGAGCGTTCCGCCGGTGGGGCGGGCGGCTCGACGGGCGTGCCGAATCGCTCGCCGCGCAGCAGGCCGGCGCGGCCGTCGACCTCCGCTGCAACGGCGTGGAGCAGCCGGTGGCTGAACTGAGCGGCGGCAACCAGCAGAAGGTGCTCATCGGGCGGTGGCTGATGCGCGACGCCGAAGTGTACCTGTTCGACGAACCGACGCGCGGCGTCGACGTGGCCGCCAAGGCCGCCGTATACCGGCTGCTGGGCGAACTTGCCCGCCGCGGCAAGGCCTGCGTGGTCGTCTCCAGCGAAATGGAGGAACTCATGGCGCTGTGCGACCGTATTGCCGTGCTTTCGCAAGGCCGGCTGGTCGGCACCTTCCCGCGGACCGAGTTCAGCCACCGGCGGTTGCTGGCAGCGGCGTTTGAAGGTAGGTAGCACGATATTGTCCGGCTCGCTGTTGGAGTTCACGCTTCAGCGTGCCGGATTCCGCAACGCCTCGGTTCGCACGCTAAAGCGTGAACTCCAACGACGAGCCGATTCCTGCACCCTTGGGAGCAACGCATGAACGACGACATCCAAGGCACCGTGCGGCCGCGAGGCTGGCTGGCCGATTACGTGGGCATGCTCGTGGTGCTGGCCTTGCTCATCGGCCTGTTTTCGCTCTTGAGCGACCGCTTCCTCAGCCTGCGTACGTTCATTACCATCGCCAACCAGATTCCCGACCTCGTCGCTATTGCCGTCGGCATGACGTTGGTGTTGGTGATTGCCGGCATCGACCTGTCGGTCGGCTCGGTGCTGGCGCTGGGGGCCTCGGTGCTTGGCGTGGCGATGACACGATGGGGCTGGCCGCTGCTGCCCGCGGCGATGCTGTGCCTGGCCGCGGGACTGGGCTGCGGGCTCTTCAACGGGGTGATTTCGGTCGGCGCCGGCATCCCGTCGTTCATCGTCACCCTCGGCATGCTGGAAATGGCCCGCGGCGGAGCGTACCTGGTCACCGCCTCGCAAACCCAATACATCGGCGCGGCGGTCGAGGCGGTCGGCGCGCCGCTACCGGGATTGTTGCTGTCGCCGGCGTTTCTGATTGCCATCGGGCTGGTCGTCGCAGGGCAGTTCGTCCTGGCGCGCACCGTGTTCGGCCGATACCTGGTGGCCGTCGGCACCAACGAAACGGCGGTGCGCCTTTCAGGCATCGACCCGCGCGGGCCGAAGATCGTCGTGTTCGCTCTGGCGGGCCTGCTGGCGGGTGTGGCAGGCGTGTTTCAAACGTCGCGACTCTCCTCGGCCGACCCGAACGGCGGCGTAGGCATGGAGCTGGCCGCCATCGCCGCGGTGGTCATCGGCGGCACCAGCCTGATGGGCGGTCGCGGCTCGGTGGTGAACAGCTTCTTCGGCGTACTGATCATTGCCGTGCTGCAAACGGGGTTGGCGCACGTCGGCGCGACGGAACCGACCAAGCGCGTCATCACCGGCGCCGTCATCATCGCCGCCGTACTGGTCGACGCGCTGCGCAACCGGTGGTCGGCCCGCGATCTGTTCCAACAGCTTGCAGGCCGCCGGCCGTGAA
>CAYPWB010000566.1:0-3654 GCA_964414315.1 uncultured Planctomycetaceae bacterium | reverse complement strand
AAGCTGCTGGCCATCCTCCCGCCCGGCGAGCGGCAAGCCGCCGCGCCGGCTTCGGACCGCCTGCCGGAAGACTATCCATTCGCCCAGCCCGTGCACCTGTACCTTTCCGGGAAGGCATCGGACGCGGCGAAGGCATTCTTCGCCTTCGTGGCCGAAGGCGCCGCCCGCGAAGGGCTGCTGGCCCACGGCGTGGTGCCGCGGGCGGCGGCGCGCGAACGAACGCCGCACACCGAGGCGATGGCGGTCATGCCGGCCGACTTCCGCGACGTGGTGCTGGGCGACTTCGAGGAGGAGCCGGAGGACGAAGAGGAATACACGCTGAAGCGTGAACTCCAACAGGGCGAGGCCGCGGAAGGCGCGCTGCCGGTGGAGTTGCCCGACGGCGATCCGTTCCGCTTGCCCGACGCGGAGGGCGATGGGACGGCGCCGGCGAGCGGGTCAGAGACAGAGGCAAGAACCGCAGTGGAAACAGGGGGATTACGCCCCCCGCTCGCCGAGAGCGCGGGCGCGCAATCGACCGGCGAGGACGACGCCTTCGCCGCCTGGGCCCGAGCCAACTCCGTGCCGGTCGTGCTGGTTTCGTTGGCCGCCCTTTCGCTGGCCGTCGCTCTCGCTACAGCCGCCGCCAAACGCAACCGCCGCCGGAACGACCTGCTGCGAAGGTATCGGCCGTGACGCGCGCGGGATGTGACCGGAAGAGACAGGCTGGACACCTATCCCACGGTAACCGCGCGCGGAAGCGTGAACTCCAACGGGGCACCGAAGGGGTATGGAAGCCGACCGCTCATTGACAACGCCGCCGGGGCGCGGTAGTTGGTAAGACCACCACGTCGACCGCGCGCTTGGCAACACCACCGCGGCGCTAACGTCCCGTCGCCGGGCACCGACGCGACCAATCGGTCCAGCAAATCGACGGAAAGGACGGAGTGAGCGGGAACAGCAGAGCCTGGCGAAGGTATGACGTGGGTATCAAAACCGCTGCGCTTGCGGTGCTCTTGCTGGCGCTCGTCGGGTGGCAGCCCGCCTTCGCCCGGCCGGTGTTCCCCCGCCATCTGCCAAACGAAACGTGGCTGTTTGGTCAAGCCGGACACCAATCCGGCCTGACCGCCGGGCCGTTCGCCGCAATCGACCGTAGCGGCCGCCTTCCGACCGCCGCGGCGCAGCAGGTGCCCCCCTCCTACGGCTCCATCGCCCACACCCTCACCCGCGACGACCGCGGTCGGCCGACGACCATTACCAGCCCGCTGGGCAACAGCACGCGCACGTACAACGTCGACAGCCAGTTGAAGACCGAAACGCTGCCGCACGTGGCCGGCTACCGGGTCGCGTACGAGTACGATGGGCTGGGACGGCTCATCGGCGTGGCGCTGAAGGACGACGCCCAGCAAACGCTGCTGAACTACACCTATGGCTACGACGGCCCCACCGGCCGTTCCGCCGGCGTCAACTCCGGCGGCACCGCGTACACCTGGACCTACGAGCCGAACTCGCACCTGCCCAAGAACGTCACGTTCGGCGGGGCCATGACGCTCGCGCGCACCTACGAGGGCAACACGAACCGCCTCAGCGCGCAGGCCACGGCCATCGACGGTGGGCCCACCGTGTACGCCAACGCGTACGCCTACAACCTGGTCGACCAGAAGACCCACGTCGGCGTGCTCGCCTACCGGCCCAGCACGGCCACGGCCGACGAGTTCGGCTGGCACCTGCGGTACGACGCCGAGCCGGCCGTCGACGCGGGCGGGGCCGTTGTGGGTGTGCCCCATGACGACGCGCTTACCTTCGGCGAAGACTGGGCCGGCGACGACGACGATCCCTGGCCCGCAAGCTGGCGATGGGAAGACGCCTCCGAGCAGGCCGGCCCGAGCCGCACGGCCGTGCTCGACGACGACCGCGGCAAGGTCACGCTGACGATGGACGGCCACGAGACCGAGTCGGTCGCCTACATGGCCGGCGAGGGCGAGTTCGGCCGCGACGTCGATCTGACCGTCACCTTCCGCCTCACCGGGGACGAGGACCGCTTCGGCCTGGTCGCCCGCGGCCGCTACGATGGCGACGCCTTCGGCGGCGGGTTCGACGACCTGGCCCTGATCGCCTACGTCGAGGCCGGCTCGAACCGCCTGCACCTGCGCAAGGACGTTACCGGCCTCGGCCGCGACGTCGACGATTCGGCCACCATGGGCTCGACCGTGGCCGCCGATACCGACTACCGCATGCGCCTGAAGGTGGCCGACAACGGCGCCGGCACGACCGACGTGCAGGTCAAGCTGTGGCCCGCCTCCGGCGACGAACCGGCCAACTGGACGCTCGACACGACCGACGCCGGCCTGCACAGCGGCCGCCAGTTAGGCTTCGGCCGGTTCGGGCTGTTCTTCGGCGCGCGGGCGAACGATCCCGGCGACCCCGGCGACCCGGCCGCCCGCACCATGTACGTCGACGACCTGGCGGTCCGCGTCACCGACCCGCTGCTGGGCGACGACTGGACCCGCGCGGACGACGCCGACTGGCCGGACGCCTGGTCGTTCGAGCGTTCCTCCGACTATGCCGACCTGACGCTCACGGCCACCACCGAGGGGCTTATGGGCAAGCTCGTGGTCGCGGCCACGACCGCGCCGAACGACCCGGAGAAGGCCGAGGTGGTGGCCCACCTGGCCGACGTGGCCACGCGGAACGCCGATCAGCGGGTGATCTTCATCCTGCCCGACCTCGACGACCGGTTCGGCATGGTCGTGCGCGGCACGTTCGACGGCGACGCCTTCGGCGGCGGGTTCGACGACGTGTACCTGCACGCCCACGTGGGCGACGACGCCAATAACCCGGCCGTCCGCATCCGCAAGGAGAACGCCGACGGCACGGGCGCGAACCTGGCCACCGGCAACGTAACGCTGGTGGCCGGCGAGCCGTACTACCTGCGCGTGGCGGTGACCGACGAGGCCCAGGACAACGTGAAGATCAAGGTCTGGGCCCTCGACGCGCTCGAGCCGGCCGCCTGGACCCTCACGGCCACCGAAACCGGCCTGACGGACATCGGGTCGATCGGCCTGTACTTCGGCTGCGAGGTGACCGACACGAGCGACCACGTCGTGTACGTCGACAACTACTCGGCCGACGCCGGCCCGTCGGCGCCGCCCTCGCTCATCGCCACGGCCGTCTCGCCCACCCGCATCGACCTGGCCTGGCTCGACACGTCGCGCCGCGAGGACGGTTTCGAGGTCGAGCGGAGCGATACGGGCACCGGCGGCTGGACGCAAATCGCCGACGTCGCCGCGGGCATCACCGTCCTGTCCGACCCCGGCCGCACGCCCGGGGCCACCTATTACTACCGCGTGCGGGCGTACAACGAGCAGAGCGAGAGCGAGTATTCGCCCGTCGCGTCGGCCGCCACGCCCACGCTGCCCGCGGCCGTCGTGCCGCCGAAGGACCACCTGGCCGTGGCCGTCGCCCGGCGCGGCGACGCGGCCGTGCCCGGCCGGTTCTTCGCCTATGGCTACGACGGCATCGGCAACCGCACCTCGAACGTCGAACAGAGCGGCACGGCGGCGGGGCTCACCAGCAACGCGAAGAACCAGCTTACCGGGCGCGACGTAGCCGGCACGGTACACTTCGCCGGCTATGCCGAGCCGGGGCACGCGGTGGTGGCCACCATCGACGGGA